>NZ_QNRT01000002.1:177244-550072 GCF_003315245.1 Arenicella xantha | reverse complement strand
ACCGCAGGGCGCTACGGTGGTGCAATCTATTTAGCGGGGCGTGACAATAGCTCGCTTAGTGCATACAGCAACTTGTTGATTGGTAAGAGTGAATTTAGCCAGAATAAAGTATTGTCTAGCTTGCCAATCAACAACGATGGCGGCGGTGGAGCGATAGCTTGTGGTTATTGCGATGGCATAGAGATATTTCGAAATACCTTTGACCAAAATAAAGCGCAGCCGGTTGGGTCGGGTACGTCTTGGAGCGGCGGGGCTATATTCGCGTGGCAAACCAATAATATCAGCGCGAATCAAAATACCTATACGGGAAATTCGGCGGTTGGAGAGGGCGGCGCTATAGCTCTTTCGACGTTTGGCTCGCCCTCGCTGCATGCCAAGCTAACTAATGAAACTTTTTTCAAGAATAACGCCGAGCTTGCCGGTGGTGCGTTATACGATATTGGTACAAATATCTTAGATATTCGACGCTCGACATTTTATGGAAACAGCGCGACTGAAGGAGGTGCTCTTAGTGTTGAGTCACTGTCTGTGGATAACTCAACCTTTAGCCAAAATTCGGCATTACAACAAGGCTCAGCTATCGAGTTTCGGTCGGCCTACGACCTTGCCGGTATTGCCAACAGCACATTCTTTGCGAACCACAGCAAAGACCGAGCTAACGGCTCGGTTCTAAGCTTTCATACTTTGTTAAATACCGGTGATAAAGTGATATCAAATTCCATTTTTTCTAAAAACACCGGAGTGGAGTGTGACTTTAATGGCGCGAATGGCTTCATTGTTGGAGAGCATAACCTGACTGATACATTGTCCTGCGACCCGAATAATGGAGCCAACTCTGGGCCATACGGGTTTGCGTTGCCGTTTAGCCTTGGCAGCGTGTCAGGTTTAGATTCAAATTTAAGCAATAATGGAGGATTTACCCAGACGCACGCGATTTCTTCGGCAAGTAATGCCGTAGACTCAGGCGCTAACAACTGTGTCAGCGCGATCAGCGGTTCACCATTGAGCCGTGATCAACGAGGGTATGTGCGAGTGCTTAATCGCTGCGATATTGGTGCTTACGAGGTTCAATAAACGCACTGATTGTTTTAACAGCGAACAGCGAACAGCTATTGCTGTTCGCTGACTCTTTACTGAGTGCGATGCGTTAGTAACAAAAAATTGATGCTGTCACAGCTGTTTGTCGCGCTGGCGGAGGTTGGTGTGAGCTAACAGGAAACTGGAATCGGAGATACGGTTGTTGCATGCTGCGTTTGGCCTAGCATCGTTAGGGTCAAACGACAGTTGTCGAGTTTGGCCGAGAGGAGCCATTTCTATGGTGAGACCTTGCCGTATGTGGAGTGTGTGGCGGTCGCCAGCCCGTTGTTATTGATTAAAACAATGACCAAATTATCGTAATCACTTTCATCCATAGGGTGGGTTAAGCCTTCGGGTATTTGTGCACCAAGTGCCAAAATAATGTCGCCTACCGTATTACTATGCCCAACTACTGCCACGTGCTCACCAGCGTGCTTGCTGATTATCGCTGTGGCAACTTCCTCGGGCGTGCTGTAGCTCGTGACAGTAAGACCGTTAGCGATAGCAAGCGGCATAGCGGTTTGCTTAGTACGATTGGTGCTGGTCGAATACACCGCTGAAATTGGTGTGTTTGTATACTTATCTCGTAACGCGAGTGCTCTTGCGTTGCCTTGATTCGTTAATGAGGGGTCCTTGCTTCCATCGGCTATTTTTTCGGCGTGGCGTACGATGGTAATTGTTGTGTAAGGATCATTGGCACAACCAGCGGTAAATGCCAGCGTCAGCAATAGGGCGCAATATATTGTTTTGTGATACATGACGATCTGCCTCATTCTCATTTTGCGACCCCACCTGAAAGATCCGTATGTATGTCTATTGCGGCTTACTATTGAATGTCCGTGAACAAGTGTTGTTTCGTATACGCTTTATGTTGTGTTTATCTTAGCAAAAAAACGCGTTTCGAATTTAGCTAAGATTTTAAGGCGCGCATTGAACCTCCGTTGGGCAACGGTGCGGATTAACTAGCTTGACTACATCGCGAGTTGGGCTAGAAGTACCGTCGCTGTGAATGCTCAAAATATTTAAGGTCACACTTTACGCACTCTTTAGCATTAGCTCAACATGTGCAAAGTGCGTGGTCGCTTGGGTGATTAAATGATGCTGTTCATTACAATGATGTTAATTGACATCGTTCTTGTTATCTGATTTTTTTGCCGATCGTAGGCATAATTTGTTGCGTGAAATGACTCTATCGAATAGCCTATTCGCGATTCAAATTCGAATAACCTCAGGCCTCACAAATAATGAACTACTCGTCTACCTATAAAAATGGGTCAACAAAACGTGTTGGGCTGCTTATAAGCCTGCTGCTAGCAACGACATTGAGCTTTAGCACCTCAGCTTTTGGCCAGCAAGATACACGTGCTCTGACTGCCGTAATTAGCCTTTTGTTATTTGACGGCCCTACTGCCCCTAATTTACAAAGCTTCCCCGAACCCATTTTTTATACAACTGATGGACCGATAACCCTATCGGTTGGTAATACTGGTGGACCTGATATAACTGATTGCTCAGTATCACCGGCGCTACCGCAGGGTTTGAGTATTCAAATATCTGCGGATGCAAAGACCTGCGAAATTGTCGGAACACCGGGAACAACGCATCCTGAAACCGAATTCACTATCACCGCAACCAATGCCGTTGGTAGCGATCTGACGACCGTCTCATTAATCATTTTTAACGGTCCGGCTATTCTACATGGCTTCATCACGTATGACCGTATAGCCGCGATATCTACGCCGTCAACCGCTCTTGATTACGCCAACATCACACAGCAGCCTGTGCGCGGCGCGACCATTGAACTGTTAGATAGTGCTAACACTGTATTGCAAACTAAAGAAACTCTGGCAAACGGCGAGTACCTCTTTGACATTCCGCAAAATCAACCAGTTAGGTTACGTGTTCGAGCAGAACTACTAAAAACCTCCGGCGCCCAATACGATGTCAAAGTGGTTGATAACACGAGTGCCGATGCGCTTTACACTTTAGCCGAAACGTCGCCAAGTCTAATTAGTGCAACCGGGACTAGAAACCTTAATGCCAACGCTGGCTGGGGACAAAGCTCATACACGGGTGTTCGTGCGGCCGCACCGTTCGCGATCTTGGATTCCATTTATGAAGCAATAAGCGACATCGTGAACGTCGATCCGAGCGTAGTGTTTCCACCTTTGGTAGTTAACTGGAGTGTGAACAACGCCCCCACTTCGCCACAGAATTTAGCTGCTGGTGCGATTGGCACTTCGTTCTATGGTGACGGTAAACTCTATATCTTAGGTAAAGAAAACAGTGACACCGATGAGTTTGATGACCACATCATTTTGCACGAGTGGGGACACTATTTCGAAGACAAGCTGTCACGTTCAGATAGCCCCGGCGGTGATCATGGCGATGCTGATCGTGTTGATATGCGCGTTGCATTTGGCGAAGGCTTTGGCAATGCGCTATCAGGCATCATCACCGACGATCCGATCTACGTAGACACATCTGGCAGCGAGCAAGCCAGCGGATTCATTATTGATGTTGAACAGAATAGCTGGACTAATCCCGGCTGGTACAGTGAAGGCAGCGTTCAATCGATTCTCTACGATCTGTATGACAGCGCTGACGATGGCCCTGACACCGTGTCACTGGGTCTCGCACCAATCTACAACGTGTTGGTTAACGAGCAAAAGAATAGTCCAGTCTACACCAGCATCTTCTCCTTCATTAGTGCGTTGAAAGCCAACAACGCTGCTCAAGCTGCGGGTATCAGTGCAATAGTTGATGGCCAGTCTATTGTTGGGTCTACGATTGATGCAACCGGCTCTACCGAAACCAACAATGCCGATGTGGCGAATAACGTGCTACCGGTGTATACCTCGATTACTGTCGGCGGCAGCGCCGTCAATGTGTGTACTATTACGCAATTCAATAGTGGCAGCGACGGTAACAAGCTTTCCAACTATCGCTTCTTGACATTTAATGTGCCATTCGACGGCAACTACACTGTGGAGGCAAGTAAAACGCCTTCCACCAACCAAGGAATGGACACAGACCCAGAGTTGGATATCGTGCACAACGGCGTATCAAAATTTAAAGGTAATTCGACCGACGTGGATTTTGAACAAGCAACTGGTGCGCTAACGAGTGGTGACCATGTTATGTCGATCAATGACTACAACATCGAGAACGGCGCGAGCGGTGTTGCCTGTTTCGACATCTCAATTTTTTCCTCACCTAACTGAACGAGAGCATCATGCAAAAATCAATTTTTATTCCAATTGCTGCTATTACAGTCATGTTCAGCACACTGATTAGTGTGAGTAACACGGCATCCGCGAATGATATGTCGGCGCAACTTGCTGACACGAAACCGTTAGTGACACACACGATCAATCCGCAACACGGCAAACCGGGTGCGTCGGTTGCGTTAACCTACCAAGTTCCTGAGACCATCAGCGCGGGCGAAACAATCAACGTCAACTTGGCATTTTCGGCGCAAAAGACTCAGGGCCAATTGCAGGTCAAGCTAAATGCGGACGAAGGTATGGTGCTGTTAAATTCGCAGAGCTTCAGCCTAAACTTGCCGACGACTCCAAGCAGTAATGTCGACGTTGTGCTAGGCACTCCAACTAATGGCTTGTACTACTTGAATGTGTCGGTGCGAGAGTTCGATATTCACGGTAAGGGATTGATGGGTCGCAGCTTCTCGGTACCAATCCAAGTTGGCATGCCAAAACCGCAGGTAGAGCACAAGAACGCACCGAAAGATAAAGAGAATATTATTGAAATGCCCGCCGAACGGTTCTAGAAAATTTTTAATTAAAGCGCACAAGGCGATCTTTTTTAATTAACAATGCGGGGCAACGGTATAGAACACCGTTGCCTTGGTGCATTGCTCCGAACGAAGGCGATGGGGTATGGCTATGACGACGCTCACTAAATCAGTGCCGCGACTTGGATTAGCATGTTCTTGGATTAGCATGTTCTTGGATTAGCATAGTCGCCTAAGCTGAGTGAATCTTGTTTGCCGTAGACCGCCAAGTGATTCGGTGAGCAAGGCAGTAAGTAAGCAAGCCTCAACGACAATCATTCAAAGTCGAGTAGCTTGCTGATCAAGCAATTTGTGTAATGTTGGGAGCCACTAAGCCTCAGGCTAGGGCTAATATTGCCGTCGCGCTCGTGTTACCACTGTGGGCTGGATGGCGTAATACAAAGCTACAGTCGGCGCAATGTCTTTGTTCCCACGACACCAGTGTCATAGCTTACGGTGTTGCGGTCAATAACCGTATAGTTTTGACTGATTGAGCCCTCTACGGAAATTACTTTGCCATTAACTGAGTAAGCCGTTACCGGCAACGTTTGCGACACTCCTTCAACTCCCTGAGTCGTTGCTGTGAAGACATATACTTGCGCCGGAATTACTGTTCCATACGCCGAATACTCTTCACTTTGCCAGCGACCGAGCATAAAACGACTGTCGATTTTTAGTGCCGACGAATCGTTGGAAGACACGTTGCTTGCAGTTGCTTGCTTGGAGCTAAAGTGAGCGCGTCCACCATTGTCTGTGTGCGTTTGGATTTCGCCCGCTAACGTGCTTTGGGACAATAATAATACTAATAAACCTAGCCAGCTTTGCATAATGTTCTCGTTGTTTTGCGACATTCTCGTGTCTTTTATCCAGCGAATGATAACCAAACATTTGATTCTAGATCAAGGAAAGTCTCGCAAGATAAATTGAAGCGACTGAAACCAAGGTAGCGATAAACGTCACAGTCGCTTAGCCACTAGCAACGGTAACTCTTCTCGCGTGGTTCAGCTAATGAACTTGTCTAGTTCACAGTCTGCGTGGTTGTAGATGCGTGGTGTATTTTTCGCAGCTTCACGATATGCGTAGAAGTGTGATAGTTTGAAGCTATTGTTAACTGGAGATTAGTTGGCGTGTTAGTTAAACGTCAGTCGATTGGTGAAGGAAGAGTGTATGCATAAGAATGTGGTCTTTCGCTTAGTCGTTATGACGGCTGTGTTGTTCTTGGTGTTTACCCTGCGATTGTATACGGTTAGTCCACCGTCGGTTGATCCGGAGCATGCGTTTAACTCAGACCAAGCTTTCTCACGGTTGGTTCGTTTGCTTGATGATGAAGCGCCACATCCTGTCGACTCGGTCTCGAATGATGCGGTACGTGAGCGTCTATTGACTGAGATTCGGGCTTTGGGTTTTAGCCCGATCGTACGTGATGATTTCCACTGCAGTGAAGGCCGACAAGCGATGCGATGCGCGCAAGTGCAAAATATACTGTTTTGGGTCGGTGAAGCTGGGCCAAACGCGGTGATGATTGCGTCGCATTATGATTCGGTGCCGGCAGGGCCGGGCGCTGGGGATGATGGCGCTGGTGTGGCCGCTAGCCTAGAAATTGCTTCCTTGTTGAAAGGTCGAGCGTTAGCGCGGCCAGTGTTGGTGCTGATCACCGATGGTGAAGAAATTGGTTTGGTGGGCGCGGCTTCGTTCGTTGCAAAAGACCCCGTGGCTAAACTGGTCAGTGCCGTAGTTAGTATGGAAGCGCGTGGAGTGAGTGGCCCAGTTGCGATGTTTCAAACAAGCACACCAAATGGTCGTGATATCGCTGCGATGCAGTCTGATATTAAGACGGCGTCGACCAATTCGCTGGCGGCGGATGTGTATCAACGAATGCCGAATGGCACCGACGTTACGCAGTTCTTAAAACTCGGTATAGATGCCAATAATTTTGCGATCGGCGGTTCGCCAGAGTTTTATCACACGCCACGAGACAATTTGGCGATGCTCGATCAACGCTCGTTTTTTCATATGGGCGTCAGTGCTTTGAATACCGTCGAAGCACTGTTGGCGCAATCAGGTGATGAACCCGAGCAACAGTGGATTTATGCTGACGTCTTGGGTTTATCGATCATTTCGCTACCACAAGTAGTCGGCATGCCACTGATTATCTTCGGCGGACTAATGGCGTTAGCCGTGTTCGTGGTTAAAGGTGCGGGCTCGCCGGTGCGTGCGTTGGCCTTTCCGTTTTTAGCTATTTTACTTGGCGTTAGCTTTGCGGTTGCGGCCTCGTTTAGTGTCGATGCAATGCGGCCGGAATCACATTATGCAGCGGCGCATCCATGGGCGCTGCGAGCGACACAACACGCGGCGGCTTTGTTGGGGGCGCTGTTAGCGTTTATGCTGATAGGTCGCTCGATTGCTGTTTGGCGATTGCTGGCGTCTTCGTGGTTTTGTCTAGCACTGCTCGGTGGTGTATTGAGTTTCTTCTTCCCTGGCGCGGCAATTCTGTTTGTACCCGCGTTGCTGACAATGACGGTCGCTGCGCTGTTGGTGCTGATAAATAAACAAAGGTTGGCTAGCATTCTGTCGGTGTTGGCGGCGCTGCTATTCTCGCTGCTGGTGGTGCCGACCTCGGCGTTGGCAGAAATGATGCTGTTTCCAGAATACGCTGCACCGTTTACGGTGTTCTTAGTATTCTGCTTTTTGCTATTTGTTCCACATGTGTTACCAGCTGATGGCTATCAAGAGAAGCGTGCATGGGGCGTGTCAGCGGCCGGCGGTAGTATCGTACTATTATTGGTTACTGTAGCCACTTTAGTTCCCGCTTATAGTCCAGATGCACCACGTGGTTTGTCGATTATTCAGGCTGCTGAAAATGGATCCGACGACGCCAAGTTCGTAGCGTTCACTGACGATCTGTTGCCAGCGGCAATGCTCGCGGTTACGCCATTTGAGCGTGGCTCTGTTGCTGGCTTTGATGATGAGGCTTATGTAGCTCCGGCACCAAGTTTTGCTACAGAGGGCGTTGAAGTCCGGATTGAAAGTGATGAAATCGTGGCTGATGAACGTTTGCTGGTTCTCAAAGTTACTGCGCCCGACAGCGACATTATTACGGGGCGTGTCAAACCCAAAGCGGTGATCGTTAACTCAATGACGCTCAATGGAATTGCCAGTGCTGATGCTGGCACCAGTCGCTTCTCCTGCCATGGCCGGCAATGTCGGTCATTCACACTCAGTTTATCAGTGAGTCGACATGAGACCGATGTAAGCCTACAGGTGAATGGCTTTCGTTATGGCTTAGGGAATGAGGGACAACGGCTCTTGCAGGCACGCCCTGATTCTGTGCTACCGAGAAGTTGGGGGGATCTACGTGTGGTCTCTAACACTGTTGAGTTGCGGTAATTAATGTGTGTATTAATTTAGCGTGTCTTTGCTAATGGCAGGGCGTAGGGCGCGGTAAGCCTTGGCTGCTAACTACCGCTGCAAAGGAAATGATCTATGTGAGATATGCTAAGCTTATTAACTCTGATAGAAGCTTCCAAGTGGTGTCTCAAATGACCGTATATAAATTTGATGAGTTTAGGTTTGACTCAATGAATTACCAACTCACGCATCGAGGCAAGCAAGTGGCGTTGCGGCCGAAGGCGCAGAAGCTATTGAATTTACTTATTCAAAATCGCGAGCGAGTAATTGCCAAGTCAGAGATTATGGCGAGTGTTTGGGACTCGAACTATGCGCGTGATCATCTCTTGTTTCAGCTAATCAGTGAGTTACGCAAACCGCCACTAAGAGCAGATTTCCTGCGAACCCAGCCCAATGAAGGATACCAATGGACGGTGCCGACTAAGGTGGTGCGACGCCCAATTCGCATGCCGCTGAAGTTCGTTGCAAGCATGGCTTCGGCTGCGCTCTGTTTGATGGCGTGGTTCACAATGACTGCCACCATTTCGACAACAATGAACGGGGGCGATATAACGACCGCTAAGTCCGATCGACTGCCGGCGCATAGCGCTTTTTCTAAGGGCGTGGTGGCATTGGAACGCGAAGACAATGAGCTGGCTGCTGAATGGTTTGAATTTGCATTGACTGAGAATCCGGAGTCAGTGGAGTCGTCCTTGTTCTTGGCCGAGACCCTGCTCAAACAAGATAAAACAGCGGAGTCTTCAGCACAGTTGCAGGCGCTATTAGAAAAACCCACGCTTGACGCATACAACAAAATGACCGCTACGGATTTGCTCAGCCGTGTGCGTCAGCGTGAGGGCCGGTTGCATGACGCTCTGCGTTATGCGCGAGAGTCAGGGCAAGCAAACGTGATCGCGCAATGTTCGGTCGACGTGGTCGAGCGACGAATTGAAATGCTAGAGGGAGAGTTAGGCTTGCCGGTAGCATCCTCAGGTGAGCAGCAAGGCGCTGATGGTTCTGGTTCTGAATCCAACGGTACCAGACCTGAAAACTATGAAACACAATGCGGACAATTAAACACTGACACTAAGAAAACCTCTTACTGCGAGCCTGAAGATACCGACAGTTATTATGCGAGCACTACCGAAAGTCGGGTGATAGGTGTGTCTTAAGTTTCTGATAAATATGGATATTTAGATACTTATAGATTTTTATACTTTATTTATAGCGTTCGATTAACCCACACTGCGGCCTCAACATGAGGTAATTAACCAGTGAAAAACATCATATTAACTCTTTATGTCGCCATGGTCTGTGGGGCGATCAGCGAAGTGCGAGCTGAAGGTTTGGAAGAACGTTTGCAAGCGGTGTTTGGCGATCAATCGATTCAAGTCAGTGACCACGATGCACAACTTAAATCGGTGGTAGTCGGTACCTCTAACTTCTATACAACTCATGACGGACGGTATGTGTTTGCTGGGCCAGTAATTGATACCCAACGTCAGGTTGATCTAGTTGCCGAGAAAGAAGCCCTGGCGCGCAAAACGTTGCTGAGTGAGCAGCCAGAGTCCTTATTCATTCGTTACCCAAGTAGCAATGGCCAAAAACATCAGATCACGGTGTTCACCGACATCGACTGCCCCTATTGCCGCAAGCTACATAATTATATGGACGATATGAATCAACGTGGCATTACCGTGAACTACGTGATGCTTCCAAGGGCCGGAGTTGACTCCGCATCCTATACCAAGACACTCAATGCTCTATGTTCTGATACGCCTGCGGCGGCGATTACCGATGCAATGCAAGGACAGATACCCGCGCCTCAGAATTGCGAAGCTACGCAGCTGAATCAGCAAATGTCATTAGCACGAGCGCTGAGCATTACATCGACGCCGACCGTCGTGTTACCGAATGGCGAGCTTAAACCTGGTTTTATGACACCGGATCGTCTTATGAGCCTGATCGAACTCGCAAATCGACGACTAAATGATTTAGACGGAGCGCCGCTATGATCAGCTGTTTTTATATTAGCAATCGTGTTTTTACGATGAGAGCCATACTTATAGCTTTAGCGTTATGCCTGTCACTGTTTGTCGTTCAATCGGCTCAGGCACAAAGCTTTGTAGAAGGCACTCATTATTCTGTTGTTGAGCACTCTACACTTTCAGAATCACCAGAGGTGGTCGAGTTTTTCTCGTTCAGCTGCCCCGGTTGCTACGCCATGGAACCATTAGTAGAGTCAATGCAAGCCGCAATGCCAGAGATCAATTTGCGTCGTGTGCACATGCCTTATGGCGGTAGAAAAGCCAAACAGTCTCAGAAAGTATTTGTATTGATGACCTTGCTCCATGCCGAACAATATAAAAATGCGATTTTTGAGCGAATTCACCTGCAGCAAGACTTATTCGATAGTGATGAGGAGATCATCGGCTATTTTGTCGATATTGGCTATGAGCGCCTAAAAGTTGAACAGTTATTTAGATCTTTCTCAGCGGATACTAAACTGCGTCAGATGAATAAGGAGGGGATTAACCGCAAGGTTCAAAGCGTGCCGAGCTTCGTTGTTAATGGTCGCTACCAAGTCATCCTTGCCGCGGTATCGTCAGCTGATGACTTTACTCGGTTGATCGACTATTTAAATAGTTTGCCTGAGTAAGTTGGATTCAACCTTAAGCTGTTCTTCTGTGTGAGTTTTTAGCCCAAAGTATCTCATGTGCTCAGCAACATGCTAGCAAACCTGTCTTGAACTGATCTAGCGCTGTATCTCTGGACAATACGAGAGACGCAGGAAGCGAACTTTTTAAAGGTCGTCTTCAATCCAGCTCACTACGCGTATAAGAATGACTAGTTCGACTCAGTATTTTGATCAATTGATTCTACCAGGCAATGTTTCGCTTACGGATTACTTGGTCTGTTTCGAACGTTTTCTGACTGACTACAGTACCCATCTGGGAGAGGGCTATGAGCGAAATGTTGGAGAGTGTTATTTACCGAAGTGGGTGAAGGAATTCTCGCGTGAGGAGTTGAACGAGTTACTTGAAGATACGCACGGGTTCAAGATTCCGGTGTCGCTGTGCGAGCTGTATAGAGAGCACGGCACCGTAGTTATTGGTCATAAGCAATGGTACTTTTGGCATGCCGAATTCAATGTGTTCGAGCCCAGACGGGTAATTGAAAAGTATCAAGTAAGTAGTTTAGCGACTCAGAAGTATTTTTGGAAATAGCACATCCCTGAGAACGAGTACCACTATATTACTCAAAATCATGATCAATACACTGCATCAATACGCTAACTGGCGAATCAGCGTGGGGTTTTAGACTGCTGACTCGTAGTAATAAACAGCAGAGATACTGCGTTAACTCATTGGTCACGTTTGTTTTATTCTTGTTTTTTTTGAATGATCGTCGTGCACATAGTTTCTTATGGCAACGTTCAAAAAATAGAGCGAAATTATCATAGGATAATTTCATTATTGTCCAACAAGGTTAGACTCTTCGGTCTTTGTGCATACGCGTGAGAATACGTTTTTAGGGAGAGTCTATGAAAGGTCTAGCATTAATATTGGTATCGGTGTTGTGTTGCTCTTACGGTGCGCTGGCGCGATCAGCACCGTCGGTATGGGAAACCACCGTAGACTCGGCTACGGATGCCGGTGGTTGCAGTTTGTCTGAAGCAATGCAATCGATGAATGTAGAAAGTAGTGTCGGTGGTTGCGTGTTGGCAACTAGTAGTGCCACTCAACCTTTTTCAAATTTGATATTGGTGCCGAGCTCAATTGAAACACACGTCACTCAGGCGCATGATGCGCGGAATGCATTTATAGAATATACCAATGTGGATCCACTCACGATTCGTGGCGTGGGTGGCAAGGCTTTGATTACGCGAGCTAATTCTGCCAGTCAACCATTCAGGTTTATTAGTGTGCTGCAAGCCTCTCTCACTTTAGAGAATTTGATTTTCTCTAAAGGAAACCACTCGCTTCCAGGTATGACTACTACACCGCGCGGAGGGGCGGTCAGTGTGATTGGTGGCAGTTTGACTATCCGTAATTCTGACTTTCTACAGAATGCAGCGACAAGTGTGGACTCTAATAGCGGGGCAGTAGGTGGGGCAATCTTTTTCAACGGTGTGGATGGCGCAGATGTCACCATTGAAAACACGAGATTTATTAGTAACGGAGCTCGTGTAAACAGCAGTGATAATAGCGCATCTCGATTACTGTCTGGAGGCGCGATTACAATCAGCAACTTGTTTGGCAATGTAACAATTATCGATAGCGTGTTTCAAGCCAACGTCGCTGAGACTGATTCAAGTCTAAATAGGGGGTGCTCCGGCGGCGCCATTAATATCGCTAGTGGAAAAACTGGCGTTGTCACGTCTGATCTTAGACCGAGAGTTGTTATTATGCGATCGGCTTTCGCAAACAATACTTGTTACAAAGAAGGATCAATCAGCACGTCGACCGGTGGAGCCCTTCGAATCAGCCGCAATTTAAATGTGTCGATCCTCGACTCAACCCTTTCCGGTAATAGAGCCAAATCGGGGAGTGCTATATCGGGTGCGCTTGGGCAAGTTGACCTTTTGATAACGAATTCTACTATTGCGAATAACTTGGGTGATTTCGCCGCGGTCAATGTCGCCTTTACCCATGCGGCAAATGAATTGAATAGCAAATTTTTTATCACGAATTCCATTATAGCCGGCAACCTTGGTGCAGATGCATCTCTGTCGTCGGGCAAGAATATTTTTTTGATCTATGACAATAAAACTAACTTTATCCCTAGCCATTCGGTGTTTGGCTCATCGGAAGCATTTACTTTTTCGTCCCATCAAGCAACTTACAAAGCTGCGCCTGACTCGCCACCTATTGCTTATAATTTTTCGCAGAACGATAATCTAATTCTCACTGTGGATGGTGATCGACCAACGGCGCTAAATGGAATTATTAAGCCGCTCCAGCAGAGCGGAACAAGTCGTGCGCATCACGCATTGGCCAGTGGGAGCCCAGCGATTGACGCTGCCGTTGCTTTTATAGATACCTTTACAATCTCGTCGCCAAGTGGGCCACAAACAGTTTACATACAAGGCTGTCGTGGTACAGAGACGGTAATCCAATCGGCAGCGCTGCCACCACCGCCGTTTAGAGACGACCAATTACGTTCTTCGCGTTTTGATGGCAGGGCATGCGATATCGGCGCGGTAGAGTACCGCGATGAGCTTTGTTTTCCGATACTCCCGAGTAACGGCAAAGGCGCTCTGGTTTGTTTGTAATGTTAGGTGTGGCTTCGGTGTACGCAGAAACCAGTAATTAACATGCAGAGTTGTGCGCTTATGCCGCTAAGTAGGAATTGTTCTAATGACCGATCGCGGTGGTGCCTTCTCTCGGGTCGGCACCGGCAAACAAGCGGTTATTTTTTAGCACAATAGCGCCTACGGCGCTAAAATGATTGTGCAGCTTTTCAAAACGCTTGGTGGTATAGCCACGTTTATTCAAGCTTACCGAGATCGACTGATACAAGTCATCCTCTAGATCCAAGGTGGCCGGTGAATAGCTGTGCGGTGAAAAAGAGTCTGGTAAGTTCCTCGAGCGAAAACGGGGCTGGTCTACTGCTGTTTGAATGTCCATATCAAACACCAAGTGATTTAGAAGAACTTGAATTAACGCCTGGGTTTGCATATCAGCCCCAGGGGTTCCTAAACTCATATAAAGCGATTGATCAGACTTGTTAAAAACCATCAGTGCATGAGGAGTTACCCGTGGGCGTTTGCCTGGCTCTAATGATGATGGATGAGTGTCATCTAGCCTGAATTGCGTCATCCGAATACCCAGCGTCATACCAGTGTCTGGCACCATCGGAGAGTGTGGGAAGTCGCTTGGTGTCATCGATACCGCGTTGCCATCTTTGTCTACAATACTAAGGTAGCTGGTGTCTCTACCAATCGTTTTGTTATACAGCGATGCCACGTGCGCATTCAAATTAACTTGCTCACCATTTGCTTGCATCTCAAGCGGCGCACCGGCATTGGGGATGGCGTTAAAGGCCTTCTTGTTCATTAAACCACGGCGTAAAGCCGCATATTCTTTGCTCAATAACTGCTCAATCGGCACGTCATTAAACTCAGGGTCGCCAATAAAGGTTTCTCGGTCAGCCATTACTAATTCAATTGCTTGGGCAACCGTATGAACGTACTGCTCTGAGTTATGGCCCATGGATTTTAAGTCGATACCATCTAGTATCTGTAGCACCATTGGCACAACAATACCTTGGGTCCATGTGCCGTTGGTTTGAATCTCGAAATCCTGAAAATCGCCGGACAATGGTTTTTCCCAATGGCCAGAATAGTTTGCCAAATCATCAGCGCTAATCAAGCCTGACTTTTCCTTATGCAATTTAACAATCTTCTCAGCTAACGGGCCGTTATAGAAATAATCTCGCATTGCTTGTAAACCGGCATTGCGATCTCCGCCATTTAGGAGCGCTTTCGTTTCTGCTTGAGCTAACTGGCTTAACGTCTTGGCTAAATCGGGCCGCGTAAACCTTTGTTTATGACGCAAAGGGCGCCACCACCGGTTATCGAGGTACACCTTCGCGTTATAAGGTAATAAATAATTATAAGCAAATCGCTCAAACACATTGAGGTCGAGGTTACGCAACATGATTTTATGTACGGGAAAACCATCCGTAGCAATCTGTATCGCAGGTGCGCTGACTTCTTTAAAAGATCGAGTGCCATACTGGCTGAGTAAGCGGGCAATCACATCTGGCGATGCAGGGATCAACTGCGAGTAGATGTCCATTTTGGGTACAACTTTAAACCCTCGGGCATTGAAAGCGTCAATCGTAGCGGCGGCTGGTGCTGTGCCTACACCGACATAGGAACGCGATTCATTATTTTTAGCGTCATAAATTAGTAATGGCGCAATGCTCGGAAAGCTGGCCGCTTCACCAAAGGTAACGTTCAATACTAATAGAGCCGCCACCGCTGCATCAAACGCGTTGCCACCATTGTCTAATATGTCGGCCGCGGCCTGAGCTGCCCATGGCGTGCCGGCGACAACCATATAGTCTTGGGCTTGCACATGTTCGCGTTTTTGCTGCCACGGGTCTTGCCATTCAACCAGCTCTGGTTGATCGAGCACACTCGCTAACCAGATTGAGACAATCAGTACTAATGCGCAAATACCTAAAAATTTTCCGACTATCATCAACCGCTTAATTGTCATTCAAAGCCTCCACTACAACATCGTTAAAAATAATTGCAAAACGCGCGAGCAGATCGCCTTTAAGGCCTAGTCGGTTCGATCGAAAAGTACACCTCAATGACTTAGCGCTCGCCAGGTATTTATGCTGGACCGATATGTTCACTAGACTTATAAATGCTAGATCACGATTTTCCAGTTGTTCCTCGAGTCTAGACTCTAAACTAGGTTACGGTCTACTAGCATGATTTTTCGTCATAGGAAGTTGGGCTGCCTAAAAAGGAAGGCAGAAGAATTCTATGCGCGCTTTGTAAAAGGTCGGTGAACAGTGTTCCCAATTTTGTTTAGGGCACTAGCTTTTTCACCGCAGAGCACACGGTGATAGTCAGGTCTAAAGACGTTAGCCTAGAGGCGATATTGATGCAGGTTCAATATCTTCAACAGTTTAAGGGAAGTCATTGGCAACTGCTGAATTTAGTCAATCTTGAATCGGGGCCTTTTGCCGAACCCTTAAGACAGATCGAAAAGGTTACAGCCGAGCGGGAATCGTTGCGAGCAATGCTCAAAAATCAGATCGTGGGTATGAACTATGCTGGCTACTGGTGAATCGCTTCACCGTCGACCAGGTATCAGGTCAGCTTGATGAGTTGGTCTTTCGGTGTGATGCAAAATTCTACCGAATGGAATTTATCATGGATCAAGACTGTGAGTTGACTGAGTCGTGGGGGCAGCGATTAGTTCAGCTCAACGGAGCTGCGGGCACTAAAATGCGGTTAATTGAAGGCTAACGATGCTACTAGCAAGTGATAATGGTTAGTTATATGGCAATTTGCGTGATCGGCCCTCGGTTCCGGCTGATGTGAACGCTTACTTGTCTATTTAATTCTGACTAACTGTCTGAGTTCTTGGTAAACCTGAAGCAATCATTGCCTCAATGAAATCAGATCTAGACGATTCATCACTAGCTGGAAAGCAACGTTGGTAGGCCGAAACAGAAAAGTCTGGTTGGCATTGTAGGGCCTTGTCGGCCATGGCTTTTGCTGATTGAATATCTTGGGATAAGTAGAGGCAGGCGGCAGCCACCGCATAGGTCATAAAGTAGGCATTTGGGGCCGCGACTGCGTTTACGGCCGAGTCGGCGGCTTGTTGATAATGTTGCAGATTTGCCAAAGCCACTGCGCGCATCGAGTCTTGGGCAAATTGTAAGGGGTCGCATGGGCTCAAGCGTTCACCTTGCGCGATGTGGGTTAAAGCCTCAGTATTTTTATCATGGTGCGCACATACTGCCGCGATAGCCACGTAGGCGTGCGCGTAGCTGGGGCTTAGGGACACGACGTTGCGGTAAACCTGAAGAGATTGTTGATGCTCTCCAGCAAGGAATAATACCTTGCCCCAAGACCAATGCGCTAATGCATCTCGGTCTCCGTGTTCGATAGCTCTTTTGGCATAATCGCTGGCCTGAGACATGTCTTCAGTGGTATTGCCGTCTACGTTGATGAAAACTTTATTGGTGTGAATAATTGAAAGTCCTGCGTAGGCTCTGCAAAGACGTGGGTCAAGTTTGATCGCGTATTGAAAGTGAGCTTGAGCAATGGCAATGTCTTTTGGTGTTGGTTTATCTATATGCCAAAGCCCTCTGTGATACGCCTCCCATGCGTTTAAATCTTCAGTTGGTAACAGGAAAGCTCGTTCGATTTCACAGGTCTCGACCGCGCGATCAATCGCGCTGGCGATGGCCAGTATAATTTCCAATTGCAGCATTAAAAGACCATCAGCGCTGCAATCAAATTGTTCTGACCAAATCTCACAATCTTGAGTCGCATCGGTGATTGACAGTGTAATGCGAAACTGTGAACCGGTATGCAAAACGTGTCCGTACACTAAATACCGCACACCAAGAATCCGACCAATATCTTCGGGCCGCATTAGGTTGGGGTTTAGCCGGGCTGCGGACGCTCTAGCGATGGTAAATATATGTGACTGTCGAGAGAGTTGTGCGTTGATATCGATACAAAGCCCGCGTGCGAACAAGGTGCTGAATTGGTCTGCCGCCACACAATCAAAATCGAGTACGGCGATGGATGGTTTGTTGGGTAGTGCCGGTTCTTTATGTGTAGAGTTCGTTTGATCGGAACGTGGAAGCTTCACGTTTTGAGAGCTGTTTTGCGCGTAATTAGCAAATTGTGGTGTATCGATGATGCTGAAATCGGCAATAAAACGGTACCCAGACCCTGACACAGTCTTGATGTATTTCTGACACTTTCCACTATCACCTAAGGCTTTTCGGGTATTGCTTATTGCTGCATTCAGCGCAGAGTTTGATACCACAGCTGGATACCATACTGCCGCCACTAGCTCTTCATACAACAATACCCTGTTTGGGTTCTGAAACATGAACGTCAGTAATTTAATATGCAGCGGTTCGGTTCGTTGTGGGCGGCCAAAACGCGTTAGCTCCATCGCGTTAGTGCAAAGTTCGTAACCATCGAGTTGGTATTTCAAAACTATTTATCTAAATCATCCATAGACAGCAAAATATAGGGAAATCACAAGAAAATCACAAGAATTCCCTAAGTAATTTATACGCAGCTTAGAGCTAAAATGACTGATGTCAAGTTATGCCAAGCAGAGTGAGGGTAGCACACTGCGGCGTAATATTACTGCGCGTGAAGTTCCGAATAGTGGTTCGCTTTAGGGTGTTTACCATGATCGAGCTTGAGCAAGCGCTAACTAATTGAATGCATTTTATGCGAGCCGCTGTTGCACAAAGTTGTGTAGTGACAGGTGAGGACCACCGCATAAATACGTTTGATCGTGTATTAATTTGGAGAATGAAGTGGACATTAACGAAGAAAAATTTAATCAGCTTTTTGGCAAAGTCTTCGCCGACATTGGCGGCGCCATGGGGCTGTTTATGGCCTACATGGGCGATCAAGCAGGGATATATAAAGCCTTGGATCAAGCGGGGGCATGTACGGCAGAGGTGTTGGCGCAAAAGGCGAATGTAGATGAGCGTTATTTGCTTGAGTGGCTGTCGGCCAATGCGGCTGCAGGATACATAGACTATAACCCGCAGACCAGTGAATTTGGACTAAGCCCTGAGCAAGCAGCGTTGTTTGCGCACGAAGGCGAGCCAACTTGTCTGCAAGGCTTTTTTCAATCAGTAATTACACAAGTAATGGAAAGCGAAACAGCTATTGAGACACTAAAAACTGGCGAGGGTCGTGCTTGGGGTGATCATAATCCTGGTTGCTTTTGTGGCACGGATCGATTTTTTCGCCCAGGCTATCAAGTAAACCTAATAGCTAACTGGATCCCCGCGATGCAGGGCGTTGACGAAAAGCTACAACAGGGCGGAAAGGTCGCAGACATTGGTTGTGGTCGCGGATCCTCAAGTCTATTAATGGCACAACACTACCCCAATTCAACCGTGCATGGTTATGACTTTCATCAACCATCGATTGACGCTGCCAAAGCAAAAGCACTTGCCGCCGGCATCTCAAATGTGGAATTTCACACAATTTCAGCCAAGGAAATAACCGACAGAGATTTTGATTTTGTGTGTATTTTCGATGCGCTGCATGACATGGGGGACCCGGTCGGTGCTGCCGCAAATATCAAACAATGTATGAAGGAAGATGGCAGCTTCATGTTGGTCGAGCCATTAGCCAATGACAGTTTGGAAGAGAACCTTAATTTGCTAGGCGCTATATTTTATGGTTTTTCCACCACTGTTTGCGTTCCGGCATCACGAGCACAAGAAGTGGGCTTGGGTCTTGGTGCGCAGGCTGGCGAGAAAAAACTGACTGACGTACTTACTCAAGCTGGTTTTGGCAATGTCCGCCGGGCCACTGAGACCGCCACAAACATGGTAATTGAAGCAAGGTTCTAGTTGATGTTGATTCGCCAAGCGCAGCAAGAGCGCAGAACCAAAATTGATAAATAGGAAAAATTTAATGAATACGCACGTTAAAAATAATGCAAACAGGCTGTTAGTCTTGAGTAGATGCAATCGTAAATCAGTGCATAACTTCTCTTTACCAAACTAGGATAGACGATGAAATCGAATCGTATCGAAAAGCCTAGTGCAAGTACCGCGATCAGCTTGACGCCATTAAACCTAGCTATTCGCGCGAGCATTATCGGCCTCGGCTTGGCACACAGTGCGGTGCAGGCGAACACAATTTCGGTTAATTCTAATTTAGATACCAATTCAGTCACTGGCTGCAGTTTGCGTGAGGCTATTGCGTCGGCCAACAATCCTTCGAGTCTCGGCAACGGCTGCGTATCAGGGGGTATCCCCACGAGCACCGACACGATTACGTTTGCAAACAGTTTGGCATCAAACACGATCACTCTGTTGGCCGGCGCGCTTGAGCTTGAAAGTAAGAATATTGAGATTAATGCCAGCAGCATCACTGGCGGAATTACCATTGACGCAAATAACGCGTCGCGTGTTCTTTATATTAATTCAGCGACCGTAAGCTTACTTAACCTGAATATAACTGGCGGATCCGCAAGCATTGGCGGTGGCGTGGTCGCGATCAACTCGGCCAAGCTAAGCCTAAGCGACAGCAGAGTGTTTGGTAATTCGGCAAATCTTGGCGGTGGCGGAATCTATGCTAGTACGGTGTCCACCAGCTTAAGTTTAAACAACAGTGCAGTGTCTGAAAACGTCGCAGGTCTTGGTGGTGGAATTTACCTTAACTCAGCCAGCGTAAGTTTAAATAGCAGTGTCATATCGAGTAACTTAGCGGACAACGGCGGTGGAATTTACGCCCATAATTCTGCCAGCGTGAATATCGACAGTGGTATTGTGTCTGCTAATTTTGCAATTCGAGGCGGCGGAATTCATGCTGTCAACTCAGCCAGCGTGAGCCTAATTAACAGCACCGTGTCTGGCAATTCGGCTAGTTCCGGCGGTGGAATTCAGATAAGCGATTACGCTAGCGCAAGCTTGAGTGGTAGCAATATATTGAGTAATCACGCCTACAACGGCGGCGGTATTTTCACCCGTAACTATACCCGTATGAGCATAAGCAACAGTAGCGTGTCGAGTAATTCGGCTTATTATGCGGGCGGAGGGGTTTTTGCTGGTAACTATGCCAACGTAAGCTTGGTTAACAGTACCGTATCGAGTAATTTATCGAATTATCGCGGCGGCGGAATTAACGCTAACTCCGGTAGCATCACCCTAATTAATAGCACTGTTTCGGATAATTCAGCTGACCTATACGGTGGCGGAGTTGCAGCAAGTTCGGCTACCATAAACCTGAGCAACAGTATTATTGCTAATTCTCTTGGTGATGGTGACTGCGACAATATCGACAGTACCATTACCGTAGACTACGCTACCATAATTGAAGATGCTTCCTGCGGGGCTAGTCGTTTTGGCGACCCAGGCTTGTTGCCCCTGGCAAACAACGGTGGTTCAACTGACACACATGCACTAAGCCTAACTAGCCCAGCGATCGGCACTGCAAACCCATCGCAATGCCCGTCGACCGATCAACGCGGTGAAGTGCGTGATATCGCCGGTATGTTTGTTCCGATAGTCACTGCTAGCAAAAAAATCGCCGTCATCAACCTCGATGGCGAATGCGATGTCGGCGCATTCGAGATTTAGTATGCCCCGGCAATTATCAAAGTATGGGGCCGGCATGAGGATCCTCGTGAGTAAATTGCTTACTGTAGAACGCGGCCGTCGTTCTTTGTTGCCGAAACCTCATCCAACTTGATAATAGCTATCACAGTTCATACCGCTTAAGTTAAGGCTAGTCTGATCGAACTTTAGGATTGACTTCGATTTGACAAGGATACGTCATCTAACCCAGAACGTTTAACCATTCCCCCTACCAACCATGTTCCCAATAAAGGTGTAAACCCTATGAATTATAAAAAACTCGCCAGTAAGTGTACCGGCAATGCTGTTGATCAGCGATCTAATCTAATCCAGCTGTTTGACTGGCACACAACAATTCGGACCGCGCTGCAGCTAGGTGCTGCTTTACTAATGCTGTTTGTCATAAACGGTCACGCTGCTGAACGAGAGCGGGCAAGCGTCGATCATCGAGTCAACTTTGAAAGTGCTGCAAATGAAGTTGCTGTGTTTAAGACATGGATGATTGGCGCTAATGGGTCTGGGGTAGTCGATGCGGTGATCAAGCCTACGTCACCTATCGGAAGTCGCTACAACCTCAAAGGCCTCGACAATAGGAAGTTTCTGCAGTACGAACGTCAGGGTTATTTCGGCGGCATTAACTTGGGTTGGACTAATAACGCCAGCGCCAAAACGGCTGCTGATAGCTCTTACTGGGTCTTCGTGCCTAAGGATCAATCTCGACGTGTCGGCGTTAAAGATCGCGGTGAAGCACTTCGCGCGCAACCCATCAAGTACGGGGAGCTAATTGCGCTTGGTCGTCAACCGAAGCCACGCTCACCGGGTGCAAGTACACCGAACAACAGTTGGAGATTTCTTAAGTACAGCAAACGTAAGAAGGGCATTAACCTGAACTGGGACAAAAAGCCTGTCTATGAGTGGGCCGTGCTTGGTGGCAAGCCTGGTACCACAGTACGGGCAGGTAAAGATTGGGTAATCCTCTATAACGTGAAGCATAAGCAACCAATGATCTACTACGCGCGGGACAATGCGGGGCATTTAGGTTGGCCTGATAGCACCGAGTACCTTGCCACCACCTTACGTACTCGCAGCGAAAAATACACCAGCAAGAAAAATTTACGCCCCGAAGTATGGGCTGCCATGATGTTGAAAAATCAATAGTCAATTACATAGTCAATCAGGGAGACAATCGAATGAACCACTTTCTACAGAGCAAGTATCTCACGCTTGCGGCAACGATTATCATACTCACAGCATACGCTACCAACGCCGAAGCAGCGCGCAAGGGTGCGCCTGGTTCGGAGGATCGAACTGAGTGGTGTGACGCTAAACTGCGCAGCTGTGTTGACAGCGCTAATGAGGATTGTGACTCAACTTACGGCACAGATCTTGCATCCAGTTTGTGCCAGTCGAGCGAGGTGAATACGTGTAAAAATGCCTACGGCTCGACTTCGGACTGCCTAACACGCGATCGAGTCGCAGATCGCCCAGACAAAACGCCTCAGGCTGGTGGCCCACAAAGAGTCGCCCCCGCATCGAGCAGCACACGAAAGCCACGTGATCATAGACAAACGTCGCAGCAGAACTCCACAAGAGTTAACTCCGCGGCCATTAGTACAAGTGACTGCACGGCATATGGTGGCACGGTACAACGTGATGCGTCGTGCGCTAGCAAGCAGTCATGTTTGATCA
Source organism: Arenicella xantha (assembly GCF_003315245.1). Classification (NCBI taxonomy): domain Bacteria; kingdom Pseudomonadati; phylum Pseudomonadota; class Gammaproteobacteria; order Arenicellales; family Arenicellaceae; genus Arenicella; species Arenicella xantha. The sequence continues at coordinate 527,298 of NZ_QNRT01000002.1, read as the reverse complement.
ATAATAGTAATGGCTGCATAACTAAGGCAGCTAAGTGATTATGTTATAGAGTGTGACTTTGATTGCAGGAATAGTGGCTTTACCTTGTGTTTTGCCACTATTGCTTGTGTACGATTAGTCGGGTCTAAAGGCGGCCTCCTAAGCTGTTTCAGCTGCACTGCAGAGGTAACAAACTAAGCGTGTTAAGGAGCTCTGCTAGGGTTGAAGTCAGGGAACTATTGGGCGGTGCATGACACGATTGATTTAGGGCTATTTGAACCTGTTTTATGTAGGCATCAGCTTAATCTAGTTGCCGCCATGAACTGTATCGCGGCTTAGTTCGACTCGGCTTTGACCCCAACCATTCCCCTTTCGGGTTGATCGTGCAAACTGCAAGATCTGACACCTTCCTAAAGTTTCGTTTTAAGGGAGCGTCTAATGTTTGAATCAATCATAAATCGCACAGTTGTTGTTCCACTGGGCTCGAATGAGTCACCTCCCTCAGTTGCAGCTTTTGCTGGGTGGAGAGCAAGACAAGGTTGTTACCAATGCCCACGAAATTGTTCGCTCCATAAAAACTTATCAGGACACCTATGACGAGAAGTGGAGAAACTAGGGACGTAGTGATGGGTCTCCAGCTTCGCGTCGGCTTTTGAGTGTCTAGTGGGGCGTTCTTGTATTACTACTTTGCTCATTTTCACCGCTTATCCAGAAGTAAAAATATTGCAGGGAGTGGGTTCCCATATTGCAGCTTGTCGAGAGCCTGCTCAGCGTCTACTAATCCGTAGCCAGACGTGAAATCAAACCCTTTTTTACCTATATCTTGTGCACCGTTTATAAGTGCTCTGCGGACATCGTCAGCTTTCACGAGATTTGTGACACTCATTAGCTGTGCGGCAATTCCTGCAACGTGAGGTGCAGCAGCAGAGGTGCCATAAAATAGCGACGGGAACCCACCGGCCCCCGATACGGAAACTTGATCTAGCGCAACTAAGTCCGGTTTTCTTCTTTTCTGTTGTGATTCAAACTGGGCACCTCCAGTCACTGAATTTCTGGAGGTTGTGTGTATAAGGGCCGGGCCTTGAGAGGAGTAAAACGCGACCTCTCCAGTGTTGACTTGACTTGAATTTATGGTTCCGACAGCCAAGACTCGCTCAACACTTGGGTGACCAAATATGCTTGACTCGGCCATAGGGTACTCGATGGCGCCCTGACCTAGAAAAAAGAGTCTAAAATGAAATTGATAAACTGGACCGTTAGTTAGCTCGACGGTGACAAAATAAACTTTATCATCGTTAGATGGATTTGGAATGCAGACGCCCTCGATTGCATCCTCGGGGGAAGCTGTTCGAGTGCCGTCACTCGCGTAAACAACATATCCTTGGCTATCATGTATTCTGAGTCGAAGAGCATTTCGGCTACCAAATCCGCCAAGTCGACCATCCCACTGTAAGATGACGGTTGACGCGCTATTGGCTGTGACGATAAACCCGTGATAATGATCCTCTTCAGCAGGGTAGTAAGTGTTACCTCTCAACGGATCAACAAACGTGTGAACGGAAGTGTTACTATAATTTGGATTATCAAGCCAAATTGGTTCATGAGAGCCTCGGTAACTAGCCAGATAGTGGCCATACCCGTCGTTTCCTGCTGCGGACACGAACAGCACTCGCTTTGATGCATTCGCCACGGCGGTTGCGATGTCACCGTCATAAAACGATGGTTCTCCATAAAAGCCAAGATCATCCACGATGATATCGGCACCAAAGTCGTTAATTAGAGTGTTTATCTTATCTATGAATTCCAGCGATGTGCGTACTGATGCTACCGCTATGTCAGCATCGGGCGCGATGTCATGTACTATCTCGGCCATAGCTGTTCCTTCATTGCAGGTGCCTCCACCGGCTCGACAAAGATCAGCGCTCGTACTGCCTGAATCACAATTTCCATAGAGCGTAATCTTGGCAGGTAGGTCACCAGAATCTCGTGCTTGCGTCCAGTTCTTCGCCCCATCAGAAAGAATCCCGACACGTACTCCTTTTCCCGTATGACCAATTTGTCGCAGGAGGTCACTACCTAGGATTTGGTCTCCTTGAGTTACTGCGGCACCCGATTTTGGAAACGCATAATTGGGCGCTGAAATTCTCAAGACATTGCTATCTTCAGCTAGCGCTAGAAGAGTTTGTTCATTGGCCCAGCCCTGTACTCGGTTTAAATCAGAACTAACTAGTTCAATAGTGAGGCCGGCATTTCTGATAGCCTTCTCAACGGCCTCGTCGAGGTTAAAGAAGTCAATATAAACTTGGATTTGGTCGTGCTGATTGCGATGTACGAAGGCGCTCGTATTCGGTGTGTTTGCACCATCAGTTTTAGCACTCGTTTCTTCTTGATTAGACAGGCTTTTGGCAAGAAATTTTCCAAATTTGCGCAGGCTTGGCTTAAATTGAACATCGTTGTTTTTCTTAAGCGTGTTGAAAGGCTTCAACTTGGCGCGCTTGTTTGTAGTGTGATTTGCTGTGGGCTCACTAGTCACCATGTTTTCTTGGTTCGACCCAGCCTCATCAAATACGCTGGCAAAAGAATAATTCGAGCACCCTATACTTAATAATAAAGCGCAAATAATGATTTGTTTTTTCAAGCTAAGCCCCATTTTTAAATCCAAAATAGCAATGCATTCTACCGAGTTTTCAGAACAGTGTAACCAAAAACGCTATGTGGTCTTTAGCCGGCAGATATCGATCAGGCCTTGACGAGGCGGGCTTTCCTAAACTATCTTGATTCAGGGCCCTTTAAATGAGTAATAGTTATTGTCGGTTTTCGTTAGTTCTAAATGTACGTTGCAGTAGCTGGCCTACAAAGTTTGTGTGGTTTGAAGTCAATGCTTTTTCGTGAGATAAAATTGATTCTAACCTGCTTTACTTTATGGGGTCACGTTGTCATCGGTGACTGCCGAGTCGATAGCTCCCAATAATTTGGCTCGTTTTTTCCTAAGGCCTTGCGCGAGCACTCGCATGTCGGTCGCGGTATCGGTCTCATCTATTATCTCCATACCCAGCATCGTCTCAATCACGTCTTCCATCGTGACGATGCCAGCCATGCCACCGAAGTCATCGAGTACCACGGCTATATGTTCTTTGCGTTGCATCAATGTAGTAAATAGCTCAGTCAATGCAAAATTTTGACCAATAGCAATGATGTCGCGTTTTAAGCTCGCCACGGAATCATTTTCACGATTGTCGATCATTGCTTCCATCACGTCCATTTTCAGGATGTAACCAGAAATATGATCTTTATTGTTTTGCGTGAATGTGGGAATACGCGAAAACTGAGTACTTTTGCGTGCGTTGTAGTAGTCGCCAATGCTTTGTTCTTCGGGAGTGGCTGAAACCACTGTGCGTGGAGTCATTACGTCGCTCGCCGTGATCCCCTGAAACCGCAGCATGCTACCCAACATCTTCGATTCGACTGCTTCTAAGACGCCGTCCTCAGCCCCCATTTCTGTCATGGCTAGAAAATCATTTCGCGTCAGCACTGCGCCGTGGCCGTCTGTCTTGAGTAATTTTGTTAGTAGTTGACTCATCCATACAAGCGGCGCCAATACAACGAGTAGAAATCGTAGCGAAGCAACCGTAAAGCCCGCTAGTTTGCGCCAATAAAGTGCGCCGATGGTCTTGGGCACAATCTCAGATAATAATAGAACTGCCAGCGTCATGGCGGCCGGCACGACTAAACGAGTAATAAGTGGATTGCTTTCGGACCATATGGCCGCGGCTTGCTCGCCCACGCCAATCGCACCGACAGTATGAGCAATGGTGTTCAGCGTCAAAATTGCTGATAACGGACGATCAATGTCTTGCTTAAATGCGTTGAGGTAGTTGCCAGTAGCTGTGCCTTTTTGTTGTTGGATACGGGCGTAGGTTGGCGTAATACTAAGCAGCACCGCCTCCCATAGCGAGCACATGAAAGAAAAGAAGATCGCAAGAACAAAAAATGTGATTAACAACGTATACATTATATGACTCTATTAAGTTTGGTGTTTCAGTTCAACACAGTGGAGTGACTACCACCAAAAATACCAAGATAAAGGTTGGTGAGCAGGGTGCATCATATCAAACCTCTTTTATACGTCACACGGATATCGTTAATCATTGCTTTGCTTAAACTTACATGGCGTACGTAGATCTAAATTTCACTTCAGCGGCGGTGGAAAACATACTGGAAAAATCGTAATTCACTGCGTTTGCCATCACATAACGGCGCAAAATAAGCATCAAATGCTATATAAGGTATTCCGTTTAGTCTGAAGCACCATTTAGAGCTTGTGGATTGCACTGGGTAAATTATGCGTGAGGGTAGACGTGGGGTTAGAACACACAACGCGATGCTGCTACTCAGGTTGCTCGGGCTTGATTCGGAGTCGTGGGCGGTGCTCGCCGCCAAGTTTGAAAGTCGGTTTCAGTCTTGGGTTGGTTCAGAGCATATTGTAATGTGAGTGTGCGAAGGCAGCTATATAAGCTACCCGCGATTCGCGGTTGCCAAGCGCTTTTATAGAAAACGAGTTATCTAGGTGAACTTTTCTCATTCAACTTATTTAAGCGAAGGGACGGCTTGTCTGGAGAGCTTTGCATCCAGCCGGAACCGAACGAGTGTGTAGTTGCGGCTCGTAACCGGCGAGTTAATCTAGTCATAAGCGTATTTTCCAACCATTGATTGGTAAAACTGATGAGCCAGCTGTTTGCGGCACTTCGTTAGAGTGGTTGTCCCGATCCTTTACCAGAATATAGATGGGAGCCTTTAGCAGCATTTATAAGTTAAGCAGCGATCAATGCAGTGTCGATGAGTTCTGTGTTCTAGTTAATGCGAGCAATCGAAAGTGAGCGTTAGTTTGTTTATAAACGAACAGTCCAACGGACTCGTACAAAAACGGTGTCACCCAAACACTAACCACTACTAGTAGACGACTTACTTCTCCCTGCAATTTTGCCTCAATCTAAAATCAAATTAAGCGCTGAGAGTTCGGGGTAGGTGAGTTTTAGCTTGACGAAATAAGACGTCCGATACGAATCTAGATGAACTATGCTGTAATAGTGCTCATTGTATTCCCATAACTCGATATCTGGTACTGCGTCAGTAGGCAGAATCACACGCATTTTCTGAGTGCCACCATCAAGAAAAAACGCCTTGCGACTCAATAAGTCACTCGCTGAAATCGCCGCTTTTGTTTTCGAGCAGCTTAAGAGGCTTCCTGTTAGGGGACGTTGCACAACGTGTTCTGTTGATGAAGATGGTAAATCGATTTTAAACAAACGATTCGGAGCATTGTCCGAGTCGCCTTGATCGTAAGAATAGTCTTGAATGTAGATATGTTGTTGAACTGCGCAGATTGACTGGACGCCTTCATATCCATTGACTGGGTAAGAAGAGTTCAAAATTAGCAGTCGATTCATCGCTCCGACGTTTCCATTTGTTTCCCAAATTGCTCGCGTCTGCCCAGAAATTCTCTGGAAATAGAGTTTGTCATTCACTACGACAGGAGTATCTGAACAACCCGTGGTTAGTTTATCTAACTGGCCGGAGTTAGATATCCGCATTAAACCGGAATTATCTGCCGAATAACTTCCTTGTTGATCGTATCCGATGACACAGAAAAAGGTGCCCTTAGAGTTTGATGTGGCGTTACGAAATGCCAGTGAATCTCCTAGATCGAACGTGCTCGAATCACGCAATTCGAAATTGTCAAAGCCACGGCTATCATTTCTCCAAACGTTGGTACCACCGCCGACGTTGTGTGTCAGTAATGTCACTGATCCCGCAGTACCACCTTTGTTGGGTGTAACGCCGTTTATAATACCCAAAGCGTCAGTGTTTAATTTATTAAGTTGTGATTTGCCTGCATCAAAGCGCCATAAGACTGGGGCATAATTTTGGTCGTTGTCAACATTCCTTACCAGCATATAAAATACGTTGCCCGACACATAGGATTCAATGAGATTTGAAAATTCCGACCCCACGTTACCTGCAAAACCGTACCCAAAGTCCTTAATGAATTTTGTACCTGTGGTGGTGCCATCAGTCACATAGACTCGACCTAATATATCTAGCAGTGCGTAACCTTCTCCAGCAGTAATGCTAGATGCAGCTAAAACTGACGTTTCTTCAACTTTAGTTAGCAGCTTAGAGGTTTGCGTGCCGAGATCAAAAAGCCTGATTGCCAAACCGTAGCTCTCTTTTGTGACGTAGACAATAGAACGCTCATTAAGCTGAGCTATAGATCCATCACCAGGAGGAGCTTGCTTAAACTCACTGCTTAGTTCAGACGTACGGTAAGCTGCGCCATAGGCGGTATTGGCTGCGCAAAAAAAGAATATAAGTCCAATGCTGAATTGACGTAAATGCATCCTTAGTCTAGTCCTTCAAAATTTAATTTTGCGCGTCACTATAGCATTTATTTAGGAGAATGTGGACACCTGTGGAAGAGTGTGCGCCCACTCGTAACTTGAGAAAAACCCAGAAGAAAAGGGGGCAGAGCCGAATTAACAATGACAGCCTGATAAAGTAAGCTACCCTGACAATTTAGGTTGAATCGAAACGGAACTCGATATGCCGCCGGTGGCGTTACGGTTACAGAAGTTTCGCGATTTGTTCTCTGGAAAGTTGGACGAAGCGGTATTTAACGATATCCGTGTGACGACTCAGAGAGGTTTGATATTAGGAACCGATGAGTTTCGGGCGCAGGTTGCTGAGCTGCTCGGTCGTGAGGGCGCGCATTGCCCGAGAGGGCGGCCAACGAAAAAACGGCCCCTTTTTTATTTAGAACTTCGCTTATAATTTGGGGTACTACACTACCAACGATTTACCTGGATAAATGCGTTTTTATGCAAAGAAGAACAAGGAAACAACAATGAAAAAATGGCTAAAGTTTTTACAGTTGTCATTGGTAGTCTGTCTTATCGTGCCCCAAACTCTGTCGGCTAACACTAATGAGATCTCAGCATCCAAGCCCAATGCTGCTCCGTTAACAACCGTTGATACCTTGATAGTCGGTGGTAAAGTTTTAGATGGCAGTGGCAATCCATGGGCGTATCAGGACATTGGCATCTCCGGTGAAAGAATTGCTTTTATTGGCGATGCGGATAGCCACCAAGTTAAAGCAAAGCGGGTTATCAAAGCCAACGGACTTTATGTGACACCGGGATTTATTGATATGCACAGTCACGCTGAGCCAGGGCATCCTGAGGCGAGAAAAATGCTGCCGCAGTTATACCAGGGAGTAACAACTGTTGTCTTGGGTGTTGATGGCCAAGGTAACAATGACGTTGCACAACAATATGCTGAGTACATAGCACACGGCATTGGCGCCAATGTGGCCTCTTACGTGGGTTTTAATGCAGCGCGCCAGAAAGTATTGGGAATGAGTGCTGACGCCCCAACGCCGGCGCAATTGAAAGCAATGCAACAGTTTATTGAACGCGGGATGCAAGAAGGTGCGTTTGGAATATCATCAGGTCTATTCTATAGACCCGCTACCTACGCCTCTACCGAAGAGGTTATCTCGGTTGCGTCTATTGCGCGTAAATACAATGGGGTTTACGACACACACGATAGAGATATGGGGTCTGTTCTCGATGGCATTGGCTATGATGCATCCGTTGCTGAGGCCATCGATATCGGAGAGAAAAGTGGCAATAGAGTTATCTTTAGCCATTTTACTCCGCAGGGAAGGCACAACTACGGTCGCGCAGATATCGGTGTAAAACTAATCAATAATGCGCGCCTTCGAGGTGTTGACGTTGTCGCCGCTCAGCACCCATATATCGCCACGCGAAGCTCGCTGCTTGCTTACACTCTTCCCGACTGGGCCTTAGCCGGTGGCATTGAACAATTATTCAACAGGCTAACAGAGGCTAAAACAAACGCACGCATACGAGAAGACAGCAAACGTATGTTAAATATTAGAGGCGGCGCCGGAAAGCTAATGTTTGCCGACGCCAACCCTGAACTCAATGGCAAAACTTTAAAAGAAGTCGCAGAGATCTACAACCTTTCTGTGTTCGAGACGGTTATCAAAATTGTACGCGCCCAAAACGATGCGAGTGTGATGAACATTGGCCTATACGATATGAACAATATTCGTTTGTTGGCAACACAAGAATGGATGATGACAAGTACCGATGGCGGCTCTGAGCCAGCCGGGGACAGACAGGGACATCCGCGCGATTTTGCGGCCTTTACTAAAAAAATACGTAAATTTGTGGTCGATGAAAAATTAATAAGCCTGCCATTTGCAATACGAGGTATGACATCGCTACCGTCACAATTTCTCGGCATAGCCGATAGAGGCAGGTTAACTGTCGGCCACTACGCAGATATTAATATTTTCAACTTAGCGGAGCTCAAAGATAAAGCCACTTATGAAAACTCTCAGCAATATTCAGAGGGATTAGAGTATGTATTGATCAACGGCCAAATAGCTTTAGAGAAAGGCAAAGCAACAACCATCCTTGCAGGTAAACCTCTTATTCGCCATCAACATCTTGCAGAACAAGAACCGACAGAAAAACATATGCTTGAGATGTTGAGAAATGCCTTTGGTGGAAAAGAACTACTCACCAGTATCGATAGATTCTCAACCACACTCACCACGATAAATAGCCAACAGAAAGTTAAAGTTTCTCGCTCATATTTTGATTTTTCTAAGAAGCATGTTGCCCAATCTCTTCCAGAATTAGAAGAATTGTATTTAAGAACTCCTGAACGTTCAGAGCAACATAAGAAGGGAGAGATTTCAGCATTAAAAAAGAACAAGCAAAACCAACTTTTGAATAATATGGATTTAAACTTCTTAAGTTTTTTGCGCAGTGATGAGCTCAGGTTGTTAGGTCCATTGGATATACCAGAACACGGAGATCAAAGCTGGTGGATCATGAATACAGGTGACCTGTTATCGCCTGCAATTGGTTTAGATCGCGACACTGGTCACATTCGCAAAGTGCTTTTTGATGATGGGCGTTATATTCTTGAATCGGATTACCGCCCTTTGGAAAACGGCATTCAGTGGCCGCATAAGTTTCGTTTAATGGATAAAAAAGAAGTGGTATTTAAAGGCGAATATTCAGAAATGAACATCAATGCCAAGCCCCAATTTGATACGCCCAGTTGGTTTAATATTGAAAAATAACGAAGAAGAAAAGGGGGCAGAGCCGAATTAACAATGACAGCCTGACAAGATAAGCTACCCAGACAATTTAGATTGAATCGAAACGGAGTTCGATATGCGGTCGGTGGCGTCGCAGTTATTGAAGTATCGCGATTTGTTCTCTGGAAAGTTGGACGAAGCGGTACTTAAGGATACCCGTGTGACGACTCCGAGAGGTTTGATATTAGGATCCGATGAGTTTCGGTCGCAGGTTGCTGAGCTACTTGGTCGTGAGGTTGAGCATCGCCCAATAGGGCGGCCAACGAAAAAACGGCTCTGACCCTTTTTACTTGCTTTTTACTTGTAGGTATCTAAAACCTCAGTAGCGTTCTCTAAGGCTCGCAGTGCGAGCCTATCAATCTAGGTTCCAGTCGTGCTTATCTTGCCCCTATAAACAGACTACTGCGACACGACCATTTTTAACTTTAATAGGCACACAAAGCTCATCATTTTCGACTTTAGGAACAAACACGGCATCACGATTTAGCGATAGGAAGAGTGAGTTTGAGATCGACGACCCTATGTCATAGCCAATGGTACTTTCCGATTCGGTGAAGAAGGTGTCGCTAATTGCGCTGGTTTTTTTATCATTAAACGAAGTCACAAATAGTTGTTGGACGAAACTAGGTAATAGAATTTTGTTGAACATTATATGTTTACCATCCCTGCTTACCAGAAAGTCATTGGTTGTATAATTAGCAGAGCTGACGCCACTTAATAACTCTGGCTCGCCACCGGCAATTGGTATCTGAAATACTTCAAATATATTCGAGGTGCTAGGTGTTGCTCGATAGACAACGTGGATACCGTCTGGGTGAAGAAAAGGTTGGCGAATACCTAAGGCGTTGGGTAATATCGGTGTGAATCGCACCAGCGCAGCGTCCTCAGCAAGGTCGGATCTAAATAAGTGCTGTTGATTATTTGATGTAGCGCTTTCATTTTTTCCGAGAAAAATGATGAATCGATCATCCAAAGTAAAGTGCGCTTCAGATATCTTGAAATCGGTAGTTGACCGCTTAACCACATGCAGTGGCGGTGTGCTTCCATCGATTGTGGCTATAAAAACATCTTCACTCTGAAAAAGTCCATAGCCAAACCCCAATAAAACTGAACGACCATCCGAGGAATACGTGCCGAAACTTTTTGCAGATGCGCCGTTCGTTCGTGTTGGATGCAAACGCACCTCTGAGCCGCCGCCGATTGGCACACTGACAAGATCAGTCTTAAAGCTCGGGTCTGTCTTCCTGTAGATAACTCGATCACTGTTCGGCGTTATCTCAAGGCCAAATAAAGACTGTCCGTTTATAAGATTTGAGTTCAGCTTAATTACTGTACCTCCTTGAATGGGGACGCTGTAAACTTCCCTTCTCTCGTCGACATCGATATCACCTTGAAAAACAACAAATTGGCTGTTGGGTGAAATCAAGAAATCCCTCACAGAGCGATTGCTCAGCAACAAGGGATTAAGTACGACGGACTCACCACCATTGATTGAGACGCTAAATAGTTGATCAGACGAGTCTGTAAGAAATTGAGTCCGATACACTACCAGATTCCCATTCGGGCTTATTTTGAAACCTGAAACCTGGTTACCTCCGTTTAAGGGTACATGCAGCTTGGTAGCTACTCTGTTATCTAAGCGAATACTAAATAGTTCATTCTGTCCGGTAGTGGCAGACTCCACCAATGCCACCAGATGTTTTCCGCTTTCCGTCATTTGGATTCTGTTGATGCTGCCATTTAACGACAGCTCAGGAAATATGTCCTGATACTCAGGAACTTCGGCGGCAGACGCTGAAAGGACTATTCCATGAATAACCAAAGTCGTGAAAAACAAAGACAAGGACCGACACAATTGACGTGAGAAATGAACCATATTAAACCTTCCGCTTTCTAGATTGTTCAACCAAAGTTGGCGAACACCGCTAATGACTGTGTGATGCCTGACGAGGAAACACACGTACTTCCCTATAAGTGTTTAGCGGAACAGGTATGGTTCAATTAAGTGAGTCTTTTTTAAAAATACGTGAACGGCTTTAGAAGGTTTTTCTGAGAATTAATTTCGTTCAAAGACTTACGCTGTACCTTGGGTGGCTGCGTTTGCTCTATCTGCGGTATATTTCTCTGAAATAACCATCAGTCAGCGCTATTTTTTATAGAAGTATCCAGACGCTTGAACGATGATTTGTTGTGTTGTGTTGTGTTGTGTTGTGTTGCGTTGTTCGATGCTAGTCCGCCACGATTGGTGATATCGATATAAGAAGAAAAGGGGGAGAGAAAAGGGGTCAGAGCCGAATTAACAATGACAGCCTGATAAGGTAAGCTACCCAGACAATTTGGATTGAATCGAAACGGAGTTCGATATGCCGTCGGTGGCGTTGCGGTTAGAGAACTATCGCGATTTGTTCTCCGAAACGATGGACGAAGCCGTACTCAACGATATCGGTGTGATGACTCAGAAAGGGTTGATATTCGGAACAAGCAAGGAGGGGCAGGTTTTTGATCTATGACTCCCTCGATCCTGACCCCCGTCCTTTCTTTTAGAGGAGTAGGGCGAGTATTCGCTACAGTTTTATGGAACGTTCTAATGATGGAGGACTTTTAGGCTGACCTGTTCTAGTGAGGGGTGTCCTTGTAATATGAGCCACGCCTAAGGCAATTTTACACAAGGCAGCGTAGGCGCCTCAAAACACGCTACTGCAAAACGGCATCTTGCAACCAATAATCTAACGTCAAATGGCAGTTGGGGCTAAAGATCTTTAACGGTCGGTTAGGTACGACTTAGACGCGCATCGTCACCCGAGGCTGACTACATAAAACAGATCATCCTCACTCGTTCTATTTACTAATTTCAAGTATAGTGACGCTCCATCAATGGAAGGTCAATGAATAATTATATGATTGATTGCTCGAATCTTGCACGCTCATCAACTGCACTGCTCATCGTTGTCTGCATGTTACTAGCCGCCTGTGGCTCCAACGCCGATAAAGATTTGCCAGATGCTTCGCTCGCCATCACTTTCCAAGGCTGTTCGATTGTCAGCGTATCGCCGGCCGTGGCAATGCCAGCAATCTCTGACGGCTCAGGTCTAGCGGCTAGAAAGCGCGCAAAAATGCTGCATGCAGCTGATTGTTTACCGGATATTGATACCCCATCTGACTGGTACGTTCCGTATCGTATGCAATTCGAGCAAATTTTCACCGAGAACTTAAAGGGGGCTAGCGGGTTTGCAGGCGGCGGCGCCCCAGGCAAGTGGAGCAGTGAGACCAACTTCTTAGTCGATTGGGACGCGCCGTCAAGAGAGGTCGACGTGTCGACTGAGGGCATGGGTAAAAATTGCGCGATCCTTTTGGATAAGCTTGATACAACTGCACTGGCTTGTATTACATCGATTGACGAAAGCGAAGGTAATCGTTTTCAAAACGCACTCCAAGGCTTCAAGGCTCAGTCGAAATTCACCCTCAAGGTAAAGGGTGAGTCCGACCTGAACGCACGTCTATTGGCACGTGATGTCATGTGTTTGCAGTATTGGCGCCAAGTGCAACATCAGCTCGAAGGTCGATTTAATCGCTGTGCAGTACAGTAAGATCGGTGTAAATATAAAGAAGTACTGTACCGCAGCTTAGGCTCGGACTACGCAGTCTCCAGCAACGAGAAGCTGCCCACGAGGGACTTACATGTTCGCCGACCAAATTTGGAAGGCTGACAAAGTCAAAAGATCGCCGATCATTTCTGCAAGCATATAAATAGTAAACGCACAGTAGGCCCGCGTTCTGTATTCTGCGTCTCACGGTGTGCGACCGAAGTGTAATGTACTAGTTTGGTTTGGTTGCACACATTGATTTGAGAGTTTTCGTACTCGTTTGGAGTTTGGTAATCTTATGTTGCGTGGAGTCTAGTGCCGTTATAGTAGCGGATGTATTGGTTAACGTCATTGATAGTTCCATCGCGAGTTAAATGGATAACATTGGCGAGCTATTCGTACTTCAAGCGGCCAAAGAATCGTTCTTCAACAGCATTGTCATAGTAATTGGCCCCATCCATAATTTATAAACATCACTTCCATTGGGTCCTCCCATAAATCTTCCAACAACGCACACCAAACTCACCACGCTCCAAATCATCCCAAGCAGTAGGCAAGTACTTAGGACTCCGACGCACCCGAACCTTAATCCGAACCCCCAACTCATCATCAAAAGCAGTATAAAACTGCCACATTTCATTCTTAGTACGCGGTTGTCTAAACCAAGTAACATATCTCATATCAGCCTCCATCAGCTAAAAGTAACTAATGGAAACCAAACCCTCGCAGTCTAAGTAATTCTCTAAATCTCATCATCTTACCCTCAGTTATTCATCATCATTTAGCTCAACCCGAACTTCACGCTCAAACGCCAAATCCTCCCGCCAATCCTCAGCCATCTCCCGAACTTTCGCCCGACTCCCCATCCGCTCAGCAGTCCGCCCACGCTCATGCACGCCGCCACGCCGAGACGCAGAAGCGCGCACCACATGGTTGCGCGGCACGATGGTATTTCCTACACGGCGTGACATGATGCACCTCCTACATTTGCATGACGAGATCCGGCGTCGCTGCGTTCCTCTGGACGACGGATAGTTTGACGCAACTCATCCAAACTCAACTGATAAAAATCAATATCCGGCTGCTTACGAATCAAACGCTGATAACACTTGGTCGCCAACAAAAACTCCGGTGCTGCCCACGTCTGTTTAAACGCAAACTTCTTCGGCAAATCAGAATACAACGAGCGGGGCGCGTGCCAGTCTCGATCCATATTTTTTACCTGCCAACCAGAACGAGCAGTGTGCATAAAGATGCGTTCTACACCGAGTTCGTTTTGGATGAATTCGATGGTTGCGCACAGAAGTGCTTCGGCCCATATCTCTCGGTAGCGTTGCATCCAATCGATGTACTTCAGGCGTTGCTGGCAGCGTTCGCAGCGGCAGCGCTTGTAGCGTTTCTCCCACCACATAAGGTATCTTGCGCCGTCGCTTTGTACTTCTTCGATTAGGGCTTCGTTGGTGTCAAAGTCTATGTCGATGCGTGACCACGCTAGGGTTTCGCGAAAGTTTGGATTGTCTTTCGGCAGTTGCACTGGGTGGCATGAGTCGGCGCCGTTCAGTGTTTCATTACCGCTGTCGTCAATATGCGCTTGGTATTGGCGCTGATGCTCAACCGGTAAGTTCAATTGCAGCACCAGGTTTTCACCATGGCGCGAAGTTTGAAACCAGCTGCGATCTCGTTCGCCGCCCCAACGGCTTACTGTGAGTAGGAAGGGTTGAGAGGGGTCTTGCCATACGTTATTCAGTTGATTTGCGTCGAGCACGCCATTGCCACAGTTGGCCACAATAGGTTTGACTGTTGGATGCTCTAACAAGCGCTTGAATCGTGTTTGTTTTAGTTGGTGAACGCTGGCTTGCTCAGGAAGCAATATCGATAAGAGTCTTGGGGCGTAGGCGCCTTTGAAGTATCGGTAGTGGGTTTTTCCTTTTGGTAAGCAGGTGATCACGTCTGTTAGTAGTTGAGTGTTCATTTTTTGTTTTTTGCCTGCTTGTTGGGCAGGGGTTATTTTGGTTTTGGTTTCAATTTTTGTTTTGGTGGTTGGTTGATCATTTCGTTTTTGCGTTTTGTTAGAGATTGTCGCTCGCCGCGACGGGCGTTCATTTTCAGATGCCCTTGGGGTGCTTTGCTCGTGCAAAGAAACGGAACCAAAGAAACACGCCCCTGTTGTAGTCGCCCTTCGGGTTCCCATAATTTAGTGTTCTTGAAAGGGCGGCTGCGGAACTCGCTTCGCTCAGACAGTCCTCGCCGACGACCCCCTTTCAAGAACACTAAATTATGGCGACCCCAAACGGGGAGTCTATAGACGGCTCGCTCTTTGAGCTGCGCCGTTGTTGTTCGTTAAGTGTCACGACCGAGTTTTGCTCGGCCGTGACGGTTTAGCCCTTGATGCAAACTACTTGCTTTAGGGTGTGTACTACATCTACTAGGTCGGTTTGGTTGGCCATTACTTTGTCGATGTCTTTGTAGGCTGCGGGTATTTCGTCGATGACGGATTTGTCTTTTTTGCATTCCACGTCGGCGGTTTGCGTTGCCAAATCTTGTTCGTTGAACAACCGTTTTGCCTTGCTGCGGCTCATCACTCGGCCAGCTCCGTGTGAACAAGAGCAGAAGGAGCTTTCGTTACCTTTGCCCCTTACGATGAACGATTTAGCGCCCATACTGCCGGGGATGATTCCTAACTCTCCTTCTCTTGCTCTAATCGCGCCTTTGCGGGTCACGAACACGGTTTCGCCAAAGTGATGCTCTTCTGACACGTAGTTGTGATGACAGTTAATTGCTTCTTTCGTTACTTTAAAATTCGGCAATCTTGCTTTTAGCACTTTGAGTACTAATCGCATCATCTCTCGGCGGTTGATCATGGCGTAGTCTTGCGCCCAGCCGACCGCCTCTATGTAGTCGTTAAAGTGGCTCGTACCTTCATTGAAGTAGGCTAGGTCGCGGTCGGGTAGGTTCATTTGAACCTTTTCCATGTCGCGCCGTGCCATCTCAATAAAATACTGACCAATCGCATTGCCAACACCGCGACTGCCGGAGTGCAGCATTACCCACACATCGTCGTTTTCGTCTAGACACAATTCGATGAAGTGGTTGCCTCCGCCTAAGGTCGCCAATTGGCGAATCCAGGTTTGGTATGGCTGTTTCTGTTTGCTTTTCAACTTTGGGTGTTTCTCCCAAATGTTAGATAAGCCGTTAGATAAAGCTCTGACCGTGGAGTCGGGTACTGCATCGTATTTGTGCATGTTGAAGCCAACGGGCACATCACGTTCTATGGCACTTCTTAATCCGCGTAAGTTATCGGGCAGTTGATCTGCTTTGATACTTAAACGAATTGCGTTCATGCCACAGCCTATGTCCACGCCCACTGCCGCAGGAATGATGGCGCCCTTGGTTGGAATAACTGAACCTACGGTAGCGCCAATCCCACAATGCACATCTGGCATGGCGGCGATATGGGAGTGAATAAATGGCATCTGCGACATATTCACGAGTTGTTGGTAGGCCGAGTGCTCAATATCGTCTGTATAGACTTTGACGGGAACATGGCCTTTGTTAATTGTTTGTAAAATGGGCATTTTGATTCTTTCCCGCGTGGCACTTTTGCCCTGATATTTCGTTGCAACAGTGCTCGGTTCGTTACGTACAATTTGTACGCGCCTCACCTGTGCCCTGTTGCGCCTTATCTCAGAACAAAATCGCTCACGCTCTTACCTTTTGTTGTGCTCCTCACTCCGGATTGAGTGAGGAGACTTTTCATTTATTGCATTAGACCTGCAACTTCACCGTGTCTCGAAGTAGGCCGTTAAGACCATCGAAAACGCTGATTTTGTCGACTTTCTCGACTACTTTTTCAAGCGTTTCCAGTTCCTTCAAGCGCAATAGCGTTGGGTTTGACTCCATCAGCTTAGCGGTGTTCAGCAATGATCGTGTGGCCGCAGTTTCTTCGCGTCGGCGAATAACGTTGGCCTGCGCCGCTTTTTCAGTTGCGACTACGTGGTTCAGAATTTCTTTCATCTCGCCAGGCAAGATGATGTCTTTCACACCGACGCTGGAGACTTTGATACCGTACTCAGCCATTTGCTTTACCACGGAGCGGAACAGTTCGCCGTTGAGCGCTTCTTTATCAGCCAACAGGCTGTCCAAAGTTTTGGTTCCGACCGCTTCACGCAAAGCGAATTGCAATTGACGGTACAAATAATCTTCATAGTCTTTCAACTGTAGACGCGCTCGCACGCCATCTGTCACTTGGTAGCTGGCCGACAAGTTAAGTCGTAGACTCACTTTGTCGCGTGTCAGAATCTCCTGACCGGCGATTTCCAAGTTTTGCAAACGGAGTTCCATTAGCTCGACCTTGATCGAACGGTTGGTTTTCCAGAATGCATGCAAACCAGCATCCAGCGTGTCGACTAGCTCACCGTCTACCCACAATAGGCCCAATTGCTTGGAGCCCACTTCGGCGGCGGTGACTTGGTTCAGCAATCCGGTAATACCGGAACGTCTTGCTAGAATGTTCGCTAGTGACTTGTCTACTCGATAGTCTTGTTTGGTGTCCACCAGTTTGATTTCCAAACCGGGGGCATGTTTCCAGAACACGTGACGAGTACCGCTAGTCAAAACTTGACGCAAAGCTTTACGTTGGTAGACCAACGCAAGCTCGGTTTCGCTAAGTTCAACCACGCTTAAATACTGCTGTATCAGTTGCAGATCATTCTCTGCAGTGGAGTCCAACAACTTATGTAACTCAGGGTTGCTGACTTCCGCGTTTTTTGTGTCCAGCACCTCGATGCGGGATCCGAAATTCCAACGCCAATAAATACCTGGCATCAAAATGTCATGAATTCGTTTGTCCTTGAGGACAAGACCGCGTTCATGCTGGGCGATTACGATTCTTGATAAGATCATGATCGGTTCCTCTCTCTTTTTTTGTATAGACATATTCGTCTACGGGTTATTGCAAAATTGCTAAGTCGTAGAAAGTTCCCACACACAGGCGACGGGCGGTTCATGTTGGCGGACTGCATCGCTGGACCAGGTTGGTAAAACTGCCTGTTTTGATACTGCTTCCAGATTTCTGATCTTGCAGTAACAAACCGTTGCCAGAGAGTTCATCTGCGTTGATAAACGGCACAAGTCTCTTGTGTGTTGCTGAGCATCTTGTTGCCTTTTAGAACTAGGCCGTTTCCAGCCTGGTTTATCGTGACATCCAAGATACTCAGCGCGGGAACTTCCCACTTGCTAAAACGCGCTTTCGCGCAATATCCAACGTGATAGGTTGGTAGGCGGGACTCGAACCCGCGACCGACGAATTAATAGTTCGCTGCTCTACCCACTGAGCTACTAGTGTTTGGATGGCAGGAATCGAACCTGCGTACATGAGATAAATCTCATTGCTAGACCGCTTAGCTACAACCAAGTTGGTGTTTGACGTGCCATTCATTTGAGGTATACCAAGACCGCACGCGGTTGGCACCAGGCTGGACTCTCGAGCCAGCATTCGTTTCAGACGAATGAACAATGTCGAACTTATGTTCAGCGTGAACGGTATGCCACGGTTGCATGAACCTAGGTGCCCCTTGAGGCGTATGCAATGGTGGGTTTTTATCGTACTCACTGATATCTCTTGTTCCCTGAGGTGTCGTATTTGTCGCTCCCAATACGAAAAAAACCTCGAGGTCATACGACCACCGAGGTTTCTGCAAATGCATTTCCAAGAAGGCCGCTTACGCAGCCTTCGAATATTTCGAGACTACGTTAACTAATCAAATTGTCTTGTGCGCCATACGCGATGGCGACCGCGCTGATGTTCTCCAGGCGCGAAAAATCCACACTCAAATGGGCAGCACTTGGCCGCACGCAGAGCGTTGGAAGGTTGAATATGTTTAACGTGTATTTCATGGGGGCGGGAATATACGCCGATAAAAAATGTTGTCAACACCTTTTTATCGGCATGTGAAATATAGAATCTACTTTAATAGGGCAGCTGGAGTGTGCTATTTCATTGCGGTTTTATCGTCGAGAACCTAGTTTTAGAATAGGTGAAATTCTAATTAATACAATTGGTTACGATTGTTTAGTCAATTGAAGTCGAGTATTGCTCTCAAAGCACTTTAGGCCGATGAGTTAGTGCTCTCAGCCTACAAATAAAAAATAGAAAATTTATCTAGGTTTGAGCGAAAGCTCAAAATGAAATTACTTGAGGGAAAAAGAGTTAGGGTTATTGGTTGATTTTTTATGGCTCGTTCAACAGGCTGATTGATGAGCGATGACGCTTACTTTTAACACCAGTTAGCTGTTAGTTAGTTTATGCTGGCATAAATTGACACAGATCAATTATCACTTACATCCGTTCACTAAAATAGCGCTCAAATAAATATAGCGAGCGGATAGCAAGCCGATGAGTATTAAGTTATTTGATAAAGATAACCACCTAAACATCGCTTTCACGGACTTGGTTAATGATCAGGCGAGTGTACAGTCGAATCAGTTTTTAATTGCGAATAATGGTCAAGCCGCGTTAATCGATCCAGGCGGTGAGTTAACTTACAGTGGGTTGTTTATGGAAATGAACAAGCATGTGAATAGTAAGGAGCTCGAATACGTACTTGCATCGCATCAAGACCCTGATATTGTTGCATCGATTAATCGTTGGATGAACGGTACCGATTGCAAGCTCGTGTGCCCGGAGATTTGGGAGCGATTTATTCCGCATTTCTCGCGCGCTGGCAAAATGCAAGATCGAATCATTTCCATACCAGATCGCGGCATGGACATACCGCTAGGTCGAACAGTTATTAAAGCGATTCCTGCTCACTTTCTGCACTCTGAGGGTAATTTTCAGTTTTATGATCCCATTAGCAAAGTGCTTTTTTCTGGGGATATGGGCGCTAACCTCACGCATGACAATTTGGATATGCCATTCAAGTCATTCGATGAAGCGATACCAAGCATGAAAGGATTTCATCAACGCTATATGAATAGCAATACAGTGTGTCGTTACTGGGCCAATATGGTGCGGTCGCTTGACGTGCAGTGGATGGTGCCACAGCATGGCCGATCTTTTAAAGGGCCGAAAATGGTCAATGCGTTTTTAGACTGGATAGAGGCTTTGCCGTGTGGTGTCGACCTTATGTCACAGAACGATTATAGGGTTTGCTAGCAATCAATCATCTAGCACTTGATTGTCGTGTGTGGGCATGTGCTCGAACGACGTTGAAATAAGCTCTATCGAATCGATTGTGGAAGGGCAAAGGACTGGCTGTGGGACGCGACCCTTAGTTAGAACGGCGCACTAGTATCGAGCCTAATTGGAACGATTAAAGTGTAAAACTTGACAATCATCTTGCATATATCTTTGCCAAATGTCTTTTTTTGTAAAATACAACCGATTGTATTGTTTTCAGCTTGCCATTTGGGACTTGATTAGTTAGTGTCAATAGTCTAGCAGGGGGATTGATCCGTGGGGGGTAATTACTGTTAGATTACATACGATAGCGCTATGCTGTTCTGACCTAATGTGTTACTACTTTAGGCAATCGAATTCAGTCAAAGAATTTGTTGTAGTTTGTGTGAGGGCTCACAAAATCGATTCGCTATCGACTGTTATGTACTCTAATTAGTTTACCCCGACCCACTACAATATGGTTGGCGCTGTCGTGGCCAATCATATTGTCAGTTCTCCCCCTGCCTTTTAAAAGGAGCGTTAACTAGCGCACAATTTTTCCCTGGGGGGATATTTGATGAAATTCAATCGTAAGTTTCGCGATTTGGTTGGGTGTATTTTCGGTTCGCTGGATGCAAAACACTCTGGGCTATTAGCCACGATCGGAATATTTTTACTATTCCCGACCTCTGGGTATGCACAAACATGTCCGGCTAATAGTTCTCCGGCGACTTTTTCTTGGTCGACCGGCGTGGGTACTGGCAATGAGTGGTTAGACACCAATAATACGGATGGCGCGAGCCAAAACTATACGGTCAACTATACGGACGGGCTTGGTAATCCGCAAAGTGTTGTCGTGACTGCAACCTTAATCGATCCTGATGGTCGAAATTTTGATTCAAATTTTACTTGTCCGGCTAATGTCATAGCGGCCGGTGGCAGTTGTGACATTGATCCACCGCCAGGTTTGGATATTACTACCGAAACAAATGGGGCTTTTGGTACCGGCTTTTTAACGGTTGGCATGGCTTCAAGCGACTCGACCGATGTGGTCGGCTTTGAATTTTCGTTTTCAGAACCAGGTTATGTTGTGGATTATCAGGTTGCCGATATAGACGATGTTGGTTACAACGCGCCAAGCAATACGCTTCCTGTGTCATCGTTCCAAGACGTGGTGCAAGTCAACGCAAGCCTAAGTGGCTCGAATGTGCCGATTACAATTTCAAACGCTGGCAGCAATGTGACAGTGGTAGGGCAGACATCCTCGGCAAACTATGTCACAGGCGTGTCCGGTGGTGTAGCGACAACTGATCCAGCAGGGCAGATTACGATTAGTGCGCCAAATTTGATTGATTCGTTAAGTGTGAGTTACTCAAATGGGCCAGATGATGCGGCAGCGGAAGCCAGTGGCGGCGAACCAGCACCGCACGGTGAAAGTGATGGTCATGCGATAAGGTTGGCTGGATTTACTTTTTGTGCGGTCGATGAACCCGAGCTCGAGATCACTAAAGTATCGAGTGCGGCCGGCGCCGCTGTGAGCCCTGGCGATACGCTTACCTACACCATTACCGTCACCAACACCGGTTCAGGCACTGCCAACGACGTTACATTAAGCGACTTATTGCCACCCGGTGTGACGTATGTGAACGCAACTGCGCAAAAAACTTATCCTGGGCTCGTTTCGGATAGTTTTAATCATATATTCGCGGCGAATCAAAACTTTGCATCCACGCTGACCCAAGCTTACAACACAACACCTGATTTGCCAGCAGACAGCTCTATAACGTCGTTCGCCTTCGCAAGTGCTGGCGGCACAACTGATTGGCGCAGTGACATAGGGCTTGATGTGTCGATAGCAAATGGCACGACATATGCCTTTGGCCCTGGAAGCTTTGGAGGCAATAACCAAGGTCCATGGAACGTAACTTTTGGCCCAAATGCGCAGACAGGTAACGCGGTAGGTAACTATTCGTTCGAATGGCGAGATACATACACTTTGTCTGGCGGCACGAACACCTCAGGCTCGCTTGATTTCACTGTTAACTACGAGTACTTAGGAACAATTAACGATGCTGCGAGTGCGCCACCAAATATGGTGACCGCAGGCGATGATATAGACTTGCCGCCAGGGGAGACATTGGTAGTCACTTTTGATGTAATTGTTGATGACCCTATTGCCGCCGGAATTACGGAGCTAGAAAACACGGCGTCGACCACGTCGGTAGAATTGCCCACACCGATTGAGGGTTCAGTGACCGACCAACTTGCCACGGGAGATGTGTCTGGCAATGTATCAGCCGATCAGAACTTCGATGGTGTTGGTGATGTTGATCTAGCTGGGGTAAGTATACTGTTGTACACCGACCCAAATGGTGACGGTGATCCTAGCGACGGAGTTTTAGCTTATACGGCTGTGACGGATATTAACGGAGACTTTCTATTTGAAGACGTCATAGTTGGCGATTACGTGATTGTCGAGGTCGACCCTGCGGGTTATTCATCGGTGAGTGATACGCAATCAGTAGACACCGATGCAGCGGGCAACGGCAATGCCAATGACAATCAGATTCCTGTGTCGGTGGCGGTTGACGAAGTCGACGCGAATAACAACTTTGTTGATGCTCAAACATCGAGTGTTGGCGGCAGTGTTTGGTTAGATCAAGACCGAGATGGGATCAACGATCTCGAAGAAGCCGAGCTGTCTGGTATTGTTGTTGAGTTATTGGATGACTTAGGCGGCGTGGCAGCGACCACCGTTACCGATGCGAATGGGGCGTATTCCTTCACGGATGTTCCGGTTGGCGACTATACGATTAACGTTGATGACACTACCTTACCAGCGGGTTTAATCAACACCTTTGGTGTTGGCGGTGTTGACCCTAAAGCGGTTTCTTTGGAACCCAACGATGCAGTTACTGGTATTGATTTTGGTTATGTTGCGCCGGCCAATACTGGCGCAATTGGCAACCTCGTTTGGGCTGATGCTGACGGCGATGGTATTCAAGATGCTGGTGAGGCTGGCATTGCTGGTGTGGTGGTTGAGCTGTATAACGCGTCAGGCATATTGCTAGACACTACGACCACCAGTGCTGATGGGTCATACTTGTTTACCAATGTGGCATTTGGCGACGACTACACTGTGCGCTTAAGCGCCACCGATCCCGAATTAGTTGGTTACACGCCAACGCTCGGTGCCCAAAGCGAAGGTGCTTATACCAGTTCGCCGATCACACTCAATATCGGTGTGTCGACCGTAACCGACGTGGACTTTGGTTTTGATAATCCTGCGCTCAATACGATTGAAGATACGGTGTGGATCGACACGAACCAAGACGGCATTAAAGACCCTGGCGAAGATGGTGTTGCTGGCGTGTCAATTAATCTTTACTTAGACAATGATTCAAATGGTATTCCGGATGACCTAAATGGCGATGGCCAGCCGGATGTGGTGTCGACTCAGCAGACTGATGAAAACGGCGATGTATCGTTTACTGGTTTGGAGGATGGTACCTATTTATTAGCGGTCAACGATACCGAGGGCCAATTAAACGGTTTTAATGGAACGACATCCGAAGCAGAGAATTTACTCTCTGATGCCGTAATCGTCGCTGGTGGCGTCACCGATAACCAAGATAGTTTCGGTTTTAACAATTCTGGTTCGATAAGCGGCGTAATTTATAGCGACGCAGACTCCAGCGCAGATCAAACTGATGGCGAGTTAGGCATTGGTGGTACGGTGGTAACGTTGCTGCAAGACACCGATGGCAACGGAAGTTACGAGACAACCGTGTCGGTAGTAAATTCTGGGTCTGATGGTAGCTATGCCTTTGATGGTCTGGTGCCTGGTGATTACCAAGTGCTTGTGACCGCCCCTGGCGGTGCGCAAACCGAAGATCCAGATGGTGCTGTTAACAACGCCACAGAGTTAACTCTGGAACTAGGCAGCAGCGCTAGCAACGTGGACTTTGGTTATGTTGATGCAACGCTGAACGATGTTTCTGGCACGGTGTTTGTGGATGCCGACAAAGATGGTGTAGAAGACCTTGGTGAGGTTGGCTTTGCGGACGTGACACTATCACTGCTAAGTGCCGAACTTGAAGTCATTGACGGCCAGCTTGATATCAACGGTGATGGTTTGATCGACGCCACTGATGATGGACTGTATCTTGGCTACAGCGTAATTGACGGTAATATCGACATCAATGGTGACGCGCTGATAGACGCGGCAGATACGGCCACGGTAAACGGCGTGGCGGTGATTGCTGGTCTCTTCGATATGAACGGCAACGGTAGTGTGGTTTTGCCCGATTTGGCGGATGATGACGGTGTGTTGCCGTCGGTAGTGCTAGCTACCACGGTGACGGATTCGAGTGGCGATTACAGCTTCTCGGGTGTAGCCGATGGTGACTATGTGGTAGCGGTAACAGACCAGGCATCGCTATTGTCTGGCTATGACTTAACCAGTGGTTTAGATGCGCTGTCGGTAAGTGTTGCCGGCGCCGATGTAAGTGATGTTGACTTCGGTTACATCAACGACGAAGTGACCGGCTCAATTTCTGGGGAATTGTTTGTGGACGCGGCAAATGCCGGCGGCACCACCAATGGTTTGGCTGATGATCCTGAGTTGAATTTGTCGGGTATGACAGTTTATCTGTGTACCAGCCCAATTGCTTCCCCTCCGTGTGATCCCACTGACCCCGAGTTTGTTGCTTCGACTCAAACTGACGCGAATGGCGAATATATATTCCCTGACCTGGTGGCTGGTGAATATCTGGTGGATGCAAACCCCGCTGATATTCCGGCAGGCCTAGATTTGACGGTTGACCCACAAGCCGTTCTATTATCAGAAGGTGAACGTGTGACTGAGGTGGATGTAGGTTACGAGCCGAGTGTCGGTGACGGTATTCTGTCAGGATTTATGTGGGTAGATGTCGACAACGATGGCGTTCACGATGCTGGCGAAGCGCCAATTGCTGGAGTGACTGTCAATATTTATGACTCATCTACTGCAACCGGAGCGAACCCACAGGGCGACATTATTCTAACCACTACCACCAACGCTGATGGGAGTTGGATTATTTCCGGTATCACCGGCGCTGATTTAATTGACGGGCTAATCGTTGGCTATGAGTCAGCTGATGTTGATGGCGCGGCGGGCGTTGACTTAAACGATACACAGCCGACCAATCTGTCGGTTGGATCATTTAATTACTTCCCAATCGATTTGGCGAGTGATTCGGATAACAATATTGGCAACCTTGACTTCGGTTTTAATCCTGAAGTTGGTAGCGATTTAGGTAGCATTGCCGGCACTATTTACTCCGATTCAAATGCAAATGGTGATTATCTCGCCGCTGACGACGGTGAGTTTCAAGGCGTTACGCTGAACTTGCTAGATAGCGGTGGAAATGTGGTGGCTACCACTAAAACCAATGCCAACGGATCCTACGTTTTCAATGGTTTGCCAGATGACAGCTATACGATTCAGGTCACGGATTTATCGAGCGTGACAAGCGGTTTGAATGCCCTTGAGGTGATTCCTACTCCAATCGTTATTGCTGGCGGTGCAGATATCGTTGGGCAAGACGCAGGGTATGTGTCGGACGTTAAATTAGGTTCTATAGGCAACCGGTTTTGGTTCGATGTTAATGCCGATGGCATTATCGATGACGATGAGCCGGGAATTTCGGGGGTTACTATTCAGTGTTGGTTAGACAGTGATTCCAGCGAGACGCCAAATGATCCAGGTCTGGTAACTAATGCGCCAGTGCCAGGTGTGGACAATTTGGTTCGAACGGTACGAACTAATCAGTATGGTGAATATTACTGCACCAGTTTGCCGAGCGGGCAATATATTGTTGTTGTGCTCGATGCGGTAGGTTATAGCGAAATTGGTGACGGAACCTTGGTGACCGGCGGGGTTGGTGACAATCTAGCTAAGCCTTGGACCTATGCTCTGACCACTAACTCGCCTAATTTGACCGCGGATTTCGGGGTCAATGGGTCGAACGAAATTAGCGGCACCATCGTGATAGAGGATATCTCTTTGGTCGAACCTGATGACAACGGCACACTAGAAGCGACGGAATTAGACGGTAGCCCTGGTGGTAATGCCGATGTGCCAGCCCAAGCGGTGGTTGTAGAGTTGTATGTGGAGCAGGGCGGTAGTTTTGTGAAGCTCTCGGAAACCACTACAGACGCCAATGGCGATTATAGTTTTGCAAATTTGCCGGACGGTAACTATCGAGTCGAAGTGGTTACCAGTGGCTCTGTGGTTGATGGTTACGGACAGACCGGTGACCCAGATCTAGCCGGTGAACCATTGCCAGAAGATCGCGTTTGTGATTCGCCGACTGCAGCGCTGTGTGACAACGCATCGCCGAGCTACTCGTTATCGGGTGGCGCAACGCAGTCAGCCATTGACTTCGCATATCAGCAACAGTTTGCAACGACGCCAGTAACCATCAATTATTTGAAAGCTGAGCGTCAAGGCGATTGGGTAGAAATTAGTTGGGAAACCAGTAACGAAGTAGGTCATGCGGGTTTCCAAATCTACTCTCGTGAGGCCGATCAATGGACTCTATTAACGCCTGAAATGATTGTTGGTCGCCCTGGTGAAGCCATGGAAACACGACAATACGTTCACCGAGTAAATACCGATGCTAAGTGGTTTTCATTGGTGGATATATCAAATGCCGAGGAAGTCACAGCACATGGTCCATTCAAGACTGATGCTTCTTATGGCGCAAATATGATTACCCCAGAAGAGTTCGATTGGTCACGGATTCGCCCGAAGGTGGAGGATGTTGACTCAGTACGTACTAACATTAATAGACGTTTGAACCAGCTACGATCATCCGGTGAGTACGATCTAGATCTGCCAGAAGCGGACGATACAGGCATTGAGTCTGAATCGAAAAACTAAACTAGCGACGATCGAGAAATAGCTATGAAAAATTTATTTATTAGGTTCTTTAGTGCACTCGCAGTTTGCGGTTTTGTAAACACGGCGGCTGCGTTCGAATTATTGACGTTGAGTACTACACAAGCTGGTATGCATCGCATTACCTACGAGCAGTTGGTCGACGCTGGAGCTGATCTGGCCGGTTTAAGGCACGACCGGTTTGGTTTGAGTCTGAATGGCGAGTGGGTTCAGTTAGCCACAGCGGGTAAAGGCGGTGGTCGCAATCGTCAGTTTGGAGGAGGCGGCTACATTGAATTTTATGCTGAACCCGCTGATAGTTTGTACCGTGACGAACAAGTGTATGTGCTACATATGCTGGCTAATCGTTCGCTAGCAAACCGTAAGTCAATACAAACATTTCATACCCGAGTTAATCGACGCTTGGAGTCTGCTTCAAGTTATCTACATACCGCGGTGATTGAGCGTAATGTTACTTATGATTTCTCCTCACCATCATCTACTGACCCTTATCACTTTGGTCAGACGTTTAGTTTTTTTGCCACGCCGAGTTACCAATTTGAGGTTGATAATCTTGCGGCAACGGTAGGTGATATTACGGTTGATATGTACGGATTGCTCGATTTTGCGATTGAAGGCAATGATCATCACTTTGAAATTGAAGTAAATGGCATAGTCGTTGGTGATCAGCAGTTTGATGGCAATTCGGCGACTCAGCTTGCGATTGACAATGCACCCTTACAGGCAGGTACGAATACACTTAAATATAATTATCGTGCGATTGCCGGCGTGCCGTTTGATCGGATTGCGCTGAACCAATTCAGCGTAAGCTATCGACGTTCTGCTGATGCCGAAGGTCAACGATATCTGGCTGGCTTTGTTGATGCCGAGCAACTCGAAGTATCTAACTTTGGTGAAGCTTCGGCTAATGTCTATCGGCGTTTGGACGATGGCCATATCGAAAAACTAAATAAGCGCGGAATCCGCTATCAAGATGACTCGGTGGTGTTTAATACCGGCGGTGTAGCCGCTGAGTATCTTGTAATTGGTGAATCCGCTTACCCGCAACCCACAGTGCAAGAGGTTCTCGAGCCAACGGACATTACTTCGGGTACCGCTGAATATCTGATTATTACGCATGCTAGTTTGCAAGGGGCAGCGCTCGACGAACTCGTTGCACTACGCGCACAAGACTACCTCGTTAAGGTCGTCGATGTGGCGGATATCTATGCTCAGTTCGGTCATCACATGTTTGGCGCGGAAGGGATCCAGTCGTACATTAAGCACGCAGCGACGCATATGGGCACGACGATGGTTGTGCTACTTGGCAGCGATACGCTGGACTACAAAAACATCACTTCGAGTTCAGTCAGTTTAGTACCTACGCGCTATGTGACTACGCCAGGTGGTGCGCTGACTATTACTCAAACTCCGTCTGATGTTGCCTACGGTGACCTCAATGAAGATGGCATACCCGAACTGGTGGTGGCGCGTATTTCCGCGAGAACACCGAGTGAGTTGGCCAATGTAGTGAGCAAGATCAAGGCCTATGAGAATCGCTCAGGGTATTTAGGTAGAACAGTGGTGGTGACCGATAAGAACGACCTTGGTAATGGCGTGTCGTTCTCTAAGGATGCCGACGACATGATCGCTGCGATTCCGAGCGAGTGGTCCGATGGAGTACGTGAAGACTTTCGCGTTTATCCTGATATCGATGGTCACCAGCAAGCGCATGACAAGCTACTAAGCCTCATCAACCAAGGCGTGTCGGTGGTGTCTTACATTGGGCACTCATCACAACAGAGCTGGGCATATACCACTCCTCCAATGTTGCGAGCATCGCAGGTGGCCGATCTAACGAACCTTAATAAGCCCACGGTGGTTACTCAGTGGGGCTGCTGGAACACGTATTTTGTGGATCCTCGAGGCAACACGATATCCGACATGTTGCTGCTGTCCGGTGAGAACGGGGCGGCTAGTGTTATGGGCGCATCGACATTGACTAGTTCTGTCGGTGAGCGCGCGTTAGGTATTGAGCTAAATAAGCGCATGTATCTTAAGGGTATGACTATCGGCGAGGCAATGATTCAGGCCAAGCAAGCATTGGCTCAGTATAGCGATTTTCCGGCGGTGCAACTTGGTTGGCATTTGCTTGGGGATCCCGCGCTCAAGATCAATCCTTAGTCTGGGAGTTTGCGTAGAGTATTTAGCGTAATCATCTTGGGGTATGAGGATTGGAACGAGTGTGGCTGGGTAGAGTCTGGCAGCCACGTCGTAAAGTAAAAAGAGGTTTTATCTGCCGCCTCAAACAGACTGATAACGGCAATGACGTCGTAATTCGGCTGAAGCGTGGGAAGGGGAGTTTTAAATTTGGGGCATGTATTTAGCGCTGTTTAGGTATGCGGTCAGTGTCGTGGCAATGGTTGCAGCGGCATCATAGCTAAGCAGCGTTGGTGGATTTTGTACAGTTTTACAGGGGATTTCAATGCTGGTGCTTTGGCTGTTTTTTGAGTCTAAGTTTCACTAGTTTGTTGTTGTTTGGATGTGTTCAGAATCAATAATATTGGCATTGTTACTACATGATGATGTCAATTCAATCAGTGGTTTATAGACACTATGGGCGGGGAACCACGCAAACTCTTATGGAGTACCACTATGTTAGTAAAAAACGTTTATTCAATTTTTGTGAAGTACACAGCAAGCGCACTACTCGCCGTCTTTGTATTGTCGAGTTCTCCGGTATTTGCGCAAGCGATACCAGTCTCGGAATCATTTTCAATCGGGGTAACTGATGCTACTGAGGTAACCGCGTCAAGTCGGTTTGAAATGACGGACGGAACCTTGTTGCCTACCGCTTTTTTAGCTGGTGGGTCGGTTATGGTGCACATCATAGTAGAAGATTTAATCGCCGCGACCACGTTATATGACGACACCATAATCGTGTCAGGCTTAGGTGGAGCAATAACCAGTCTTGTTTCTGGCACTCCGCTTACTGGTGAACTGACCACTAATCTTATCGGGCTCAATTCGCTCGAGATGGACTTTGTGTTCGATATTACATCTTTGGTTCCATCAGACACTACGCTTAAAGTCTACTATCGAGCTGATTATGTTGGACTACTAGGACGTGCTCGCAGATACGTGCATGAAGCGAACGCTGATGTGTATGCACGCGCGTTTGATGATTCGATTTAAAACTCGATGTAAGGTTCAATAGTTGTCATTCTAGGGCCAGCATGTTCTTGCTGGCCCTCATTTTTTCGTAAAATATCTAGTGTGCGTGTGTGGTAAGCACGTAATTTCTCTCCGTTAGACCAAGTGTTTAGTAAAAAACGCCAAGGTTCGTGACCACGCTAACTCTGCTGCTTCTTTGTCGTATCGACTGGTCGAGTCATTATGGAACCCGTGGTTGGTATCTGGGTAAACATAGGCTTGATATGGCGCTTTGTTGGCTTTGAGTGCAGCTTCGTAGTCAGGCCAAGAGGCATTCACCCGATCGTCTTTTTCGGCGAATTGAATCAACAGTGGGCCACGCACGTTGGGAATCAAATCAGCGCTGGCGGGCGTGCCGTAGAACGGAACCGCGGCGTCGATAATCTCAGGTGCTGCCGCGGCCAACATATTGCTGATATAACCACCAAAGCAGAACCCTACCACGCCCAATTTGCCGTTACCTTTTGTATGCTGCTTTAAGAAATTTGCCGCGGCCAAAAAGTCTTGTTCGATCTTAGCTCGATCTAGACTTCGTTGCATCGCTCGTCCTTCATCGTCGTTGCCTGGGTAGCCGCCTAATGGGTGCAAGGCATCGGGCGCAAAAGCGATAAATCCCTGTTTGCCTAGTCGGCGCGCTACGTCTTCAATATAAGGGTTCAAGCCTCGATTTTCATGCACTACTAGCACGGTCGGCATCGGCTTCTCATTGCCTTGGGGCACCACCAAGTATCCACGACCTTCTCCGTGACCTTTGGGGGTACTAAAGGTAGTGTATTCCGCGCGAATATCTGGGTCGTTGAACGATACCTGCTCGGCCAATGCGTAGTCAGGAATGAGCGCAGCAGCTATCGTGCTGGCGCTGAGTCCAACAATCGCTAAGGTGCCCAAGCGCGCTAAGAATGTACGTCGATCGATGTCTCCGTGGGCGTATTCGTCATACCAGTCGAAGGCTTCTTGTGGGATGGCAATGCTTGAATCAGTGTGCTTTTGGTGGTCGGTAAAATCGTTCATGTTTAGGATCCTAAAGAGCTAATTTAAAGGGCGCAGCAATATTTTAATTGGCGAAGTGGAATATTAGGTGAGTATTGTCGCAGTTACATTATTAGACTAACGTCAGTATCATTGTCCAGAAAAAGAGTTTACGGTAATTAGGAGCTTGTCGGTTAGCAGACAAGTTTTTGACTGACTACCGCGCGCTGGGGGGCGGTGTGGAGTCGGCAATTTAAGTAATTTGTGTCATACGGACGATACGGCATCGCCAACGTAATATCACATTAAGCTTTACTATAGTTTTGGTAGAGCTTATGGAGAAACTGGCGCATTACGGTTTTTAAAAACTAAACTGTTGTGTCCAGCCGGTATAGCGCTTGGCAGGAAAGGACCGCATGGAATGTTGCGACAACGCATCACCGTTTTGACGCTTAGACGCCCTCATATTGAGTGATTAACAGCACAGTTTGTTGTTAAGTTATTAACGATCTGGGGCTAGATGAATAGCTTTATACAAAGCTAGATCAAAAGCCCCGTTATATGGAGTGTACTATGAGAAAAATTATCCTTGCAAAAATGAATGTTCGTGGCAAAAGGGCACGTCTGTGGCTCGCTAAACAGATTGCCGTGTGTCTTGTAACCAGTTTTGTGATAGCACAAAGTGCTTATTCCCCGACCCTTTGGGCGGCTGAGCCGAGTGCTGTAGCAGCGAGCTTGTCGAATGCCGATCAGGTCAAAAATTGTGATTTTAGTCAGGCAGCCAACTGGTGGCAACGTTCGGTGACGCAGGTGCCTGGAAGTATTGCCAGTAACCCAGTGACGGGTTCTCCTGAATTTTGTGAATTCTACCAATTCGCACAAGACTGGTTTCTGTATCTGATTTCACCAAGTGCTAAACCGGGTTTGGCTAATTGGCAAGATCAAGCCCAGTATCCGGTGCTGGAAATAGGCGCAAATTCGTGCGACGGTGCAACTAAGGATCGGGGTTTGAGTATTCGTACCGCTAAAACCATTGACGATACTGGCGCTATTATTTTGCCGGAAAGAACAGACCAAGCGGGCGCTCACGCGATCTATGATCAAGCCGGTAACGTGGTTTTCTACGAAATTCGTTTGTCGCATAATCTGTGTGACTATGCAGCGATTCAGTCAGAGCCAAACTTTCCAGCTAAAACGGTGGAAATGAAAATGGCTTGGAGAGTCATGAAGCCGAATGAGAGCACTGATGGATTTGTGTTGTCAGATGCGACCATTGATGGAGTAGATTACACACTTGGCATGATTGGCTGGCATATCGTTGTGGCGGCGGATAATCATCCAGAAATGGTGTGGATTACCCTCGACCATCAGGCCAATGCGGTTGATTGTGCGGACATGGCCAAAGGTCAATCGGCGTACGATTTTACCAGCGAGGCTTGCGCAGTCGACGCCACAGCCTGCCAAAAACTCAACGAGTCTCAACCATTTACGACGGTTAGCTTGCCGTCAGGTCAGCGTGGCAATGATATCTGCCAAGAGTTTCCGTATGGCACGGTAGAGGGCGACCCTATTGATACACGTAATGGCCTTAATATTGCGTTGATTGAAAAGTTGAATGCAGCGCAACAAACCGTGTTGGCTGGCGCAGGCGTACCGGCTAGTCTTGATGTGTGGAAAAGTTACGAATTCAATGGGGCTTTGTGGGTTTCGGATATCAGTAAAGGCTCAGGTTCGTCTAGCCCCGCATCGACCACCAATCAGCGTGGCTCATTAGAGCTAGCGAATGTGGTATTGGAGACAACTTTTCAAGGGAGCGCGGCAAACGGCGGCGGCGCATTGAATTGTTTCGGATGTCACAACTACAACGGCACCGCGAATGTGGCGAACCAACCAAATACTTCGTTTGCTGCGCATCTAAGTCATAGTTTTGATGACATGATTTTGGGGCAATGCAAAGACGTAGCGTCGGCCACTCTTATTAATAATCAAGCGCAAGCTGATGCGGCGTGCCCAACGGCGTGTGCACCACAGGCTGGTTTCTCGAAGTGGAACGGGCAGTGGACCAACAAAGGCGTACCGATGACGGTGTGTGGTTGTTGTCCTGACTCTGTTAAATAACTGTTCAAGTTTAGCGCTGGTATCAAAACCTGTTTGATGCCAGCGCTAGGTCTCCTGTATGGCGGCGAATTATCGGTCAAGCGTGCTGCTTAGTCCTTGTTTGGCTTTTGCTTAGTCGCTTCTCTACTAGACCCTTGCTGAGTTTTGCTCGTTTTGCGCTGAGTCGTGCGCGTGGTCAAGGATGCTTCATCTTTAATCGTTTGGATGCGCTGCGTTAAATCATGGATTTTTTCTAAGGTGCGCAGATCAATATCCATCTTCTTCTCCATGCTTAGGAGTAGCGGTTGTATGCTGGTTTCCATCGCGGCTGCCATGATGTCTAGTGTATTGATCATTTTGTCTGATGGCTGATTAATCACTTCAACGGTAGGAGCGGCCTGTGTGCCCAGCGCTTCGCTAATGGACGCCAGAGATTTTAGTAACGCGCGCGTTTGTTTCGCTTCTAACTCGAGTCGTTGCTCAGCCAATTTAGATTGAGCTGCTCCATCACTAGCATGTTGTTGTTTGCTGGCAGCCACGGAACTCGCAACCGACTCATTGATTTCGTCTAGTCGTGCTACTAAGTCCATCATCTGATTGGCGATTCGCGTGCTGCCATCGATGTCTTCTCCGCCTAATGCTTTACTGCGCTTAAAGTCGGCTCGAATTTGCTCCCAACGAACTGTTTCTTCGGGCGTTAAGTTACCGCGTAACTCGGCAAGCTTAAGTAGATTCTGCTCCGTACCGTTGGTAAGTAGCTGCGCCTCGCCTTGATAGTGGTCTTCGATCAGTTGCATTAGCTCGTCATGATTCATTACTGCCGATACTTTCTCGGCCATTTTGTTCATGTTGCGATAACTGCCTTGTAGTTTGAAAGGGGGTTCAACTCGATAGCGATCAGCCTGTGCGGCGGAGGCAATGTATTGCTGATTCACTTTTAAGATTAGCGATTGAATGACGAATAGCTTCTCGAATACGCTGCTGATCTCGTTGATTTCAGCTCCGCTGTATTGATGACTAAGTTCGGTGGCTGCCACGTTCTTGCCTTTGGCCATATCGATGAGTCGATACACATCTTGCATGTCACGTGTGGCGAGCGGCGCGAGTACGGCATTGGATGTTAATGCATTTTCTATATAACTTAGCCCAAACTGCTCGTCCATGCCGCCTAATATATCGCCCAAATTGTAGATGTCTGCGCGGTTTGCGAGCATGTCTGGAACTTTAAACACTTCGCCAGATTCGGTGTAAGGGTTGCCCGCCATTACCACGCAGAACTTTTTGCCGCGCATATCATAGGTCTTTGTTTGACCGCGCCATACCCCATCAATGCGTCGTGTGCCATCACACAGCGAAATGTATTTTTGCAAAAACTCTGGATGAGTATGCTGAATATCGTCCAGATACAGCATCACATTGTTACCCATCTCAAATGCCAAGTTAATTTTCTCTAGCTCCTGGCGTGCGGTGGAGTTAGGTGCTTGCTCTGGATCCAGCGAGGTAACATCATGCCCGAGCGAAGGACAGTTGATCTTCATAAAGATCAGCCCTAAACGATTGGCCACGTATTCCATTAATGTGGTTTTACCGTAGCCTGGTGGCGAGATCATCATTAATAAGCCCATCAAATCGGTTCGTTTAGTGTCACCGATTGTGCCCATTTGCTTAGCGAGATTGTCACCAATCAACGGCAGGTATGATTCATTCACCAAGCGATTTCGCACAAATGAACTAAGTGGTTTTGCTTTAAACGATTCGAGCTTGAGCTTGTTCCGCTCGGACTTCATGACGTCGCTACGTAGCGTTAGATAATCACGATATGCTGGCAAAGTCACACGTTGATGATGCTCCATTCTTTGCAGGTATTCGTCGAGACTAAACGACAAGGTTTGTTGGGAAATCTTGTTATGTTCCCCGAGCAAGCCTTCAACCTCGAGTTCTAATTTTGCTGAGGACGCTGCGGTGTCGACGCCGGTTATCAGCTGACCGATAACTTCGGGTATGTAGCGTTGCATGGTCAATACTTCAGGGTGTGAGTCACGCATGGAGTTTGATACGGCGGTTAACCAAGCGTGCGCACTCGACCAAGCTTGGTCGGGTTTATGTGCCAGCCGTTTGATCGACTCACGGAATAGTTTGCTGGATTCGCTGTTCAGGCTACGGTCAAAGTGCGCTTGCAAATCACGTGCGTAGCGACTCTGTATGAATTTGCCGCTGTGTTCAGCTAAATGTTCGACCAGGTATTCCGCCGCTCGATAGCTGGAAGATGCCATATTGGGAATCGGAAAGGTGGCTAAGAAGCGTTCAATGGCATTATGAATTTCAACCGCGAGTAGGCGTAAAGCCTGATCGTCGGTAAAGAGCTCGCGCAATACGCGGCTTGAAATAGCGCGTTGTGACCAGTCCGCTTGCAGCTCTTTTGCATCTTGGTTTTCTAATAACGGCAAGTTGTGCCAGAACACGGTGGCAAGTGCTCGAGCACTCGGTTCAAAGGTTAACAGCTCAGCTGCGGTTATGGCCGGTAAAATGGCTTGCAGAATAAGTGACGCATCGAAGTCGTGTATGCCTTTTTGATAGCCGTGTTTATAAAGCGGCGTGGAGAAATCACGTAGTAGCTTGGTCAGCTCGTCTGGTTTTTTTAGAACTTCGTATAAACCCTTCATACTAAGCTCGTGTTGCCCTTGTCGCGCGGCATCAAGGACTAGAAATGCGAGTGTCTCGGCACGGTAGATATCCGGTGTTTCAGACTCGAGCGACATTGACCAGTATTGCTGTGCATCGGCCAGTTTAGGGTCGCTTACTGGCTCATAGAAGTCAGTACCAATAAGGTGGAAGTAGAGCTGATCGTTGCGCGGAATTATGGTGAGGTCGAGTTCTTGTTGGTTGACGCTGAATTTGTGTTTTGGCCCCAACTTAATGACTTTACCACCGTCTTCATAGATGTCGGTCTTGTCGCGTAATGCCCGAATAGCTTGTTCTTTGATTCCCTTGAATCGTGACTGCACATCATCGGCATTAATCTGCGCGTCAAGTGCGCGTAACTGTTCGATTAGCTCGTCGGTCTTGAGTACTAAGGCATCGGATGCAAAGTAAGTGTTTAGGTCGTCGCTGTTAGCTAATTTAAGTGAGCGTTTCTCGATGCTATTGAGGATACGCGCGGCGGAATCACTCAGAGTTTGTGCGCGTCGTTGTCGCGCTTCCATTAGGCTTTGCTTGTGCGCTTCGAACGATTCATAGATCTCTTCGCGCTTGTCCATAATGTCGCCAAGAAATTGATCGTAGTCGCTAAACTGGCTCTCCAGATCCTCGAGCTGTACTAATAGTTTGGCTAGCTGTTCATCACATTTGTCCGGTGTATCTGACGCACTGAGCGCATTCGTGATGCTCTGCGAGAATAGTTTGAATTGTGCTGAAAATTGCGCGATTGCTTCTTCTGAGCCGAGCCCCTTTTGCTTTTGCGTGCCGCGTGCCTTGGTTTGATTAAGGTTGGCGTAGACCTCAGAGATCGTGTCGACAATACGCGTTCGCACTGTGGTGTCGTCGATTTTCAAGGTGGTGATCAGTTCCGAGAGCAAGTCTAACTGTGCCGTGGTCTCGCCAATCGACTCAATGATGGGGCGGATTTCAGCATTCGTTTGAGCCATGTCGATTTGTTCGGCGTATGCGGCGGTGTGCTGACTGTAGGACTGCAGCGAGTCTTCTGCGGTTAGAAATTCGGTGGTCTGGGTTCCCAGTTGTGTTTCAGCATCAGTCAGCGCCTGTTCGAGTTGTTCGAGCTCTTCGACATTAATGTAGCGGTAGCTTTTAATGGTGGCGATATGGCCGCGTTGCTTACGTATTTCGAGAATCGATGCGACAAACTGTTCGGCAGTTTCCCAAGTGGTGGTTTGAATACGACTTAGTAGTGTGCGCTGTTTAGATTTTGCTTCGCTCAGCGCTTGGCTCGATTGCAGTTGAATGCTTTGAACTTTTTCGAATTCATCGATAACCAGTTCAGAGGTTTGTCCGACTTCGCGTAACGTAGCGGCAATTTCAGGTCGTGCGCTGGAGTCGAGCCAATAGTGCATATCGAAGATCTTACGCGTGGCCTCTCGAAGCTCCTCGTAGTGGCGCATTGATACTTCTTTTTTCTCAATGAGTTGGTGAATAGAGAACAGGTCTGAAATGCCGCGGACTAATTCTGAGTTGCCAATCTTGCCTAGCTCGGTAGTGCTCTCGGGTTGTTCGCTGGCAAATTCGGCGCTGATATACGAGGTCTGCCAAAGTTGCATTGGATGTACACGAGTGGGTTCAGCCTCCGCTGAGAAAACGATCAACTTGCCGTCGGGAAAGAGTCCATAACCATTGCCAAAAATTGGGTTTTGTAGCGATCGAGTAATTAGGTTGTAGCTAAATAATCCGAACTTGCCTTCGACTTGCTCGTAGAACACATACAGCACATCTTCGCCGTTGGGCGAGCGAATCATGCGTTTGAAGGTCAAACCATTAATGTCATCTGGAAACGACTTCGATTCGCCCGTGTCTAAATAAATTCCGCCAGGGAAGATAATGCCGTGGCCTTCGGGCAGGCCGATGCAGGACTGCCCAATGGCATCGATGCGCTCGACTTGTTGGGTTAGGGAGTTGAAGACGAGGTAGCGCGTTTTTTCTTCTTTATATGGCGTTACGGCCAATAGAATGAGATTGCCAACCTTGGCATAGCTAATACTTGCGTCGTCTAGTGACTGGTTGGCTTCTTGTACTTGTTCGGAATAGATACCAAGACCGTCTTCAGTATTGTCCTCAACCTTGACCGTGAGCTCGCCATTAATGGTTTCGACAAATACGGTGTCGGCGATGTTAACGTGCGGATGTCGGCCATGTACGAAGTCGTCGCGACTGGTTTCGATCCACTCGAAGTCGTATTGAGTGGGAAGCTCGATATCGCGTTCCCCGCGATTGTCAATGTAATCAAACTGCTTGCCGTCAGCGGAGATCGCCCAACGAAACACGCGAATGTCTGTGGCGCGTTCGCCCACTTGGAATCCAGCGAGTAGCTTGCCATCGATAACGCGTAATTGAACCAGGCGAGATTCCTTATAGTAGCGATACAGTTCGTCGAAATCGCCTTGGAAACGAGAGTCGGCCAGAAATGATTTTTGGATGTCAGCTGCTTGTAACTCAAAGGTGTCGCCGTCTTGCACTAGTTCAAATAGGGCAAAAACGTCGTCGATATGAGTTTCTTTTTTGAGACCGATAAACACGTTATAGCCGAATAAAAGCTGATCGCCAACTCGCACAATATCGCGTGCTATACAGTTGTTTTCGGTTCTTACTCGAGTGCGAGCAATGGCTTGGATTTCGACGCCACCGAACTCAGATAAACGTTGTTGATTCAGTTGTTGCGCTAGCGTCTGTAAATTAGAACCTTGCTCGTTAAGGCGTTTGCGAATTACATCGTAGGCGCCGGCTTCGGCGACCGCGTTGTCAATAATTTGTGTTTCGTCTTTGCTCATATCGTCCGTTTATGATTGGGGTCGCATGGAATTGAGTGCGTAACTGGAGGGTTGTTGCGCTTAATTATTGATTTTATTTGATATTTCCTGAAGTTTGTCACGCATCGCGCGGTCCACTTCAGACGGTTTTATTTTGCCAATAATTTTTCTCAAGACGCGAATTTCATTCTGATCGATGGTTCCGTCACGCTCCGCAATAGCGAGGACCTGACCTAGTTCGTGTGCCTTGAGTTTTCCGTCTTTGGAGAAGCACTCGATTGAACGAAATGCCATTTCAATATAGTCGTAGGACTTAGTCATAAAAATCACCATCGGTGGCGGGTCGATTGGGCGTGATCCTGAGATTTATAAGAATCACCAGAGTAGGGCAGCGCATAAGTGTGCGCTGCCCCGTCAGCTCGTGCTTAGCTGGCTGACTTGCTGTCGTCTTTAGTGGGGATAAAGTGCGACAACTGACCTAGCAAGCCTTGAATGGTCTCGCTCTTGTTGGCCAAGCCGTCGATAGCCTTACCCATAGACAGTGATTTAGCGAATGTGTCAAAGAAATGCTCTTCGCCGCCGACGATGTCAATCTTCGCTTCGCGCAGCGCCGTGGCGAGCACTTCTGCATTCTCTTTAGAGATTAGTTTGCCGGCTTCGATTGAGGCCAAGGTCTCTTTTAGAGCTGTCTCAAGCGTCATACGGAACTCCTCGTGCGAGCGTGCATCTGGACTCATACTGTTCATGGCTTCGAACTTCTCAGTAAGACCTTCGGCTTCGGCGCGGAACTGTCTCAGCGTTACGTCGGCTTTAGATGAACCTACTTTGAGCTCGGCATCGGCTTCTGATTCCCCTTTTTGTCGAATGACTTCGGCTTCTGATTGGCCCATGGCACGGATCACTTCGGCTTCGGCTAAGCCAGCCGCTGCTTGTTGAGCTTTGGTGGCCTCGGCGAGCTTGATCTTGGCAGCAGCGTCTTTCTCGGCCGCTTCGAGGTTAGCTTCAGCTAGTGTGGTTACTTCGGTTGCTTTATGCTTCGCGGCGATTTCAGCGGCTTCGGCAGCTTTGACCTCTTTGACTTTTTGTTCTTCAGCAACTGCTTCAGCACCTTTAACTTGAATTTGCTTAAGACGGTCGGCTTCGGATACTTCGCGAACTTCGTTGATCTTCTCTTCTTCGATGGCGACGGTTTTGTCGACAGCAACGCGCTCGCGAATAATGTCGGCGATGTTCTTTTTCTCACGCTCTACTTCTTTGTCGGCTTCAATGCGCGTTAGTTCCACTTCGCGGTCACTGTGCACACGTTCCATGCGCTTAGTACGCTCGACCTTTTCAGTCTCGATAGCTACCGCGCGTTGGCGATTTTCATTGGCGATCTCGATTTCGCGTTGTTGATTCTCAGACTGTATGGCCAGATCTCTCACTACTTCGATAGAAGCGGTTTCGGACTTAAGGCGTTCTTCTTCTTGAATCTTAAGTGTTTCGGCTTCTTCACGAGCAATCACGCTGGCTACTTCGCGAGCTTGCTTGGCTTCGGCGTCGGCTTGTTGACGTTCGAGTTCTAGCATCGCTTCACGAGCTTCGACATTTTTCTTGGTGATAGCGAGCTCTTCATCTTTCTCGAAGATGTTGGTTTGAATGTTTTGTTTGGCAGTGAGCTCGGTAATCTTCTTGATGCCTTGAGAGTCTAGAATGTTGTTCGGGTCGAGCGCAGACTTAGGCGTTTGTTCCAAGTAATCAATGGCCACGTCTTCGAGTGAATAGCCGTTTAAATCGCGGCCAATGGCTTCAACAATCGCATCGCGAAAGCGTTGTCGGTCTTCGAATAGTTCCTCGAAGTCAACTTTCTTGCCAACGGTTTTTAAAGCTTCACTGAATTTGGCGGCGAACAAGGTGTAAACCGCTTGGTTGTCAGAGGCGCGTTGAGTTCCCACTGCTTTAGCGACGCGTAACACGTCTTGTTCAGTTTCGTTAACACGCAAATAGAACGCCACGGTGATGTCAGCTCGCATATTATCTTTACAGATAAGGCCGTCTTTACCGCGTCGATCCACTTCGAGCGTGATGAGTGAAATTTTCATCAACTCTTTCATGTGAATGATCGGCAATACCATGCCACCGGTAAAGGTGACGCGTGGTTTGGCACGCAGGGTATTAATGATCAAGGCGGTTCCTTGTTCTACTTTGATGTAGAATTTTTTCAGTACAATGGGTAACGCGATGAAAAGCACAAACGCAATGAAGCCCACAATAGATGCGATAGGTATCCATCCAGATAGATCAGCCATAATTGTCTCCTTATAGAAAAAGTTAAATAGGTTTATTCGGTTGAGCCAAATTCTGCTTTGGCAACAACCCGAAATAGGTTTTGGTCTTCGAGTTGTTCAATGACAACCACTTCCTGACCTTTAGTGAATTGTTCATCTCCAGTGGCTCTGACATTAAGCAGTAATCCTGCGCCACCATCGTTTAACTCGGCTTCTCCTCGGTCTCGGTTGACGATGGATGATCGAACAACCACCGTTTGTCCGAGAATGTATTTGGTCTCGTCGTAGTCGAGTCGTTGAAATAGGCTACGTATCGGCTTAAGTATTTGCGCAGTGGTCAGAACCGTGATGTAGGTGGCGACCACAAAGGTGACAAGGCCAAGGGCTAGCCTAATTAGGGTCACATCGGGTAGTAGCGGTCGAATAAAATAGGTCGTGTAGTAACACAGTAACCAGCCGATGCAGGCGATGATTGTTAACACCACGGTAAGTGGCACGCCAGCCAGGCCGATTCGATGCAAAATGCCAGCGATTCCTTCTTGCAGTGATGTTGAGTCGGCAGCGTCAATGTCGCCGTCTAAATCAAAGTCAAGGATGTCAATTTCAACAAGCCCCATTACTGCAACTAACCAATAGATAGCGCAAATAATCAATAAGATGGTGTAAATCACAGTTGGAAATGATGTCACCGTTTGATGGAATGGGTTCATGCTTTCATGCAGAAATATAGCGAACATGCAGACTCCCTCTAGTTATCGCCATTCGATGGCGAAGTGATTTATTATTAGTGACTTCTGGTTAAACGCTCGTTTTGAGTGTTCGGCTAATGCTTCGAGGCGATTATCGCATTTAAACTTGGCCTGTGTCCTTGCGAGTTTTACAGATCCCAGCCCTGCGTTTGCTCCTGCGTCGCGGACTCTCCTGAATAGGGGCTGGAACCCATAAATGGTGCATTTACTTCTTTGTTTTGGCTTTCATGCGTGCCAGTACGTCATCGGCTTTCGATGCGCCGGTAATGCCAGCATCGCGCAGCTTTTGATCTAGTGACGATTCACCAGACTCTTGTGCCAACTCGGTGGCGGCGGCCATTTTTGCGGCGCTTAACTTCTGGTTTTCATGGATTCTATCGAGAGAATCCAGCGCAGTACGTAGCTTTGAGTTGCTGCCGCTGTGCCGTTCGGCGACTACTTTTTGCGCACGCTGTACGGCTTCGGTGGCTTTAACGGTTTCGGTCTGCTGCTTGAGTTGCTTTATCTGCGAGTCGGCGGTTCGGATCGATTCACGCAAGTTGTCCGCTTGTAGTTTAAACGTTTTGGCAGCCTCGGTTTCACTCTCGAGTTGGTTTTCGAAGTTGGCAACTCTTACCGCTAGCTCTTGTGCTAATGATTCATCCTTTTTTTCTAATGCGGCAAGAATAAAGCCTTCGTTCTTTTTGATGTCCGCTTTGATCGTATTGACCTTTTCCTCAGCCAATTTTTGTTGTGCGATGATTGATGCGAGACCGTCTTTGGACTTATTCAGCTCTTCAGAGGCATCTCTTATCTCTTGATCAAGTATGCGCAACGCCTGAGCGTCAATCACGGCTTCGCCTGCTTCATTAACGCCGCCACGTAATGCGGTTATCATCTTGGACCAAATGTTCATGTTATCTCCGGTGTTTATATTAATGGTGGCCGTTCCTGGCCGGTTAAACTGTTAAAAATGCTTTGAAAGCTTCTGTTGCTTGGATCACGTTTTCGGCTAGTGTTTCTACTTCAAGAACTACCGCGTTGATACTCGATGACGAGCTCAGCGCGCCAAACATGTGGTAGTAATCGCCATGTTCCAAGTCTGTCTCAATGCTGATGGTCGACAGTGGAAGGTACTTGTGTGTGCGCAATACATATTCGTTAAATTTGCTGGTATCGGCGACATCGTTAACTGAGAAGAGTACCGCCTCTGCTAAGATTTGCTCGCCGCCAGCGGTAATGAAGATCGGAAGGTCGCCATATTGATGCATTAAAATCACAATTGATGAGTCAATGCCGTCAATGATTTCTATCGAACAGCTACCGTTGCTAAACGCTGGGCGCTCTTTCAGTGCGGTGAATAAACTCTCAGTGGTCCAGCGGTGTGCAGCTTTTTCATTCATATGGCTCTCTCCTGTCGTTAACCCTGCGGTGTGATTGAGTTGTGGTTTACGTAGTTCCTGCTCAAAAGCACTTAACTGCTTGCTGTTGTCAGGAAGTACCCAAACCTCTTTCTTAACCAAGCCTTGTTCGCGCAACCGTCGGCGATATTCTCTTTGGTATTCTGCGGATGATTTTTTCGTCATGTAAGAAATTTATACTATTACATGTAAGTTTGTCAAATATAAATTACATGTAAGGATTTTTGCTGAGGCTCTAGTAACAAAATATTCAATGATGACAACACCTTATGCTATGTTGATATAAGTGAAAATAATTTTCTAACGGAGGTGACTGACGATGAAATGTACTGCTTGTGAGTCTGGATTATTGATTCCGGCTTATCTGGAAGGTTTGTTTCCTTGCCATACTTGTACTGATTGTGGCGGTAATTTGGTCATGCTTGGTGACTATTTACGGTGGCAGGACGCTAATGAAAATGCGCTATTTATAAGCGATACTTCGACTAAGGTTGAAATCCAAGAGACTGAACGAGCGCTGTTATGTCCGAAGACTGGGCGTTTGATGACAAAGTATCGGATAGCCAAAGAAACCGAGCATCGACTCGATTTGAGCCCGCATATTAATGCTGTTTGGCTTGATAAAGGCGAGTGGGCGTTGCTCAAGGAGCAGGGCTTGGCCGGACGATTGAATGAGATATTTACCGATCACTGGCAAAGCGACGTGCGCTCAAAGGAGTCCGCTGATATTTTGGATGGATTATACGCTAAGCGTTTTGGCGAGCATTACGCCGATATTAAGGCGTTTCGAGCAAAGATCGACAAGATGGATGAGCGGTCTGAGGTGATTGCCTATCTATTAGCAGATGACCCTTACAAGCCGTAGCGTTAAGCTAAGGGTCATGTTCAAGCTCTGACAATGCATTCTCAAATGTGTTGTTTGCGTATGGCTACTGTTTTCGAGTAGTGCGATGTAAATCTCAATGTACAACACAACTCGATTTCATGCCCGTTTGTTGGCTGACTCAAAATGTGTAACCGCGGCATCAACAATAGCGTGCATTCGTTCTGGATCTTCTCTGTTGATACAGTGTCGCGCGTCAGGATAGTGTTGCACTTCGCATTGCGTTAGCGATGAGCAAAACTGCTGGGCTGCATCGGTATCGACTAGGCGGTCGTCCCCAGCGGTGAAAATCTTTACCGGTTGCGTCAGTGCGTGCATAAATCCGTCGGACATTAGTAAATGGCTCGAGTGAATCGTTTCTATTAGCCATTTAACTGTGGTGCCACGCACTCGCAACGATTCATCGAGGGCAAACATAGCGCTTTGAAGTTGGGCTGTGTCGGGATTGCTGTTGCATTCATTCGCTTCGCCAAACTTTAATGGTAGGGGAGGCCATTGCGCTTGTCCTGGCGCGTACATTTTGCCTAAACCAATCGCATTCAGTGCGTTCGCGCTGCGCTCTACCCATTGGTAATCCGTGTTGCCGGTATTGATTTTAATCATCGGTACGACAAGCGCATAGGCGCTTGCGTCGACGTCGAATTCGGCTGCCATGCGCATGGTGAGGTGGGCGCCTTTGGAGATTGAGAAGAAATACAGCGGTTCGTTGTTGCGTTTTACATGACGTGCGAATTTGGCTAAATCGTTGGCCAGTAATTGATAGTCTTGGACGTAACCTTTTTCTGGGTGCGCGAGTGGACGATACGACTTGCCTTGGCCGCGATACTCAATGGCGGCCACGCGGTAACCATTTTGCGAGAGCTGGGTAATGGTGCTCATGGACATGTCGATGGAGCCGGTAAATCCAGGTACGAAAACCACGGTTCCTTTGGCGTTCGCGACATCAAGTATGCCGGTTCTAAGTATAACGCCAGGTTCAG
The DNA here is from genome assembly GCF_003315245.1 of Arenicella xantha. Classification (NCBI taxonomy): domain Bacteria; kingdom Pseudomonadati; phylum Pseudomonadota; class Gammaproteobacteria; order Arenicellales; family Arenicellaceae; genus Arenicella; species Arenicella xantha. The sequence continues at coordinate 482,426 of NZ_QNRT01000002.1, read as the reverse complement.
CCTCAAACGATTCCCATTGCCAGTCGGAGGGTATTGGTGTGATCTTGTTTGCTAAGTAGTGCGACGCTTGATCGCGCTGCTCTTGACTGACTGGAGTGTATTCATGGTGTTCAAATTGCAGCGCTAGGATTGTCGCTAACCAGATTAGAATGAGTGCTGTGAATAGCCCTAAAAGACTTCTTCTTATTATTTTCATGCTGATATCTTCTCTGGATATTGGTTTTTTGTGCAACTATTTCGCGCTTTGTTGCCTGCTATGATAGCACTGTGTCGGTCACGAGGTGCGAGGCTGTATATAGTCGTAGCGCAATTAGTATTGCAGGTCTAAGGTCTTGCGTTGAGGGTTTGGGGCGGGTAGATTGGCTTGTGTATTTGCTCGCTGATTTGCCGAGACAGCTAGCAATACAGGTGCGTTTAAGCAAATCCCGTGGTAGGCTAGCGCCCATGAAAAGTCATCTACAAAATCATCCTTTAAATGGTATCAAGCTTAACGCCTTGCTAACCGAGCTGGTTGATCATTATGGCTGGGATGTCTTGGCGGGCCAGATTAATATCAATTGTTTCACCAGCTATCCCAGTATCAAGTCTAGCTTGACGTTCTTACGCAAAACGCCTTGGGCGAGGCAGCGAGTTGAAGCATTCTACTTGTATCAATATTGTCAGTACCCTCGACCTAGCGATGAAGAGCATACTTTGCCACCACGCGAGCGAACAATCGATATGTCGGCTGGAAGAGGTGAGCCTGCGGTTTTAACGGTGGATGATGCTGAGTTTTTCGATGACCCTGCGAGCGGCCCCGTGTTTCCTAGCAAGCGTCAGGTTTTAGCGACCCAAACCAAGAGTAAGCAGGCTTCAACGCCGGCTCATCAACCAGTAAGTAGACGAGCCACGCAGTCGGAGTCGGCAGGGAGTGGCGTCGATGTTACGGCGCTTGATGAGCAGACCGAGATGGATGCTAACGTTGAAACTGCCGAGGAGTATGTCACCGCAGAGCGCGTAAGTAGCGCCGACACGGTTCCCCCTGCCGAAACAGGCACCGTAGACCCTTGGGCTAAGGCGCGAACTAAGTTAACAGCGTCGCCGCAAGGTGACGAAGCGGAGTGAACTGCTGAGCAAGCTCAGTTGCGCTGTTAGACGTCGTCCCACTTAAAGATGATCTTTGTTTCTAACCCTGTGGTGCTGATTGTTTGGCCGTCTTTGAAAACTGGAATATAACGGTAGCCATCTAGTGCTTTCATGGCCGCGCTAACCAGTTTGCGGTTACCTTCATTTTCAATTAGTTGGGTATTTTTTACGAACCCTTGTTGGTCTACGTCGTAGCGGATTGTTACGAAACCGTCCAGCTTACTGCCTCGGTACGATGGGCTAGGTTTGACCACTAAGGTTGGTTCTGATGTGTCGGTCTTGGAGGTGCGAGCTAGCGCTAGGACATGAGGCGTTGCTTTTTCAGGTTTGTCGGAAGCATGGTACGCAATGACCAAATCTTGATGAACCGAGCGTTCGTAGTCGTTAGCCGGAGTGGTTGGATCTGGGAATGTTGCCACTGCTTGTTTGAGCGACAGAGCCATTCCCGAATAGTTGCCCAATGCTTCTTTTAATTTAGCTACGCGATAGGCGGCATCCCCAGTTTTTGTTGAGAATGCGCCAAACATGGTTTTATAAATATCGTAGGTGTCGTAAATGTACGATGAAGCAAGGCGATACTCACCAGCATTAAAGTATGCGTTACCCGCTTCTGAGCTCAATTTGGCGAGCATTGTTGAACCTTTGCCAAATGTATCTTCAGCGATATCAAGCGCACGATTAAAGGTGTCTTTCGCGGCATCTAAGTTGCCGACCAACACTTGGGAGGCACCAAAATCCATGAGGTTTGGCAAGATCTTTTCAGACTCTTCGCCAAACACGCGGGTTTTAATGCCTAGTGCCTGTGTTAAGGCGTCAATGCTTGCGGTATCACCTAATTGCAGTTGGGCATGTCCGAGTTGGCCCGCAAGATCGGCTAATAAGGGATCTTCTGTACTGTAGAGTTGTTTGCCAGCTAGGTAAGCTTGGTTGGCAATAGTTGCGGCTTGCTTCCAATCTTCGGCATTAGCCGCTTGCTGATAATTTGCATTTAATTGTGCGAGAGTCGGTGAAGCACTCTGTGTAGCCGCGACTTGCGCGACCTGAGTGCTAGCACCTGCAGTGTTTGAGTCTTGAACTTCTTGAGCTGAGGCGCTGTGAACGAGTAGTGCCAATATAGCGATGCTTAAGGCTTTGCCATAAGAATATCGTTTAATCATTTTTGAATCCGATTAGTTATAGGTGGTTATAACATCGTGGCTCAGAACACATCGACCCAGCGTCAGGCCTGCATCGGGGGGTTACGCTTGACCCGCGTAATATTCGTCGTGAGTGTCCTTGACTGGCAAGCTAAGAGGTTTTTATGGCAAATGCCGCCTCTCCTAAAATAGCTAGAAATCAATTTAGTGACACTATACAACTACCGTATACATTCAAAGCGCGTCGTTGCGCTTGTATCTAGTTGGTCTAACTTAGCGAGGATGTCGCGGGTTAGGGCTGATACGAGCCAAAAATTATAGTCGCACTGGTATGGTGCTATAGCCTCACCAACGCAATTTTATTTTTATTGTCACGGTGGTTTGGTATTAATAGATGTTAGTCAAAGCGAGCGCTGATGTCACGTGCCTCTCTGTTATAGGGGCAATAAATACGTGGCATACGGCACACAAAGGCATTCTACCTATTCAGTTCAGAGGATCAAGCCGCCAGCGGCAAATTCACGTACTTAGGTGTACTATATGCCTATGCAAGAGAAAAAAAGTGAACTAAAAAGCGCAAAGCAAGAGCGTGTCGTTTTGGACATCATGTCCAAATTGAGCGAAACACATCCATCGTTCTACTATTTATCGACGATAGAGATAGCGGTCGAGATTGAAAAATATATTCAAGCTTCCGGTCAACTCAGTGCTGAGCAATCAAAACTTTTGGCGGGGCTGGATCGCCACGGCATTCAAATGATGCTGAGTCTGCATTCTAATTAGTCATCTCGTTGCGAAGTCTTGTGCAAAAAGTTCTTTGCAAAAAAAATGCCGCGTATCACGACGGCGGCATTTTCAAATTAATTGAATTACGTTGGTTTTCAGTCGCCTCCTAATTCGGTAGATCAAGCTCACAACTGCATTGCGTCGCGCTCATTGCGTCAAGTGATTCTTCGACTCGACATAGCTGTGCCGATTGGTCTGCGGCTTCTGCCTCACAGGCAGTCTGGCATGAGGTGGCACCGGATGCATTGCCCGCAAGCGGCCCGCCGACAACAGTGTCGGTGGTGCAAATGCTGGTCTGGGCATGCGCAGGTAAAACAATGGCATTTACGATAGGCTTACCCCAGCCAGTCAGCAGTAGCGTGCCGCCAGCGACTCCGGCGATCATCAGCAATTGTTTTCTTCTAGCTTGTTCAGTGGCAGATAACTCATTATTTAAGTTTTCAGACGCTAGGTCCGATGTCAAATTGGTACGTTTTTGATGTGACATATTGATCTCGCTCTAATCAGGGGTTTGTTCATCGAGAAGTAATAAGATAGCCGGTAATGGGCTAGTATTTCTACGGCGCTGGTCAACCAAGTCTGGTATGCCATTATTGTTAGTGTCTGTATCTGCAATATTGGGATTGCTGCCAAAGTTAAACTCTTCGAGGTTCGTGAAACCATCTGCGTCCGCGTCGGCTTGCTGGTCAAATGAGTTGAAGGGGTCTAAGCCATTCGCAAGTTCAAAGCTATCGGGCATGCCGTCACCATCATCGTCTGAATCACAGGCATCACCTAGTCCATCCGAGTCGAAGTCCGCTTGAGTTGGGTTCGGAATAGATGGGCAGTTGTCGACCGAGTTTAAGATTGAGTCGTTGTCATTGTCGTTGAGATTGGCATCACTTACCGTAAGAGTGGCTGACGCTACCCCGCTGTTTCCTATCGAAGAGGTGAGATCTCCTGACACGTTAATGAACAAGCCGCTGGTTGATGAGACTGTATCGACTGATAGGCTGCAGGTATTACCAGCAGCGACTGTGCCACCGGTATAGGATATTAAGCTACTTCCTGCGACAGCGGAGAGTGTTCCACCGGTGCAAGATGTTAATGCATTTGCCGGCGTTGCGATCACTAAACCTGCTGGCAGGTTATCGATGAAGTCAAGATTGCTCGCAACAGATGCACTTGCAGTGTTGTTTATAACAAAGGTCAATCGCGAGGCAATATCGGTGTCCACTGTTGTCGGTGAAAACGCCTTGCTAAACACCGGCGGTGTTGCTGGAATAATAGTAAGCTGAGCTGTAGCTGGAGCTGCAATGGTTAAACCTTGTATTGATAGCGGGCTGGTTATATTCGTAGTCAAACCTGGCGTGGCACTAATCGGAATCGCCAGTTCAACGGTGAACGAGCAAGTACCTCCGCTCGCGCTTAGGTTGCCTCCGGTTAAGGCAATCTGTGAGGTGCCGGATACCAATGAACCTGTGCCGCAAACGTCGACCAGTGGTAAATTGGTTGCTATTAAGCCGCTAATCATCGAATCGAGATTGTCGCTAAACACCATGGGTGATGCGACGGTTGCTGGGCTGTTATTAATAATCGTAAAGGTCAGTGAGGTTGTGCCACCAGCCTGCACCGACATATCGCTGAATTCTTTTGCTAGGCTGACATCTAACGCGACTAGTTCAAAGTCGTCGGTCGCTGGTTCGCCACTAACGGTGGCGGCACCTATTGCACCCGTGATATCGCTGGTGGTATTCAAATAATTTCCTGGAGTTGAGTTGGCCGGTGTTGTGATAGGGACGCTAAATGAACAGACCCCATTGGCGGTTAATACTCCCCCTGAAAAATCAATTGAGTTCCCTGAAATAGCTGTCAGTGTGCCACCGCAAACGGATATAGGTAGGCCACTTACTGAGGCTCCGCTTAGCATTGTTTCGAGGTTGTCACTAAATGCTACTTGGGTAATTTCATTGACTGCATCTAAGTTAGTCAAGGTGAAATTCAAGCTGGTCGAAGCGCCAGCCACTACCGTATCGTGTGCAAACGCTTTGGTGATGCTTAAGCGCTTAGTGTCGATTACTAATTCACTGCTTGCGGCATTAAATACTAGCGCTGAAGCGCTGCCGTTGATCTGAGCAGTTAGGTTGCTTGTAGTGTTTACGTAGACAGAGTCGTTCGCGGCGGCTGGTATTTGCACAAGAATATCAAACGTGCAACTGGCTACGCCCGAAGGCAATGAGCCTCCAGACATAATTAAGAAGGTCGTGCCGCTTAGGCTAGAACCACTACCACAGGGGTCTGTTGGAAATGGTGCGACGGCAGCTAATCCGCTGAGCGCAGCATTTAAATTATCGGTAAAGAAAATGCTAGATGCGGTATCAGTTATCTCGGCTTTGTCGATGGTGAATCGTAGTGTTACTAGGTCACCGGGGAGATTGGGGCTCTCGATGAAGGTACTGGACAGCTGCAACGAGGCAATAACTAAGTCGGCGGAAGCGGGTGCGCTGGTGGCTGGCAATGTCCCGATTATGGCGCCTAATTCGCTGGTGGCGCTGGTGATGGTCTGTGAGCTTGCATTTTGAGGTACACCTAATACAACGCTAAATACACAGCTTTCGCCGGGTAGCAGGCTGCCGCCGCTAAAATTAAGTATGGTATCGCTAGCTGAGCCAGTTAGTGCTGAGCCAGCACCGCATGCGGGGTCAGGTGTTGATGGTAGATTAGCGGTTAAGCCCACCAATACGGCACTGAAATCATCCGTGAAGCTTATGGCGGTGGCGGGTTCGCTGGCCTCTTCTGGGTAGCTAATTCGATATTCTAGAGTCACTGTGCCGCCTGGAGCGACTGGGCTGTCAACGAACGTTTTGCTGATGCTGGGCACCGGCAAAATTGTAATTGAGGTCGTCGCTGGTTTGATTGTTCGTGTGGCACCATCAACCGTGCTCGAGCCGTTTTCAAGAGTGACTGGATAACTACCGGTGGATGCATCAGCACTGGAGTCAAATGTGATGGAAAAGGTGCAGGTGTCTCCGGGTGATCCCGCTGGAGCGAGGTCGCCGCCAGAGAGAGTCAGTCGCGCTGGATCGAAGGATGCCGGAAAAAAAGTAACTGTCGATCCTGTGCCGCACGATTCGGTCGCTGGCAAGGAGGTTGCCGTTTGAAGCATTATCGGAAATTCAGTCGAGAAGGAAATATCAGTTGCTGATGATGTCGTGCTGTTATTAGTGACCGTATAGCTTAGCGTCGTGGAATCAGATGCTCTAATCGTTTGTGGGCTAAAGCTCATAGTAACTTTAGGCGCGGTGCTAATCTCTAGCCGGTCACTAGCGGTATTGCTAGTAAATGGAGAACCATCAAGTAGTACGGAGGCAGCCGACGTGGTGCTAGGGTAAAGTCCAGAAGCTGCTCCGGTCGGTACATTCAATGTGGTTACAATTGTGCAAGAAGATTCGGCCGGCAAGGCGCCACCGTTGAGCGTGATAGCGGTGGTGCCAAGACCGCTTACTGAACCACCGCAACTATTAGACTTCAGTGTTGAGTAGGTTAATCCGCTTAGGGCTGCGTTTAGGTCATCGGTGAAAGCGATATTGGTGGCCGTTGCGTTTCGCGTTAAATTGGTCAATGTGAATGCTAAGTCTACGCTGCCTCCGGGTGCAACGGGGTCATCTAGAAATGACTTGGCTAAAAATTGGCGCGGCACTGATAGTGATGCGCTAGCTTTACCAGATGTTTGGCCACCAGCTGAAAGGTCGCTACTAATAGTGTTGTATTCACCAGCTGCTTCAGCTTTGACTTCGAGTGATACCTCGCAGGTTTGACCTGCATCGAGAGCTGCGAAGTTCGGATAAAAACTGTTGGCAAAAAAGACAATTGAACTAGAGTTTGGTACTGCGGTTAGCGTCGGAGGAATAAGTTCTGTGCCACAGTCTGTTGTCGCGAGAGTGTTTTCGGAAATAACCAAGCCAGTTGGTAAGTCATCAGTAAAACTGAGAGTTGCAATATTGCTCTGGTTTGCGCTGTTATCGATGGTAAATGTCAGTTGGCTGGTTTGCCCTGGAGCAATGGTGCTCGGCGAGAAAATTTTGCTGAATCCAGGTCGTTCCGCAGTCACATTGAGGTCTGCGTTGGTCGCGGTTGCCGAGCTATTCGTTGAGGTCAGTTGGCTCGGTTGGTTCGTGTGAATAACTGGTGCACCAGAAACTGGTGTGGCGTTGCTGACTACATTAACGGTTGCTGTGCAAGTTTCGCCAGGTGCGAGACTACCGCCGAAGAACGTAATGCTGTTGCTGCCACTGGTCGCGGTGAATAACGCGGAGGCGCCACAGTTGTGGTTCGCTATAGCTGGGTCTGCAATCGTTAGTCCAACTGGCAAAGTGTTGCTGAAGGCTAGGTCTGTGGCTGGAAGTCCGCTCGGGTTTGAGAGCGTAAACTGTAGTGTTGTGGTGCTACCAGGTCCGATTGTGTTGGGAGAGAAATTATTATTGAAGGTTAAGCTGCTGACGGCAATTCCTGCGCTGGCCAAATGGCTAAAGATGCCGATCAGCATAATCACAATGATTTTAAGTGACGCGGGAAGGATGGCTCGAAGTGTTCGGCTAATTTTCATCATGTCAGAATGCTCTTTAGTGTGTCTTAGAAGTCAAAAGAGCCCTTGAAGAGCGCCTGTTGACGGTATTGGATGGAAACGAGTTTTGTGCAGTTATTCTTATAATTGAGGCGAGGGCTTGGTGGGTAATGAGTCACAATTTCTTCACAGTTTATGCAAGTGACAGGCCAGTCTTTGCAAGACAGAACAACTCTTAAGTTTGTTTTATTTATTGCGCAGATCAATGGATTCCCCAACACCTCAGCCTCAGACCTTACAATCTCACTAATTTTAGTCGTTGTCTAGCACCTTGAAAATTTCGAAGGCGAATATAGCGAGGATTAGAGATATTAGTTGCATTAGCGGCTAGGCTAATGAGGCGCAGTTCGAATAGGGACTATTTCTGGCGATAAACATACTTCGTCGGAGCAAGCTTGGATTCTCAGTTCAAAGGCCGATGCGGCGCAAGATTCATAGTGATCGTTATTGGCTAAGGTTGCAGTGAGATTCGTTGTCTGTTCATAGACTTGTAGTGGTTCTGCTTGGAACCCCAATTCTACAGTATGGTATTTTGGGTAGGTTACGGATTGAATCGTGGCACAACTTCCTTTCAGTGTGTTGAGTGATGTTGGGATTAGGAACTCGCTTAACACTTCGTTTGCGTTGATATGCCAGCCAGGAGCTATGCTGATATTTATGTTTAATTGATCGTTGTTTTGTGATGACTCAACTCGTACCTTACTGCGTGCGGAGTATAGTACCGAGCCGGTCTCTCCTACGTTCAGACTAGAGGCGGCTAACCAAAGACCGCTCGTTGACTCAGGGCTGCTGATAATCTTAGTTGAAAAGTGGGCAAGCAAGCCTCTCGCTAAATCGCGATATTCGATGTCACCGGTACGATTAAACAGTTTTACGAGACTTTGTGCGGCCATCGAGTTACCTGAATAAAGAGCATCGTCGCGCGCTGTGATAAGAGCAACCGATAAGCCTTTGCCGTTAGTTTTATTGCTAATCAAAAAAGCGCCGGTGTTAGAGTCATGAAACTCCAGTGTCATTCGCTTAATAATGGCTTCCGCACGATCCAGCCAAAACGATTGTTTTGAGGTGTCGTAGAGGTCAATGAATGCGTTGGCTGCATACGCATAATCATCAAGAGCGGCGGGGATCTTATAGCTATCGGCGGTGATGGTTCTGAATAAGCCGTCTTGGTCTGAATATGCGCTTGCCCAGATCTGCTCGGCTACAGCAGTCGCGCGGTCGAGATAGTTGGTAATATTATGTGATCGGTAGCCTGCGACTAAGGCTGAAACGGTCATCGCATTCCAAGCGGTGATGATTTTAGTATCCGTTTTAGGTGCGGTACGCTGTGATCTTATCGCTGCTAGTTTTGATAGCAAAGCTTTGGTCTGTTGTAGTTCAGTGCTGGCCACGTCTGGCTTAAACCGGAGTACATTTGCACCGTTGAAATTACCTTGTTTAGTCACACCGAAAACGACTTCGGCCAGCTTGAGCTCTGTGGTGGAAAGCTGTGTGCTCAGTTCTTGGTAGCTCCACAGGTAATACCCGCCTTCCGTGCCACCGCTCTCAGCATCCATCGCTGAGTAAAATCCAGTTTTTTCTGAGTTAGCGAGCTCATCCAATACGAACTGCAAGGTTGATTTGCTGAGTGTGATCAGGCGAGGGTCGTTAGTATATTGTGATGCGAGTGCATAAAGGTGGCCGAGTTGCGCCTGGTTATAAAGCATTTTCTCAAAGTGCGGAATTTGCCATTCGGCGTCGACCGAATAGCGGTGAAACCCGCCGCCGACCTGATCATGGATGCCGCCCTCCGACAAGGTTAAGAGGCGTTGGGTTAAGGAGTTCAGCAGGCTAGTGTCATTGTTTAAAATCGCGCGATGCATTAAAAAGAGCATCTCGGGTTCACGCGGAAACCCTGGTTGGTTATGGCGCGGAGGAGCGAACAGTGTTTGGGCAATAGCTTGCTCGGCTCGATCAATCGCATCGGTGTCGATCGATTTAACCGTGTTCGCTGCTTGGCTCAATTTGGCTAAAGATTTTTTTAAGCGGCCGGCTTGTTCGTTTATTGCTGGCCGGTCGTTGCCCCAAGTTTGGGTGATTTTCTCGAGCAGTACTAAAAACTGCTCAGGAGCAAAGTAAGTACCGCCAAAGAATGCATCCGCTTCTGGTGTTAAGCCAACAGTAAGTGGCCATCCTACTTTGCCTGATAGCATTTGCACGGCAGTTAGGTACGTTTCATCAATGTCGGGGTGCTCTTCACGATCCACTTTGATCGCAATAAAGTGTTCATTGATATAGTTGGCAATTTCCATGTTTTCAAAGCTTTCGCGTTCCATGACATGACACCAATGGCAGGTTGAATAGCCAATAGAGAGAAGAATGGGTTTATCCAGTTCTTTTGCGGCTTTAAACGCTTCGTCACTCCAAGCCCACCAATTAACAGGGTTGTGTGCATGTTGCAGTAGATAAGGCGAACTTTCGCGGATCAGGCGGTTGGTAAAAAGCGGTGTTCCGTCGGACTTTAAGTGTTCGGTACGGATGGGGTAACTGCCTTGTTTGGCCCGACCAACCTCATCGAGTGTCAGTTCAGGCTGGTCGCAAGCTGAGACTGTGATTAGTAGAGCGGCAACCGTTATCAGGCTTGCCTGTTTAAATCGATTCATATACGGCTCTGGTCAATTCGACTGTGTGACTCCACGAAAAATGATTGGCACGATCAATGGCAAGTTGACGGTGCTGTGCATTAGATTCGGGATTGGTTAGTAAGGTGCTGATGGCAGTAGTTATATCAATCACATTGGTTGGATCGACTTCGAGTGCTGCTCCATTTGATACCTCTGCCAGCGCGCCGGAGTTTGATGTGACACACGCGCTCCCGCTTTGCATCGCTTCTAATAACGGAAGGCCGAAGCCCTCATAGAGCGAGGGGTAAAGAAAAACCGTTGAGCCGGCATACAAAAAGGGTAGATCCCGCTCGCTAACATAGCCCAGATAAGTGATTTCGCCTTGCTCTGCGAGCAGGTTTATTCTTGTCATTAAAGAAGATGATTTCCAGCCCGGTGCGCCAGCGATAACCAGCGGGAATTGTTGGCGAGTTGCTGGTGGCAGATTAAGGTAGGCGTCAATGCTTCGACTAAGGTTTTTGCGTGGCTCAACGGTGGCTAGGCTTAATACGTACTGATGATAGTTAATGCCATAGCTAATGAGTCTCTGCGAACAGCTAGACTCGGTTCTGGGATGGTAATTCGCGTCGGCCGCCAATGGTGTAACATGAATGCGCTCGGGTTCTATACTGCAGTGGGTTATTAACTCTTGTTTTACCGCTTCGCTAATCGTAATGATGCTTCTTTGATTCGCTAACAGTTGTTTGAAATAGCGATCTAAGAACGTGACTCGATGACGAGGATGTGAGCTCCGTGCATTAATGTGTGATGTGTCAAATAATGTGATGACGTCTGCATTTGGATTAGCGTAGTTGACATCGTGTTCGATGAGCGGCTTAGGTTCTATGCGAGATCGAATTCGACGAAACTCGGCCTTTTTTAGATGATGATATATGTCTCGCGAAAAGGGTAGGGAGCCGATAAGTTTGCGCAGGTTTCCATTTGTAGAAATAGTGGTTTCAAGCAAGGATTTTGTGAGCCGTTTTAGCGTCTGTCCTTGATACAGTTTTCCTTGATAAACGGCTACTACAGGCTGGTTCTGCGTTAACTGACCGTTAATCAGCTCCAAGGTGTAACGGCCGACGCCAGTTATTGGTGGGCGAATGCTGTTTAGATTGTAGATTGGTTTGATCATCTATTGCTGGCCTAACAGCGACTCGTAAAGATTTTCTACTTGACGCTCAAATTGAGCACCAGTAAAGCAATCGATAAATCGATGGTGACCCGCATCTCCTAATCGATGAGCCAGCGTTGAGTCGCAAAGGAGCTGGTTCATTGCGTTTGCCAGTGCGTCGACATCGCTTGGCTCGACGGTGAGAGCTTCTTTGTTGTGGCGTGCAACCCAAGGTACCGACGATGGTAGGTTCGTATTAATAATTGGTTTTGCCAGCCGCATTGCTTCTAGTTGCACCACGGCAAAGGCCTCGTTCTCCATTACTGAAGGCACAACAAGCCCAGTTGACTGCTTTAGCAGAGCGTTAACACGGCTATCTTCAGCGTGCCGCTCAAAGTGAATTCGACCAGACGCGTCGGACTCCAATGCCAATTTCTTGTGTTTCTCAAACAATGGACCATCGCCAACAATAACTAGATTTCCTTGTACATTTTGCATGCTGTTGATAGCTATATTGATGCCTTTATAGGAAACATGGCGACCTATTAGGAGTAGGTACTTATCGTATTCATCTATGGTAGCTGGTGAGTTTGATTCATCAGCAGTTGGGATGCCATAGGGAATGATAGAGACCTTGTTTTGGAAAAAACGTAGAAACCTAGAGCGCGTGATCATCCGATCTGAGGTGACTACAATGGCTTTCGCTCTGGCTAACAATAAAAATGTAAATGGTGCGACAACCCATTTTAGTCGACGTTGTGCGATGACTCTTGAGTGCCAGTGAACAACGATGGGAGGTGAAAACAAAATAAATGCATAAGCCAGTTCGACAAGAGGAAAGGGGTAGTGAACCGCAATCAATTCATGCTGTCGCTTTTGTTGCTTGATTGCACTAATTATACTCGGAGCGATTGGCATAGAAGCTAAATGTGCATAAGAGCGGCACCTTATTATGCTAACTCCGTTTCGGTCTTCGCGTGATATAGCACCATCATCGGCGGTTGTCAGTACGGTGTGTTGATGTGATTTGTCTAGACTGGTTATATGTTCGACGATGCGTTGTACGCCACCTTTTTCAGGTAAGAAGACTTTGCAGATATGGAGAATTCTTCGTTCATTTTTATCCACTAGTGTTGCCTTTGGCACGGAATGTTATTCTTATATATCGCACAGTATACGAAAAAAAAGTCAAATAATTCCTTGTTTCCTGATTTAGCATTGGTTGTTTTTAGTTATTTTTGCAGTGCTCGTTGCGATTCTGTAGTGTGCAGTTCAAAAATGTTTAGGTCTGGAGTTCAGTACGCTGATACTGTATGGTTCTGTTCCTCAAACGTAGCCTAGTCTTTAACTAAGCTCCAATCTTCGAGTTATTAAATACCCCCTGCAACGCTCATGACCGAGTCTTCTGATCAATCTTCTAATCTGCGACTGGCCTTTCTAGACATTCAAAGGGGACTACTGAGTTTCCCGATATTTATAGCTTTAGGGTGGAACGATGTGCGCAATCGCTATAATCGGTCGAAGTTGGGTGTTTTTTGGGCGAGTATGAGCATTCTTATTTTTGTCGCGGCAATTGGACCAGTTTACGCTCGTCTTATGGGTGTTGAGGTAAGAATTTATTTATTGCATTTGTTACTCGGGTTTATTATCTGGAACTATATTTCTTCGATCATTATGGAAAGTGGCCGAGAATTCATCAATTCAGCCGGATTTTTAGTTTCGTTTCAGCTTAGCTACTTCACTCTTTTATTTCGAGTGGTGTGGCGCAATTTGATCGTGTTGATGTATCAGATGCTGGTATTTCTGGTATTCTCGTTGGTATTACAGCATCCTGTGAAATTAGTTTGGGCAGTCGCGCCAGTTGCTCTTCTGTTGTTGACGCTTAATGCTCTTTGGATGGCTTTATTGATGAGCGTGTTTGCTACTCGTTTTCGCGATGTGTCGGAGTTGATGAATAATATTTTTAGATTAGTATTCTTTATAACGCCGATCATGTGGATGCCTAGTGTGGATGAAGATTTGGCTTTGGTTGCAAACCTTAATCCCGTTTATCATCTAATAGAAGTGTACAGGCAGCCTTTGTTATATGGGGAGGTTGAGTGGAATTCATGGCATTTGGCTCTACTGTTAGTAGCCGTCGGGTGGTGTGTGGCGTTACCGGTGTTTGCAAAGTATAGAAATAGAATAGCTTTTTGGTTGTAATCTAGATATGCCGTATCTTCGCCTTGATGATGTATCATTAGCTTTGCCTATTTACGATACCGTCCACCGATCAATAACGAAAACAATCACTGATAACATTCCCATCGGCGGAAAGATCCGTGTTGATGCAAGGCGAAAGTCTTCTATTTTGGCGCTTGACAGGGTATCGCTCTCCTTCAAAAGGGGAGACCGGGTAGCATTACTTGGCCATAATGGCGCAGGAAAGACCTCCCTGCTGAAAGTTCTAGCTGGCTTCTATGAGCCGACTTCTGGCTCACGACATGTTAATGGGAAGGTTTCGGCTCTCCTGGAACTTGTGGCTGGAATGGACTTGAATATCACTGGCTATGAAAATATTCAATTGTGTGGGACGTTACATGGTATGCGACGTCAGCAGATTGTTGATCGTACGGAGAGTATTGCAGAGTTCAGTGAGTTGGGGTCCTACCTAGATCTTCCTGTTCGGCTCTATTCGCAGGGGATGATTCTCCGTCTGGCTTTTTCAATTTGCACCAGCATCGAGAGTGATATTTTGTTACTCGATGAGTGGGTTGGGGCAGGAGATAAAGCTTTTATAGACAGAGCGAAGAACCGACTTAGTGAGATGGTCAATCGCTCATCAATTTTGGTTTTAGCCACCCATAGTCATGATGTTGCAAAAAACCTTTGTAATAAGGCCATGTTTCTTGAGCATGGCAGAGTGATACAAACTGGAAATATTGATGACGTGATCGAATTTCAGGCTGAATGTAATCATTGATGATGAGTGGGGGGTGAGGTTGCTAATGCTGGGTAAGGCAAAAAATTAATCTATTAGGCAATGGCGGTGAAATCGTTTCATGATTGACCTTAATAACAGAATCTCTACTGCGTTGGTCGTTTTAGGTTTTCATCGCAGTGGCACATCTGCGTTTGCTGGAGCGTTGACGAAATCTGGACTTGCTGCACCTAAAACACTGATTCCTTCGGTGGCGGGAGAAAATGACAAAGGGTTTTGGGAATCTGCACTACTTTCAAGATTTAATGATGATTATCTGACTTCTCGTGGCTATGCTTGGGACCAATTTTGGTCTAATTCGCTAGATTTAGGCATTCTAATGACTCATACGCAAGCAGAGTTGGATTCTCTATGTGAGTTAATACTTTCCGAATTTGGTACAACCAGTCAAACCATAGTATTGAAGGATCCGCGACTGTGTCTGGTATTGCCTGTGTGGCAAGCGGCACTTGAGCGTTTAGATATTAGCCCAGTCTATTTGTTCGCGTTGAGGAACCCTAGTGAGTCAGCGCAGTCATTAGCGCTGCGGAATGAAATTCCGTTAGAGCAATCTCTCCTCTTATGGCTGCACTATGTGCTTAACGCTGAAAAAATGACTCGTGGTGCGAAGAGAGTGTTCATTGAATACGCAGACCTTTTATCTAACCCAGTTGAAACCGTAGAAAAAATTTTGATGGAGCTTGAATTGCCGGTTGATCTCTCCACGAGTTCGTGCGCTGAAGTGCGTCAGTTCGTTGATAAAGGGTTATGGAGACACAAGGCGAATCCCGTTGACGGTGTGCAAAAGGGCTGGGTGTATAACGAGGTTTATCGTTCTATTGTGTCTCTAGGCAGCACGAAGAGCTTACAGGAGTTAGATCACTCCTACGCGCAGTTTGGAGCGATTTTAACCGATGTCGCGTCGTTGATTTCGGTGCGTGAGAGGTTGATTAGTGATTTATCAACGCGAGTCGATTCAGCTACTAGTCGCTTGGCAGTGCAGAGTTCTGAACTGCAAGCCCTGAGAGATGAGGCTGACGCTCTCAAAGCATGTGTTCAAACCCATAAGGCTAAAGCCGATTTACTTATAAGCCATCAGCAGTTATTTGAGAATTCATGGCTGGGTAGTTGCGCAACGTTCATTCAGCGGATGTCGCATAGGGTCCTGTCAAATTCGATGGCCGCGAGAGCCTATTTGAAGCTTAAAAAAATTGATAATGCCAATGATCGCCTTAGAGAAATGAAGGTGCTACAAGATTCAGGCTTATTTGACAGCGCCTACTATCTGGAGGTCAATCCGGGTATTAAATGGATGATGACTCACCCGCTGTTACACTACATTACCGTGGGGCACCGCCTTAACTATAATCCCAATAGCAATTTTGAAGAATGTGCTTACACGAAGGGTGTCTCTCAGTTTAGTGAAGGTAGCGGCCTGTTTCATTACGTGAAAAAGCACAGCAAGAATTAGATTTTTCACTATGTTTATTTACGCGCCGATGTCATCAAGCCGTTGCCGAATTTTGTGTGCTGCACTATCCCATGTCCAGTTTTTAGCCACGTCAATAGCCGCGATTGTTCCGATTTTTGCTGCGTCCTCTCGGTTTTCAAAAACCTGTCGCATTAGATATCTAAAGTGCTCTTTGTCAGGTTTTGCCCAGTAAAACCCCTCGTAGTACGGGCACTTTGCTTTGGCTGGTTCGAGACAAGTAACCTCTATAGGAAACCCATTAGAGCTATTAAAAAACTCAGTTTGAGCACTCCAGTCAGTTGCAATGCAAGGGAGCCCGCAGGCCATAGCCTCCATCAATGGCATGTTCCAACCTTCACCTTTGGATGGCGACAAGAAGCAATCGGATGAGCGATACAGCGTAGGCAAGTCTTCCCTCGCAAACTCTCGATTAACTATGAAGTCGATACGACCGCCGTTGGGGTCAAGCTCAAGGTTTGCAATTCTTTCTCTTAAATTAATAGATGGGTCGGTGTTCATTATTTTTGCGACTAATCTAACATCTTCGTCAGCAGAAAATGTTGCATTAAACGTCTTCAAAATTAGTTCTGGTTCTTTCCGCTCACCCCATTCGAACAAAGATAGAAATACGTAGTCATCGTTCGGGGAATCTATGAAGTTGCCGTCTGGGCGAAATATGTCAGTATCTATTCCTAGTGGTATCTTATAGATCGGTTTGGTCAGTCCGCAACTTAGATATGCTTCTTTAGCAAATTGTGACGGCACCCAGATTTCATCCATTTTCTGAGCTTGTCGTACCCATTCGAATGGAAAGCCATTGACTTCTAGCATTGTGAATCCGACTTTATATCGGCCGTTATTGCGGTATAGGACATCACCTTGAGAGTATGCGATCGATACTTTTGGTTGGATGAGACTAGATCTGCTGGCAATAAGGTTAATTCGATGGTCGCCGTAAAAAGTGTTTTCAACCACAGGGAAAATAGTTGATGGTCCATAGATATAGTCGTAGCTTACTTTAGTGCCTTGTTTTTCAAGTGCTAAAACAAATTCTCGACTGCTTGTCGCATAGCCCGTCGGAAAATTAATAATGGATTGCCACCGGACCTCTTGATCGTAATTATTTTCGAGTTTCTTCTTCCATTTCTTTTTGAACACGCGTTGGCTTGTCCGAAAAAGCTTCATCATTTTCTTTCCGTCGCCTTTGGTTGAGCCATGTTCGTCATGCATTAGGGTCACATCACCACAACAAAAAATTTTCTTACCAGCTTCAGTTACTCTTAAGCAGTAGTCAGTGTCCTCGAAATAGGATATGAAGTCCTCGGACAAAACGCCGACTTCATTGATTGTTGAGCGTTTGATATATGCACAGGCAAATACGATTCCTGATACTTCGCGTCTGAACTCGTATTGGCCATAGTCTACTGAACCACTGCCGATCTGTTGTCCCCAGCAATCATCTGGCAGAATATAGGTGCCGGCGTGTAACAATCTTCCCTCATTGTTAATTAAGCGTGCACCAACAATTCCAATGTCATCTTGTTCATGTGCGCAATCTGTTAGTCGCTCCAACCAATCCTCTTGGGTGAACTGTAAATCGTTATTTAGTAATACAATGTCGCTATCTGGGTCGGAGGCTTCGATGCCTGCGTTGTTACCGCGAACATAGCCATAATTTTTGTCGAGCGAGATAACATCAAGCCAGTCGTAGTTTTCCAGATTTTTGAGGGTTGAGTCGGTTGAGCCATTGTCAACAACCAACACTTTGGCATCGCCAATGTTTGTCTGGGCTAAACTATCTAGGCAGCGCTCGGTTAGATACCACCGATTCCAAGTCAGAACAATTAGAGTGATTTTCCGTTTCATAGTTGTGCCTGTTTTTTATAAATATCGATTGGGGTTTTCTGTATTTATTTAGATCTGACTTGCCAACACTCTTCTAGTGCCGTGCTAATTGTGCCTACGTGAATCACGTGACCAACGTCGACGCTTGAGAGCGCGCGTTCAAGGTCGAAGCTGGTTTTCGGCTTAGATCTTTGTGATAAGGCGGTATGACTTTTTGTAGATACGGTAGATAGCGAACTCGGCAATGGCTCGTTTGTTCGAGAGGAGTTTATCAAGAGGACTAGGTCTTCGATGCTTTGCTCTAGACCAGCTACTTTTCCCCTGAGATACTCAATTTCCTCTTTTTTAGTATTGAACTTCATATTTATTCCCTGTTAGCGAGTGCGCCCGAGTAAGCGTAGTGTTTTCATCATAAGACGATATGCGCGAGATTGTGAGAGTGAGTGTATAAAACGCTGAGCGTTCGCAAGCTCGCTTTCGGTTTCGGCGAGCCGTTTATAGACCGATGGAGGCGCACTGTACACGACCGGTGGCGCGGGCTGTGGCTCAGCCAGTGGTTCATTCAAGTTAGGTTCGTCGTTGCGTGATAGCCTGTCGAGTAACAGCTCGTTGACGAATTTTTGCGCCTCAAGCTGACCAAGTTGATATGGAGTCGAATGACCTTTAGATGCTTTCATAGTTTTATTTAATGACGCTGATTATCGATTTTATGCTGATTAAATACTTGGCTTGATGTTGATGTCAGAGAGAGATGCTTTAGCAAAAGGTGTTTGAGTCAGTGCAGTTTCGCTGGAGCGTAATGATAGCTGAAGTGGCTACTATGATCTATGTTGCTCTAAATTTGCTAGATAGCATGTGCTTTGGTTACTGGGTCGGTATTTCTTTAATCGACCTAAGTGTTATTGCATAGTGTTTAATAAGCTTGGGCAGCAAGTATATTAAACGTTTTGCTGGGCCTGTTTTGATCTCCATATCAAAGTTGTTGTTTCTGATGGTTGCTTAGTTCTGTTGATATCGCGCTATCTATTTGCTTGACGGTCTGCTGCCAACTAGGAGGCCTGAAGCTCGCAGTGAGACGCTGTAGTTCGGTATAGGCGGGAGCACTCTCAGATAGCTCGAGTAACAGAGAAGTCAGGCTCTCTGAAAGGTTTGGGGAAAAGTAGCGTACGTATTTTTCTCCTGCTTCCGGCAGTGAGCCTGTGTTTGAGCAGATTGTTGGGCAACCGCGCGTAAGTGCTTCAATCACAGAGAGCCCGTAGCCTTCATAGTGTGATGCAACGACGTTAAGCCAAGCGTTATCATAGAATGCAATTACTTCATCATCGCTGGCATTATGGATGTGAAATATCCTTTTGTTAAAGTCTTCGTGGGTTTCAATTGACTCTATCAACTTATCTGACAACCAACCCGTTCTACCTATAAGTACTAGATTCAAATGGGAGCGGTCTTTGATTTCGTTAAACGCATCAATTAGAAGAATGTGATTTTTTCGGGGTTCAAGTGTGCCGACGCAAACAATGTATTTACCAAACTTTTCTAGACTAGATGATTTTCTCACCGGGGCGTGGAGATAATTACTACCGACGCCGAGTTGAATAATCGAGGTTTTTGGCTTGGTAATTAGGTGTTTTGTACAATAGTTGCGTAAGTCGGACTCGCTAACTTTGCTGATGCAAAGGAAAAGGTTTGCGTAGCGCAGGTGGGCATCAAGATGTTCGTTAAAAGCAATTCGAGTGTGTGGGTGCGTTAGCTCGGGGAAGAGTATCGGCACTAAATCGTAGTGTAATTTAACTATTTCGACTTCGCCGCGCTTGAGCTCCGGAAATAAATTTTTTCTTTTTAATTTTGAATGCCAAGCGCTTTCGATGTCTAAAAAAATTGAGTCCTGATCTAACGGCTCGATATAAAGGGATTTCGCTTTGGGTAAGCGTTTGATCAAATGATTTTTTATTCGGTTAAAAAGTTTGGACTGAGTTGGTGCGGAAAGCCACAATCTGTCGTGTTCCGACTTGGTAATCTTACGCCAATTTTTAGAGTTGGAGTCATAAATGATTGGTTCGTAGTGGTGCTTCAACGATAGCCCGTTTTTCGATGTAACTATCTTGGCAAATTCTCGAGTGACACGTTGAATGCCTGCGATGTAGTTTGAGTGAAGTGTGTTTTCGATATCAAAGTAGATGGTTTTCATTAAGGCTTCGGTTTAACTAGTGTCTTACTGGTGGATGGAGTAGCGCGTGAGTAGCTTATTGATCCACGTGCGGGGATTTAAGTACTTTTTGAAACCAGTGTTTTGCTCTGGATATCGAAGCCCTATGTCATAGAGTCGCCAAGCTAAAACTTTTTTGGTCGCTTCAATTGTTTTCCGACTCTCTACGTCGCTAATGGTTTCCGTCATTGCGAGAGATTCCTCTGAAAATGGACCGTTCAGCGTATACAAGCTCGGCGTGTAATTTTCGAAAATGTATTCATCGGGCCTTACGAGCGGAGTCCAGGCCAATGGGTGTTCGGGCCAGCAGAGTGTTAAGTATGGGCGTGGTGAGTCGAAAAGATCAGGGTGCTTAACGGCAGCGTAATTGAAGTAGCTGCTCCATTCACACAAAGCAAACTCTATACTGTAGGGTTCGAAGAAGTGACAAGCTTCAAGGTAAATTTGGCGGTCAACTAGCTGTGGCATATGGCTAGCATAAGACAGTGTTGGTAGCCCAAGGCTACTTAAAAGCGCTCCTGTCATTAACTGTCCGGTGTCAAATTCTGTTCGACTATTGGGCCAGGTCATTAAGTCGTGGAAGTAATATCGCTGGTAGCGATTAGCACTTAAAAAATAGTCTAGTTTTACCAATCTAAGTGGGCGAGCGTCATCATCTGACATGATAAATCTATGTTGAACCAACTCCGATGCTATAAGCGATTTGCGCAATAAATAGTTGCGGCGTTGGTGGTCAAGTGAGCTCAGTTGAGACCGCTCCAACTTATTCAACAAAGATTCTTCAGGGGTAAGGGTGATCTTTAGTTCGGCTGGTGCAACAACGGATTTCAACAATGCTTCAGGCATGCAAACCAGTGCCGAGTCAATGTAAGGCATGTTGGCACATACTTTTTTCAATGTTTGGTTCAGTGTCTTAGGTCGGTTGCTGATGTAGACAATCTGCATGGCGATGTGTGGTGAAGTTGATGCTGGCGATATGATGCTAACACTTATTGCTGTGCCCTTGAACTGAGTAGCTAGTGCTGGCTCGTTAGTCTTATTAGAAGTCCAGCTTTACGACTAGTCTGAATGGTGTATTGATTTTGCTAATGGCTTAACGTTTAATGACCGCAATTACGATTCGATAGGTAAAAATTCATGAAGTTTAAAAGTTTGCTTGTGCTGGTTTTTACCAGTCTTTTTGCTGGCTTGCTGCAGGCTCAGGTGGTTGGGCCAAGCGATACTGAGGTGCGGGAAAATCGAGACAAAGCCTTAAACTTGGTCAATACTCGTCGCAAACTTGATCGGCTTGTTTGGGGCCCCGAAGAAATTGCTCAAATGTACGAACAGCGAATCGTCAAGCTTTGGGACGACCTACTTAAATCCGATGATAAATTTTCGGTGTTGGCTAGTTTTCCATTCAATAGTTTACAGCTCGCGAAACACAGCAGTAGTGAGCCGTTAGCGTTACAAATTGCTCGCTATAAATTTTCCGGTGATGGTGAACTTTGGACCAACGCCAAGTTCAAGGCATTTATTGCTAGCATGGCCGCTGAGGGTTATGTGTTAGAGCAGTCTGAGTGGCATCATGCCAAATTCACACCGCCAGCAGCTAATATGGGGGCGGTCTCAGAAGTAAGTTTCACGCTACATATTAATCGGCCCAACCCTGCCCATCGACTGGCTTTTAAGGGCATGCTGGAGATTGATTGGAGCGTAGCGTTAGCGGGTGATGTCGAGTTGGTTGCTGACAAAATCAAGGTGCTAAATATGAGCATTCTTGAGCGCGAGAAAGCCGCTCCATTTACCGAAGTGTTTACGGTAACGGGCACTGAGGAGCGACCTCTGATTCATCCTCTTCTGGTGTATGACCTCGATAAAGATGGGAACTCTGAAATCGTGTTGGGCGGGCAAAATATCTTGCTTAAGAACAATGGTGGCGGCGAATTAGTTGCCGAGGAATTGTTCGATAAGTACCGCAACCTTTATGACGGTGCAGTGCTAGCTGATTTCAACGGCGATGGTCAGGTTGATTTTGTTGGTGTTGATGAACGTGGGTATCCCATGATGTTTGTTGGCGGTCCTGATGGTCGTTTTAAAGGGAATCCTTTAAAGATATCGGACCATCATATGAGCTTACCGAAAACTTTTACCGCTGGCGATATTGATGGTGATGGTGATTTGGATTTGCATATTGCTAACTACAAGTATGCGTATCGCCAGGGCCAAATGCCAAATCCGTATTATGACGCGAATGACGGCTATCCTGCTGTGATGTTGCGTAATGACGGCGATAATAAATTTACTGATGTTACCGACGAGGTCGGGCTTGGCGCTAAGCGTAATCGAAGATCGTATAGCAGCTCATTAGTTGACTTGGACGATGACCAAGACATGGATCTGATCGTTGTTAGTGACTATGCCGGTTTTGATGTCTACCTAAATGACGGTAAAGGTCATTTTACCGATGTCACAGATGACTTTGGTTTGGATCGGCACTTCTTTGGAATGGGGCATACCTTCGATGACTTTGATGGCGATGGCAAACTTGATTTCTATGTGATTGGAATGAGCTCAACAACTGCTCGACGTTTGGAGGGCATGGGGTTAGGTCGTGACGATTTTAAGGAACACACTGATATGCGGATGGCTATGGGCTATGGCAATAGAATGTTTTTAAAACGTGATGAGGGATTTGTCAAAGCGCCGAATAATGATGAAGTGGCTCGCACTGGATGGTCTTGGGGCACGAGTACCTTTGACTTCGATAATGACGGTGACAAAGATATTTTTGTTGCGAATGGCCATTTTAGTGGTGAGAGTACACAGGATTATTGCACTACATTTTGGCGTCACGATATCTATGAAGGTGGTCAAGAAGACATCGCTCGGGATATGTTGTTTCAAGTTGAATCGACAGATCTGAGAGAAGCAAAAATCTCTTGGAATGGCTATGAGCATAAGGTGCTATACCTAAAGCATAATGACGAGTTCATCAATATTGCGTATTTGATGGGCGTGGCATTTGAGTATGACGCGAGAGCGGTTGTGACAGAGGATATTGATAACGATGGCCGAGTTGACCTGTTGGTGGTAGAGCATATAGCTAGCGGCACTAATGACACGCGCTACCGCTTACATATCTATCGTAATGGCCTCAATGAGGCCGGTCATTGGATCGGTGTTCAGCTTGAAGACGATGATGAGAGGTCGACTATTGGCGCTACCGTGCGAGTTATAGCTGAGTCTGGAAATCAAATGACTCGAGTGGTTACTGGTGACTCATTTTCGTCGCAACATTCAGCCAAATTACATTTTGGTCTTGGTTTGAATGCGGCAGTAGCAAAGCTCACTATCACGTGGAGTGATGGCACTGAGGTGGTGCTCGATGAGCCGGCAATAGACAAGTATCATCGATTGCCTAAAGCGAATAATGCAGCGGGCCAAACAATCAAGCCTTAGTCGGGTCGGTGTTAGGAATGCGACTTTAGTCGCACGACACACGACTTATCAAGGCGTATTATCAATTGCTTACTAACAGGTTTTATTAACATGATGGCTTGGAAAATGTTGCATCAACAAGAGGCTGGCGTGGGAAGATTGAAAATTCTCTGTGACAGCCTAAGGCCTAGTGTAGACATCAAACTAGTTGCTTCTGGTTTAATGTTTCTCGCTTTAATTGGTTGTTCGAACGAACCACCGCCTCACGTAACTCAAAAGACCGCTGAAGCTCAAGATAGTGTCGCTGAAGTTATCTCTGTGCAGACATCTGAAGATGATTCTCTACCAGCTATTGAAGATGCTTCACATCGACACAATGCTGTAGGGGGAGATTCAAGTTCTGCAGTTGATGATGTGGAGGGAGAATCTGATGAGCTAACCGATGAGCTTGCTGATGAAATTTATGCAAATTATGAAGCGCCAATCGACCGAGTTGCGTTACAACCCCTCACTGAAAATTATGTGGAGTGGAGCGCGCCCGAAAATATAGATTATAGTCGAGCGGACATAACGATTGTCGGACCAGACGGGCAGCGTATACAGCAGTCTTTTGGGCCAGGTGAGAGTTTGTCTATGGATTCAAGCCTACCGGATGGCGTTTATACATGGGAATCAGTTATATCGCCGCAAGTAGACGAATCGGTTAGAGTCGAGATGCAGGCTGTTAGATCGTCGGGCGACTCGGCAGCGGAGCTGGAACTACTGCAACGTCTCCGTAATGAAGGCAGTTTGCCAACCGAGGAGCAAGGCGATCAGAACCGTCAATCAGGCTCATTCTCGGTAATTAACGGCGTCGCTAGGCCAAATTATGTAGACGGTTCAAAAGAGCTGATAGGTAACGACGATTAAGTTATACTGTTACTTAATTGTAATGAAGAGCTGGCTTTCTGTGGAGCAGGGTGGTTGAAAGCAAGCGGGTCACAGTCATAGTGTTGACTGTAATTTTTAAGTGAGTAATAAACTCAGGGGATTGGAATGAAGTTCATAGCAAAAAGCACGCTAGCTATATTAAGTGGTGTAGCGTTCACACATTCAGCGCAAGCAGATGTCGTTCATGCAGATGATGTCATTATTCAATTTAGCCAGTGCGTGGGAAGTGACTGCGCAAATGGTGAGAATTTTGGTTTTGATACTCAACGCCTAAAGGAAAATAATTTACGGATTCACTTCGACGATACCAGTAACTCTGCGAGCTTCCCATCGAATGATTGGCGCTTGGTGGCAAATGATACTAGCAATGGTGGTACTAGTCATTTCTCAATTCAAGACTCGACCGCCGGTCGTTCACCGTTTCGTGTCGAAGCCGGAGCTCCTGCCAATTCCTTAGTTGTAGAGAGCGATGGCGATATTGGTATTAAAACGCTAAATCCCGTTGTCGATTTACATATAGTAGAAGGCAATACCCCTACAGTTCGCTTTGAGCAAGATGGTTCAGATGGCTTTACCCCTCAAACATGGGATATGGCTGGGAATGAAGCTAACTTTTTTATTCGAGATGTAACTAATGGCAGTCGGCTGCCTTTGCAAATTAAGCCTGGAGCCGATTCCGGTTCTCTATTTGTCGCGGCTAATGGTGATGTCGGTATGGGGACTTCTACTCCTAATACTGCGTTGCATATCTCTGATACGAGTGGCTCTGGTGGACAAAATATGCTTCGCCTGCAGAATAATGGTAATCCAGAGCTGGTTTTTGAAAATACTAATGTTTCTAAATCATGGGAAATTTCAGCAGGTCTGAATCTGATAATGCGAGAGGACGGTGGACCAGGTGGCAATCTGTTTACATTGAGCCCCACAGGAGACCTAACAATCGCTGGTGGGCTAATATCAGTTGGTGGAGGTGGGAACTGTACGGTTGCTGACCCGTGCGATAGAGTCTTTGACAAAAATGTGTATGAAATTCCTTCGATTGAGGAGCATGCGAAATCGATGTGGGAGAATAAATATCTCCCATCTGTGGGCCCGACCGGAGCCGATGAACCAATCAATATGACGGTTAAAATGTTGCGTATGTTAAACGAGTTGGAAAAAGCTCACGTTTATATTGAGCAGTTAAATGAGCGGCTCGTTGAACTGGAAGAAAAATTGGTTCAACAGTAGACATTGCTGCTTAGATTGGGCTGTTAGCTTCAGCCGTTTCGGCGCAACCCAATAAGTTTTTTATCAAGCCCGTGGTGTATTCCACGGGTTTTTTTTGAGTGATGATATGTTAGATGCTATCAAAAAAATTGTGGTTGTCGTGGGATGTCAGCGCAGCGGCACGACGCTAACTGGACAAATTGTCGGGTCTCATCCGAAGGCATTTTTGCTGGATGAGACTGATGGTGTTTATGAGTGGTTTAAGGAGGTCTCGGGTGATGGGGAGGTAAATGTCGATACGCTTTACTCTGTATTGCTTAGAGCACACGATAAATATGTTCAAAAACGAGGGATTGTAGGTCATTTGCGTGAAAATGCTGATTGCGGAAGCGCTACTACGGAAATTACGCACTTAGTTCTAAAGGTTCCAAATCTAACTTATGAGTTTGAGCGACTTTCAACTTTGGATATCCCTGTTGCTGCAATCTACTTAGTAAGGGATCCACGTTCAGTCGTTCGCTCAATGACCAGGCTCTCGCAAATCCCAATGGTTGAGAATCAAATCAAACTGATTTCCGCTAAACCTGATTTAGTTTCAAGGTTCGCTGTGGCGTATTCAAAGATTTGTTCTTCGAACACTAGCGAGCACGTGAAGAGAGCGCTGGTTTGGTTGATTAAGTCTAGTTTAGTTGGCGATTTTTTGAATGCAGGTATTCCAACTATGGTTTTAAAATATGAGGATTTGGTCTTGCGCAGAGAAGAAATGGCTCAATTGCTAGCCGAGCATTGCTCATTGAATTTTAGTCAAAGTATGTTGCAACACCACTCGATCTTAACCGGCAAAGGGCCCGGAGGGACCGAGCGAAGTAGACCAATAGATTCGAATTCGTTAGATGCCTGGGTTGATTTGGATCCATTGGTTTTGTCTGATATTAAATGTACAGCGAAAGAGTTGATGAGCGAGTATGGTTATACGTAAAAATGAGTGTTGAGATACGTCGAGAGTACCCTGACCTCACAGGTTATATTGGTCACGAGTCAAGGCCTATTAGCTTTGTGACCGTCCAGTTTTCTGGAGATTATGATCACAATATTTGTAGGTCTGATGCCGTTAACAAACCTAGGCATCAATTTATTACTGTCGATAATGTAGCAAACCTTCGTTATCATAATTTAGGGCAAGCTATTAATGCTGGCGTTAATCGGGCAGTTCATGAAACTATCGTGGTTGTGCATGAAGATGTGTTACTTCCACCTGGATGGGATGGTAAGTTTGAGCAAGCTTTAAGTGAGCTGGAATCAGTGGACCCTAATTGGGGTATCTTAGGAGTGTATGGATGGGATGTGGACATCAAGCCCACCGGTCACGTTTCAGACCCTCAGTCTTATAGGGATCATTTGCAGGCTCAAAATTTTGCTCAAGTTGTAAAGCTAGATGAGCAGCTTTTGGTGTTTCGAAAAAGCAATACCCTTCGTCTTGATGATAACTTGCCTAGCATTCATTTAATCGGCGAAGATTTGATACGTAATGCGAATGTTTTAGGTCAAAATGCATACGTAATTAATGCGCCTTGTATTCATAAATACGCTGATGAATGCGGAAATTTAATTCAATCAAGGGGCGATTCACCGAAGATAGTGAATCGACAGACCTTTACGTTTCGCGCCGAACTAGAATCTACCCACGAGTATTATTTAGATAAATGGGGGTTATCGCCGGCCTGCGAAACCCTAGAGCAGGTGCTGGGTTCGGACAAGCAATTGATAATATTTCTGTCTAGAGGCGGTAGCGGTTCTAGGCTCTTGTCAGAACTGGCGCAAGACTTAAATATCGATATGGGTAGCGAATTAAACGGTAGTGGTGATTCAATCCCCATGGTTTTAGCCATTTATAAAGCAATTTTTAAAATAAACCGGTTTCCCAGTTCTTGTGATCCTGAAAAGCAGTCGGTTCGGGGGTTGCATTACGCCGCTAGAAACCTGTTGAGTCAAATTGGGAACAGTATGTTTTGGGGGTTTAAATTGCCTGAGGCGATGTTAATACCTGATCTCTTAGTGCAGGCATTTCCTAACGCAAAATTTATTCATATGGTGCGAGACCCATTGGCCACATGTTTGCGACGTACTCATATGACGGCTAGATTAGACAATGAAATCGGTAGAGTAACATTGCCACTCGCGTACGAAGCGAACGGCTTATCTGCATCTCAGATTCTGACTGATTCGCCGGCTAAGCACATGGCCTACACAACAGTGCATCAGCTGCAACAAGTGTTTGACAGTAGCAAGCTCCATCTTGGGTCAAACCTTTTTGAAATAAGATTTGAAGATATATGTGAGGCCCCCGCATCTGTTGCGGCAAACGTCGCAAGCTGGTTAGGCGTCAAAGTTTCTGGCGCGAATCTCCAGGATTCTATAGATATATCTAGGGCTGCGAATCCGTCGGTAACCTATGACGATGCTGTGTGTAAAGACGTGGAGCAAATACTTAAGCCTATTAGACTGAGACTTGGATACACATCTGAATGAAAAGCGCGGACTGAATGTACCTAATGGCCGGCCAGTCGCTTTCGTTGCTATATATTGTGCATTTTTATTAACCAGTAGTGGATGCGACTTACATATCATCGATGATATTGTTGTATGTTCTTCGTGTTTTCAAGCGAATGCTTTTGCGCATTCAAAAGGGTTGGTTGGCGGATGACTTGGTGTTAACCGTGTGCTTTCTTCGCTGCGGAGACAAACCGTAGAGTCTATTCGTGTTTGTGTTGAATGTCGGGATGGGCTTATGTTGAAGATATTGGGTTTGGTCGTGAACGAGGTATTTGAAATATGTTTCAATTCAAAGCAAGTATTGTGATGTTTTGGTTGTTTTACTCAATCGTAGCGATTCAGGTGGTTTCTGCGCAGGAGTCGAGTGACGATCTGTTGCTGACTGTACCAGCTTTGATTGCAGGGAGTTATCGAGCTTCGATGGAGTTAGACATTCCCGAACCAGCCGCAGGTTTTTGTGCGGTGCCGGCGACTGCTCAGGCTGAGTCGATCGCGCAGCCTGATACGGTGATCGGTAACGGTTCTCCAGCGAGTTGCACCAGTGCAGCAGTCGTTGCGGCGGTGGCTAAGGGCGGGGTTATTACCTTCAATTGCGGTGCTGCGCCGGTTGAAATAGAGATGCAACAAACCGCCAAGGTTATTAATAATACTGGGCCGCGCATTGTCATCGACGGTGGTGGAAAGGTGACATTGAACGGGCAAGGGCAGCGTCGCATTCTGTATATGAATACCTGTGACCCAGATCAAATATGGACAACTCCGCATTGTCAGAATCAGGACCATCCGCAGCTGACAGTGCAAAATATTACGTTTAAGAACGGTAACTCTAAGAGCGAAACACAATACGATGGCGGTGGTGCAATTTGGGTCAGAGGAGGGCGTTTCAAGCTAGTGAATACTCGTTTTGAAAACAATGTTTGTGCTGATGCTGGGCCCGATGTGGGCGGCGCAGCTGTGCGCGTGTTTAGTCAATATCAAGGCTTGCCGGTTTATGTTGCTAATAGTATTTTCGGCGGCTCAGCGGAAACAGCCAATGTATGTTCAAACGGCGGCGGGCTGAGCAGCATTGGTGTGTCGTTCTCTATATATAATTCTTGGTTTAGTCATAATCGTGCGATTGGGAATGGTGCAAATCCAAGTCGTTCAGGCACTCCGGGCGGTGGGAGTGGTGGGGCAATCTACAATGATGGTAATGATTTCGATTTATTTTTGTGCGGTACTACGATAGAAAATAATCATGCAAATGAAGGTGGTGGAGCGGTATTCTTTGTAAGTAATAATCGACAGGGCACACTGAGTATTGAGAATTCTTTGCTCCGGAGTAATCCTAGTTTAGGTTTTGAGACCGCGAATTACCCAGGCATTTTCTTTTTGGGGCGTGGTAATCCATCGGTGGTGCGCTCAACAATCCAATAGCGCGAGTTGCTGGTGGGTAAAAGGGTTGATCGTCAAAGTTGAAATTGACGTAGAAGAGCGCATAATCACCGCCTTCACGAATAACCAAACTATGACTATCATGACCTTACGAACTTTGTTTCTTGTGATTGCGCTATTGGCTGTAACAGCCTGTGAGCGCGGTACGCCGTCCGACACATCCGGTACTAGCTCTGGATCAAGCGAAGCGACAGTTGCGAGCGAATCTAACGCGGCCGATCAATCTATCGAGGTTGGTAAGGACTACCATTCGTTGTCTAATCCTCAGCAGATCATAGTGACCAATATTGCGTTGGATTTGGATGTCGACTTTGCGCAGCAGGTTTTGCGCGGTTCAGCGACCTTGGCATTTGACCGCAAGCAAGCTGATGCAAATACGTTGGTGCTCGACACTCGCGATTTGACCATACATTCGGTTACCGTTAATGGTGCAGATATTGAGTATGCGCTTGGCTCTGCGGATTCATTTTTGGGCGCGCCCTTGTCGATTACTTTGCCGGCTGACGCGCAAGCGGTCACGGTTGCATACACGACGTCACCAGAAGCATCTGGCTTGCAATGGCTGACGCCAGCTCAGACCGCAGGTGGACAGCACCCGTTTCTATTCTCACAAGCGCAAGCGATTCACGCGCGAAGCTTTATTCCATTGCAAGACTCACCGCAAGTTCGTGTTACTTACCAAGCTACGATTCGCACTCCTAAGGAATTGTTGGCGGTGATGAGTGCGTCAAACGACCCTGATGCCGCGCGCGATGGTGTATACGAATTTACTATGCCGCAGCCCGTGCCGTCTTATTTGATTGCTATCGCGGTCGGTGACCTGCAGTTTAAGGCGATGGGCGAGCGGACCGGTGTGTATGCCGAGCCCGCCCTGCTTGAGTCCGCAGCGGCCGAATTCGAAGATACCGAGTCTATGTTGATAGCTACCGAGCAGCGTTACGGTCCATATGGTTGGGATCGCTATGATTTGTTGATTTTGCCACCGTCATTCCCGTTTGGTGGTATGGAGAATCCACGTTTGTCTTTTATTACACCTACCGTGATTGCCGGTGATAAGAGTCTTGTTTCTTTGATCGCTCACGAATTGGCGCATTCATGGTCTGGGAATACCGTTACCAATGCGACTTGGCGTGACCTTTGGTTGAACGAAGGCTTTACCACCTATCTGACCTATCGGATCATGGAGATTGTGTATGGTACTGACCGTTACAACATGGAAGCCGTTTTAGGCTTTCAAGATTTAGAAGCCGATATAGATCGGCTCGACGCCGCAGACACGATATTGGCAATTGATCTGCGCGGGCGTGATCCAGACGACGTGTTCTCTAATGTGCCTTATGAGAAAGGCGCGTTATTTCTGCGTGAGATCGAGCAGCGGGTTGGTCGAGATCAGTTTGATGCGTTCTTAACGAATTACTTCAAAGAATTTGCGTTTCAGAGCATCACCACCGATCAATTTGTTGATTATCTAAAGCAAACATTGTTAGTCGAATACCCCGACAAGCTAAGCGAAGAGCGAATTAATCAATGGATATTTGAAGCTGGTTTGCTCGACAAATTGCCATTGGAAGAGTCCGATGCCTTTACCAAGGTCGATACCGCGCGGATGCAGTGGTTAGGCGGTGAGCGTGCAGCCAGCGATATCGAGACCAAAGATTGGACGGTACATCAGTGGTTGTATTTCTTGAACAATATGCCTGAGGCACTTAGCCAAGAACAATTAGCGGATTTGGATAATGCGTTTGGCTTAACCGAGTCGCGTAATAATGAGATTGCGCATAGCTGGTTATTAATGAGTATCAAGAATTGGTATGAGCCTGCATTACCGAGATTACACAGCTATTTGACGTCGATTGGGCGAAATAAGTTGGTTAAACCACTTTATCGCGAGTTGGCTAAGTCCGAAAAAGGTAAAGCGTTAGGGCAAAAAGCATTTGCTGAAGCTCGCGATGGTTATCATCCATTGACAGTGAAAGCGAATTTGCCGTTTGTAGAGTAACGGCGACATCGAGCTAGGAGGTGTCGCAGATTGATTTACATGTAGTCTGCTACTGCCTCTAAGTCTCGGCGAACTTTCATGAGGTTGCCTTGTTCCCAGTTAAGTGATTGCTGGTCTGGCGCGTAGCTGGTCATTGGCCAGCTGGTGTGAGTGATAGCTTGGTCGAAAAACTCACCTAGCCAAATTTCGGGTGACCGCATGGTTGCGCGGTCAACGACGTATCGATAATTGCTCAGTGAATGCCACGCTTCTATGATTATGACTGGGTCATGCATGTAGCTATCGACAGTAAAAGACACTTCAAATTCAGTGCCCACATGCTGGAAATTAAACGGGGCAGCGTCAAAAGGAACGTTGGTAATCAGGTCGTAATTGTTGCGAATTCTAATTGTGCTGTCTTTTAAGCGATACTGAGTGTCGTAACACTTCTGCCATGCTCTAGTACCAACTCGCGGGCTGGCAAAATTAATTGCAAATAACTCAATGCTCGGCTGGCTGGTGGCAAGATCCAAGGTAAACAGGCTGGCTAGAGCCGAACCAAGGCTGTGGCCGGTAATGAATATTTTCTTTGGTGTTTGTGGTAGTGCTTTAATGGTATTAAATAGTTGCTGTTGCATGCTAGCGGACATTGACATGCTTTTGCTGGAGTAAAGTCGATTGAATCCAGCGCCAACTTGGATATCGTTGGGGAAGCTCTTGCTCGGCTGATGTGGGCGAAACTCCGTGGTGCCCGTTGAGTCTAAGTCTTCCCACATATCATAAACTGATGAGGTGCCGCGAAATGCGAATAGATATTCATCGCTGTGCTTGGTCGACTGGTAGACAAGGCCGAATCTTTCCTCTTTACCGCTGCCCCAAGCGACCGCATCGAAGCCGCTGAAGCGCATTAAATAACTATATGAATGAGCTCCGCTGTAGATTGCGGCAGGTACATGCGCGGGGTCATTTGAGTGCGCATAGTCGGCGTAGGCCGCCGCTGAGGCTTGGCCAGCTAAACTAGCCAGATTGGGATCAATAACTACCGAGCTGTTGTCATTGGATGTGTTGGTGTGCAGCATGTGCTGTGACCTCTGCATATTAGCTATGTAAGTGTCGGATTGCGGGGGTATCGGAGTCGACGTGCTCGCTGCAGCGAGTGGTCGTGTATATGGTTGGCTGTTCATGGTGCTAGTAAACACCGATCAAATAGCTAAATCTATTACACAAATAGACTAGCGCGGGGGTAGGTGAGGATTGTTGCGCAACATTATTGTTGTTGCGCGTGGTTTTACTCAAGTATGGGTATGTCAGGCAAAGCAGTATTAATCATCGTGTGCTTACCCTGCTCGAGGATGATGTGATTTAACCCGCTACTTTCTATAAATTACTTCCTGTAAATTACTTCAGTGCCAGCGGTATCTCCGGTCGGCTGGCGGAGTGTGTGCCAGCTATTGGTTGCGTCGATTCTGCGTGGTAAGTGTAGACCATCGAAAACTTCGGTTTAGTGGTGGTGTTTTTACCTGCAGCGTGAAAGCAATGGGCGCTGAATAAAAGAACGTCGCCAGCGTTGAGCGGAACCAGGCGTTGAGTCGGTAGGCGGTCGCGGTTATCTGGATGGTCGATTCGTAAAAACTGCGCCTCGTCTAGTGCGGACTCCCGAACATCCCAGCGATGCGAGCCGGGCAAGATCTTCATTGCGCCGTTTTCTAGTTGTTCGTCGCCAAGCGCAAACCACGCGTTAATTAAATATTTATCGCTGAAATTCCAATACCGAGTGTCTCGGTGCCACATGGTTTCCGAGCTGTATTGCGGTTGTTTGGTCATTACGCAATTGTGGTGGTTGGGATTAAGCAGAACCGTGTCGCAATCAAGAATTTTCGAAATGGCGGCAATAATCTCTGGTGCCTCGGCATAGCTCCGAAATAGTGCGTCTCGTTGATACGCTAGCAACAGTCTGCGGATAGTGTTTCCGCCGCTCGCGTCTTTGCTGGTCGGGGAACCGGGGTACTGGACGTCAGCTTCCAATTCAAATGGTTCAATTCGCTTATCTAAGTGAGCCTGGCACAATGCTCTGAGCTCGAACCGTTGTCGTTCATTGAGTATTTGCGGCAATACCAGATAACCGTCAATCTTGAATTGTTGAATTTGCGCGTGTGTGAGCATGGTATTGGCAGGTTGAAGGCGGACTATTTCGGTCATTCTCGCTTTGCTTAGTTAAGTGTACAATGGGCAATTGTGTAAAAAACACGAATTGCATGAATCAGTGGTTTTCTCGAACGCGATTTTAACTTAACCTTAGGGATTCACCTGAGGTTTTATAGGCGATCATGAGATCGCGCAAGGTCATGCTCGATAGCAACGGCTGTAAGCCAATTTAGGGATGTCAGCGGAAAAGTGTAGAATTGAATACGCGATTACTGCTTCGTCATAAATGCAGGTTTACAACTGATGCTAGGTTAGTTTACGACTTTACGTATGTTATTGAAAACATTCAATGTAACCTAGGCCTTACAGAACAAAAACACCTGTTGGCGACGGCGCAAGCCGGATGCTGACAAAGGACCCCTTAATGCGCTTAAAACACATTAAACTATCTGGCTTTAAGTCGTTTGTAGATACGACTAAAGTTTCGGTACCCAATAATTTGATAGGCATCGTTGGCCCTAACGGCTGCGGTAAGTCTAATGTGATCGATGCGATCCGCTGGGTTATGGGCGAATCATCGGCTAAGACCCTGCGTGGCGACAGCATGGAAGACGTTATTTTTAACGGTTCTGCAGTGCGCAAGCCAGTGAATCGAGCTTACGTTGAGTTAGTGTTCGATAATTCCGATGGATCTGCTCCAGGTAGTTACGCAAAATTTGCTGAAATTGGTATTCGCCGGGAACTAGCCCGGGATGGTGGATCCAAGTACTTTATTAATCGCGACCGCTGTCGTCGTAAGGATATCCAAGATATTTTCCTCGGCACCGGTTTAGGGCCACGTTCTTACTCGATTATTGAACAGGGCATGGTTGGTCGAATAGTGGAGTCTAAGCCCGAAGACCTGCGTGTTTTAATCGAAGAAGCGGCGGGTATCTCAAAGTATAAAGAGCGCCGTCGTGAAACCGAGAATCGTATACGTCATACCCGCGACAACCTCAGTCGTGTCGAAGATATTATTGGTGAGCTTGAGAGTCAGTTACGCAGGCTGAAGCGTCAGGCGAATGAGGCTGAGCGTTATAAGAATCTTAAATCCGAGCAACGCGAAGTAGATAGTCAGTTAAAGACCCTGCGTTGGTCTGGTTTGCAGCAACAGGTAAAAGCTAAAGACGTTGAACTCGAGCGCTTGCAAACAGAGTTTGAGTCACAGGTTGCCGAGCAGCGTGATGTTGAGTCGCAAATAGAAATGATGCGCGCACAGCAAACGGAACTTACCGAAAACTTGAATGTAGTACATGCCGAATACTACGGTGTTGGTGGTGAGATCGCGGCGTTAGAACAATCAATTGAACACGCTCGTTCGACCCGTCAACGTCAGCAGGAAGAGTTTGAGCGATTGGTCAATTCAGAGCTTGAAGCGTCTCAATTGCTGGAGCAAGACCAGATTAGGCTTGAAGAGGTCAGTGAGTCGCAACTCGAGCTAGCACCGATGGTTGAGGAGTTGGCAGAACGCTATGAGACTGTGCTTAGTGAATTTCAAACAGCCGAACAGGTTTATCAACACTGGCAAGTTGAATGGGAGCAGTTGAATCGCGATGCCGCTGACCCTGAGAAAGAACGTGAAGTTCAGTCTGCGCGGATCGAAGAGCAGCAACGTCAGATACATCATTTCACGCAACGCAGTGAGCAAGTCGCCAGTACCCTAACTGATATCGATAGCAAACTAAATATCGAAGAAATTACTCAGCTTAAAGAGTCTGTGGTTCAGGTCGACGAAGAGTGTAATTTGCTCGAATCGCAGTTGCAGGAGCGTGACGAGCAAATTGTAAAACTGCGAACCGACTTAGAAGACAGTCGAGAACGTCACAATTTAGTTCGTCATAAGCTGCAAGATGACTCTGCACAATTGAACTCACTCAAGGCTTTGCAAGCGGCAGCGCTAGGTGAGGACAATAAAGAAGTCAATAAATGGCTGCAGATGAAGGGCATTAAAGATAATCCGCGTCTGGCTTCAAGCTTACAAGTTAAAGGCGGCTGGGAGCTAGCGGTTGATACCGTACTTAGCAGTCAGCTCAATGCTATTTCAGTGCAGAAGCTTGAACAATTTGTTGGAGATTTTAGTGACTTTAAAGACGGTCGTGTTTGGGTTGTCGACAAGAGCTCTGCGCCGGTAGAAGATAAGGCGCATAAGTTGGATCCGTTGGCTGACAAAGTGACGTCGCTTGATATACAAATCGATGGCTGGTTTCATGGCGTTTATGCGGTCGATTCAGTTAAAGAGGCGCTTGAAAGTCGTCATTTATTGAATGCCCACGAATCGATTGTGACCCGTGAGGGATGTTGGATCGGCACCAATTGGGCATCATTTGGTGTGGATCAAGCGGAAGGCGGAGTGCTGCAACGTGAAGCGCAGATCGAAAAGCTCACCGATAGCGTGGATTTGGCAAGTCATGAGATTCAGAAAATCCAGTCTGCGACCGAGAGTCTGCAAGCCCAGATTAAGGACGTTGAAGCGGCGCGTGAACAAGCCCGTAGTGATTTTCGCAATAAGTCTCACCAACGATCTGATTTACACAATCAGCTTGGGCGTATTGAAGCGCGAAGTTCTGAGCTATTGAAGCAGCGCGATAATCTGCTGATTGAGCAACAAGAGTTGAGCGATCGATTGGCTAAGGCGAAAGATGATGTCGCTGGCGCTCAAAAGCTGATGGAAGATGCTCGGGACTTGGCCGCAAATTTCGGTGTGCGACGTGAAGAGCTAACTGCGCAGCGCGCCAATTTGACTAGTGATCTAGAGCAGTCACGCCAGCGAGAGCGGGCGGCCCGCGATGAACGTCAGGCCAAACAAATTGAATTGGAGCGGTTACAGTCAAGTCAGAACAGTTTGCAGGAGAGTATTGCTCGATTGTCGCAACAGTTGGAGGGGCAAGCGGCTCGTCGTACTGAGTTAGCTACGCTAATTGACACTGATGAAGATCCGACCGAGCTAATGCGCGAGCAGCTACAAGCGTTGATCGAGAAACGTTTAGAGGTTGAACAATCGCTATCTCGTGCACGTGATGCTCTGGCTGATTTTGAAAATCAAATGAAGAACGCCGACCAAGCACGTCTAGGCTTTGACCGGCATTCTAAAACGGTACGCGATAGTCTGGAAACAGTCAGAATGGCTCGTCAGGAGTTAGTGGTGCGTCGAAATACTATTTCTGAGGAATTAGACAAAGACGAAGAGGCCATGACCTTGCTGCAGCAGGCCTTGCCTGAGGGGCTTAAAGTGTCGGAGTTGGAGCAGCGTTTGGCGGAGATCATTCAGAAAATAGAACGTATCGGCGCGGTGAATCTAGTTGCCATCGACGAGTATGAAGAGTGTTCGGAACGAAAGCTGTATTTAGATAAGCAGAATGCCGATTTAATTGAAGCAATGGCGACACTTGAATCGGCAATTGCCAAAATCGATAAAGAAACTCGAAGCCGTTTTAAGGAAACATTCGACAGTCTGAATGAAGGGTTTAAAGAGTTTTTTCCAAAGTTGTTTGGCGGTGGGAGTGCGTATCTGGAGCTCACCGGTAATGACATGCTGAACACTGGTGTTGGTGTAATGGCGAGGCCCCCAGGTAAACGTAACAGTACCATTCATTTGCTGTCTGGCGGTGAGAAGGCGTTAACCGCTGTGTCGCTATTATTTGCTTTCTTCGAGCTTAACCCCGCACCATTTTGCGTACTGGACGAAGTAGATGCACCGATGGATGATGCCAATGTTGAGCGATACGCCGGCGTTCTAAAGCAGCTTGGAGAAAAAACTCAGTTGTTATTTATTACCCACAATAAAATAACCATGGAGGTCGCTGATGTCTTAGTCGGTGTCACGATGGCTGAACCAGGGGTCTCGCGCTTGGTTGCAGTGGACGTGGCTGAAGCGGCGGCGATGGCGGCACAGTAGTGGCAGATCTATATCTCATATTTTTTGCAGTAGGCTTAATTCTGTTTGCTGCAATTGTGGCGTTTTCGTATCTGCAGAAACGCAGTCGCGAGGTCGAAGCTGATGCTGATTTTAACGACCCTTTAAGTGTGGAGTCAGTCAGCACCAGCACCGATTCTGACGAGCGTGGAGACAGTGCTATTGCCGATGTCGGCCACTCGGAAGCTGATGAGGCCGATGCCTTGGTTGGGAATCAGGCAGCCGCGGCGTCCGCTAAGCGCGAGCCGAGTATTATTAAACCGAGTTCGCCTCAACAGGCGCGACCAGAGCCAATGCAAGGGAGTGAGCCTAGCCTGAGCGATTCGGTTGTTGACTCTGGTCAGGCGCTCGAAACGGTGACCTCAAGCAATGCTGGAATGGGCTCGAGTAAACCGCTAGCTGGCCGCGGTAACGCGAAGAATTCAAGCCCTATTACTGAGTTGGTCGCGCGCATTAAAAATTCACAGCCGATAGAGCAGAAAGGCTTACTAGTGTTGTTTCGTAAGCATGACTTTAAGTTTCATCGCAATGTGCATATCTATGGCTTAAACGAGCTGACCGAAATGTGGCGTGATATCGAATTTGAATTGCCATCGGCTCGATTTACTGAACTCGGTGTGGCGATTCAGTTGGCTGATCGCGATGGTGCAATGAGTAAAAAAGAGTTGCATGACTTTCAGCAAATGGTGCTCGAGTTCACTAATACGTATGATGCGCCGTTCGAGTTTTCGATGGATATTGACGAGGCATTAAAGCAAGCTGAGGCGCTCGATCAACTAGGGCGACGTTATGATTCAATGGCGGTGCTTAATGTTGTGCCACGCTCAAAAACTGGGTTTCGTATGGCCGACATCGAGAGTTGTGCGCGAGATTTAATGATGGCGACTGATAAAAATGGGATTTTTCTGAAAACTCGCGGTCATAAATCGCAACAGACAGTTCTGTATCGCCTTGCATGTACTGATGGTTCGGGTCATTTCGGGGTTTCAGGCGGCGCGTCTATGCCGGTTCACGACTTGGTTGTGTATATGAATGTGCCGGCTACTGAGGATCCTGAAGTGGTATTTCAGGATATGGTAAAAGACGCCAACAGCCTAGCAACCTGGCTCGATGGAAAGGTCGTTGATCGCGCGGGGCGTGTTATGACCCAGCGCTCTTATTCGACATTGATGCAACAGGTATCAGACATCGCTTTCAGTATGCAGCAAGACGGCTTAATGCCTGGTGATGCGATCTCTAAAAAATTATTCTAGCAGGGTAACGAATGTCTGAACAAAGTGATGCGCTGAAGCGGCATCAGGAGTTGGTGGCAGTAATCAACCACCACAATCAACTGTATTACACACAAGATGAACCTGAGATTGCTGACGTTGAGTATGACGAGCTGATGCAAGAATTGTTGGCAATCGAGTCACAGTTTATTGAACTAAAGACCCCAGACTCGCCTAGTCAGCGAGTTGGTTCTGCGCCGCTTGCCGAATTTCGGCAGATACAGCATGAAATGCCAATGCTGTCGCTGAGTAACGGTTTTGACGAGCATGATATTCAAGAGTTTGACCGTCGTTTGCATAATGAATTGGGTCAAAGCGAAGATCTACAGTTTGACTATGTGGCAGAGCCTAAGCTCGATGGTTTAGCCGTTAGCATTTTATATGTTGACGGTGTCATTCAGCATGCCGCGACACGTGGCGACGGACGTGTTGGCGAAGATATCACGCATAATGTCAAAACTATTCGCAGTGTTCCTCTTCGGCTGCCCGCGTCTGCACCAAAGCGGTTAGAGGTACGGGGCGAAATTTTTATCTCACATGCGGGCTTTGCGGCATTGAACGAGGCGCAGCTAGCCGCCGGTAAGAAGTTATTTATTAATCCGCGTAATGCCGCAGCGGGGAGTCTTCGCCAGCTAGATAGCAAAATCACCGCATCTCGACCGCTTGATCTGTTTGTGTATTCGGTTGGCGTTAACAGTGATGAGAGCTTTGCTGACACTCATGCCGACACGCTTAGTCGGCTTGGTGAACTGGGCTTCCCCATATGTCCATTGGTGGAAAATGTGACTGGCGTGTCGGGTTGTTTAGGGTATTTTG
Organism: Arenicella xantha; assembly: GCF_003315245.1. NCBI lineage: Bacteria > Pseudomonadati > Pseudomonadota > Gammaproteobacteria > Arenicellales > Arenicellaceae > Arenicella > Arenicella xantha. Next base: position 442,831 of record NZ_QNRT01000002.1, on the reverse strand, counting down.
CCAAGATGTCCGAGCGTCGCGCCAGCCTAGATTATGAAATTGACGGCATTGTTTACAAATTGAATCGGCTTGCGTGGCAACGTGCGGCTGGATTTATTGCTAAAGCACCGCGATGGGCATTGGCGCATAAGTTTCCAGCGCAAGAGAAAAGCACGACGGTCAACGAAATTGATGTGCAAGTTGGCCGTACCGGAGCGATTACTCCAGTGGCTAGGCTAGAGCCTGTGTTTGTTGGTGGTGTGACGGTATCCAATGTTACGTTGCACAATCAAGCGGAGATTGCCCGGCTTGATATCCGGGTGGGCGACACAGTGGTGGTAAGGCGAGCTGGCGACGTGATTCCGCAAATCGTTTCGGTTAACCTGTCAAAACGCTCGACGCAGTCAGTGCCGTATCAGTTCCCTGAGCGCTGCCCAATTTGCGGGTCCGAGGTTGTCGCTGAAGGGCAGGGTATCATCGCTCGATGTTCTGGCGGGCTCAGTTGTGCCGCTCAAGTAAAGCAAGGAATCAAGCATTTCGTCTCACGTAAAGCGATGGATATTGACGGCTTAGGTGATAAGATTGTGGACGCATTGGTCGATCAAGAGTTGATTGCTAATGTATCCGACTTATATACGCTAAGCTTCGAGCAGATTGTCGAGTTAGAAGGGTTTGCAGAAAAATCAGCGCAAAATGTTATCGACTCTATAGAGAGTAGTAAGCAAACTGAATTAGAGCGTTTGCTCTTTGCTTTAGGTATTCCACAAGTGGGCGAGACCACGGCCCAGCAACTAGCGCTACGGTTCGGATCAATCGAGGCCGTTGAGTCAGCTGACCAAGAGACGCTTGAGTCTATGCCCGATATCGGGCCAATCGTGGCGCACAACATCGTGTCATTCTTTCATGGTGAAAATAACAAACAGGTTATTCAATCGTTGTTGGATCGCGGTGTTCGATATACGGTTATTGATGTGCAAGCGCAGCCGGATCCTGATAGCTTACCGATGGCCGGTAAAACGGTGGTGCTAACTGGTGCGCTCGAATCAATGAGTCGCTCTGATGCTAAGAAAAAACTACAAAGTTTAGGCGCGAAAGTCGCTGGAAGTGTCTCAAAAAAAACCAGTTTAGTGATCGTCGGTGCTGATGCTGGCAGTAAAGCTACTAAGGCCGAGGAGCTTGGTGTTCCGACCGCTGATGAGGAAGAATTACTAAGAATATTGAGCGGAACATCATTGTTAGAATAAAGTGATTGAGAGACCTCAGTGGCCGGGCCTTAAAGGTATTTATTGGCTTGCAGAGTTTTGATTTTGCTCAGCGATATGATGCGGGCTGTTGAGTTGCCGTTTGAGCTATTCTGCTGCGTTGATTCGGTTTGTAGGTATGCCCCGAAGCGTTCAGACACAACCCACGCTATTTCCTCCAGAAGCTCGATGTCCAATAGATCATCGGCATGTTGGCCTTGTAGCTCAAAAGCGGTTTCCCCCAATACGTCGAGTACTGAATTTAGATCAATTGCATCATTAAGATTGGTGCACCGGCTGCGTGTATAGCTCAAGCGGATTATTTCACTTAAGTATTCACGATGATCACTGTTGGGCGCGAGGATTTGGCGCACAGTGCTGGCAGAGGTGTTTATTTTGAGTTTTGAGTTGCCAAGCTCTTCCCCGATCGCCTGCCAAAATTTTAGGAAACCCAAGTTAGGTGTCATTTTCTGGGGAGTGTGGGCGGTATGCTTGTTCATTTGCTCTTCTTTGAATACTGGTTAGCGTGATAGAATCGCGCGCTGCTACTGCGTGTTTGAAACTAATTGCAGCTACCTGTGCTAGTTTTTCTCAGCTTGATAGCGTGTCGGCTTGAAGCTGATGCGACGCCTATCCAAATGCGTGAGTAGCGAAGTATATTGTTGGAGCTTGCTTTGCTTTCCCGATCAATGGCCAGAAGTTCAAACGTGTCGTCAAATTGGTTTAAAAATGTCGTTAAACCAAATTAAAAGGTACCGCCAAGTATCGAAGCTGTCAATTTTAATGGTGTAGGCATCTTCGTTGGGTATCAGGATGATCGTGTGAGCGTATTGTGAAACGAGCAAATTTAATTAACCTGATTTTAGTATTGAGAACTGTTGTATGAGCGCGTCTAATTCAAATAATTCCCCCAAACTATATAACGTAGCGATTGTCGGCGCGACTGGAGCCGTCGGAGAAACCTTGATCGACGTGCTTGAGGCCAGAGATTTTCCAGTCAAAGAGCTTTTTCTATTGGCCAGTGAGCGCTCAGCCGGTGCAACGCGCAAATTCAAAGGTAAAAATATTCGTGTAGAAGATTTGGCTACTTTTGACTTTTCTAAAGCGGATATAGGTCTGTTCTCAGCTGGTGGTAGTATTTCAGCCGAGTTTGCGCCGCGTGCTGCCGCAGCCGGCTGCGTCGTTATAGACAATACCTCTCACTTTCGTTATGACGACGATAAACCGTTAGTCGTGCCAGAGGTTAACCCCGAAGCTATAGCGCAGTATCGTGATACTAATATTATAGCTAACCCAAATTGCTCAACCATACAGATGCTAGTAGCACTTAAGCCAATTCATGATGCGGTAGGTATTGAGCGAATCAATGTGTGTACTTATCAGGCGGTGTCCGGTACTGGCAAACCTGCGATGGAAGAGTTGGCATCACAGACGGCGGCACTACTGAACGGTAAGACTGTTGAAACTGAGGTTTACCCACAACAGATTGCGTTTAATGTGTTGCCGCAAATTGATGTGTTTATGGAAAACGGGTACACCAAAGAAGAAATGAAAATGGTATGGGAAACCAAGAAAATTCTGGGGGATGATCGTATAGAAGTTAATCCGACGGCGGTGCGCGTGCCGGTTTTTTATGGTCACTCTGAAGCGCTGCATATCGAAACACGTGAAAAAATATCGGTCGAGCAAGCTACTGAATTATTACGCAATTTTGACGGAATAGTGGTAGTTGATGATCGTCAAGACGGCGGATACCCAACGGCTGTTAAACATGCCTCAGGAACTGATCCTGTGTATGTGGGGCGAATTAGAGAAGATATCTCTCATCCGCGCGGCCTCAATTTGTGGGTAGTCGCAGACAATGTGCGTAAAGGCGCAGCAACTAATAGTGTGCAAATTGCTGAGTGTCTTGTAAAAGACTATTTATAGTTGTCACGCGAGTGCTCTAGCGAGGTTGTTCTTAGTTTGAGATCAATCTCGTTTGTTTGAACAGTAGATAGATAATTGACTATTTTTTATTCGCTTCGATGTGCTTCTAAATACTACTTTTAGTCAGATTGCACTATTGATTTGCTAAAAACTGATGTAAGTTGTTACAATGCGTTGCTAACTACCTAAAACTATTACAAAAACCTTCTTTTGCGATGTGCTGACGTGTTCGTGGCCTAGTAGACACGTTGTAAGCAACAAAGCCATGACATCATGAAAGCTGGAGTGCTCTATGGCAGACCGAAAAATGACATTCTCAAAAACTAAAACCGCCAATTCAATTCTAAAACAACTGGGGGTTACTGCAGCGATGCTGATGGCATCCACCAATGCCAGTGCTTTAGGACTCGGTGCATTACAAGTTCAATCCAATTTGGAAGAGCCGCTTAGCGGAACTATTGAGCTGCGTACCGCTCCGAGTGATGACTTGACGACGCTTAATGCTCGAATAGCATCAAAGGAAGATTTTGAAAGTTTGGGAATCGATTACCCCACTTACATGGAGAATATCAGTCTCTCGATGGAAGATGTCGGTGGCGGCAAGGTGTTGAGAGTTCGGAGTGACGAAGTTGTCATTAACGAGCCGTTCATACATTTCCTAATACGTGTTGATTGGTCTGGTGGTAGTTTTTTGCGTGAATACACCGCTTTAATCGACCCGCCAGTCTATGCCGCAGCGACACCTAAAGCTGTTGCTGAGCCGCGTTCAGTCGGAACCGATCAGGCTTATGCTCAAGCATCTAGCCCGACCATTGCAGCGGAAACGCTCGATGATGATTCAGCTGCTGAGTATGACGAGGTAGTCGTCGATGATCCTCCGATCGAGGATATTGCCGAAGAAGACGCGCCATTAATTGACGATAATTTTTACGAAGAGCCAGAAGCCGAAGGCGTTCAAGAGTATTCAGAAAGCGCAAGCTCTGAAACTGTTGTGCCACAGGGAACTGATGCTCGATACGGACCGGTCACGAGCGGCGAATCATTGAGTTTGATAGCGCAAGAGTTGCAACGTCAATTCCCAGATTTAAGTATCTACTCAATTATGCAGGTGCTATTTGAGGAAAATAAAAGTGCATTCATTGGTAATAATATCAATGGGTTGATGGAAGGTTCAGTGTTAGATATTGGCGATCTTAATGCGATCCGCGCGGTTGATGCTGTGCAAGCTAAGGCCTTTTTCTCGAGTCAGGTTGCTGACTGGGATCCGGGTGTATTGATCTCTAGTAGCTCCGACCCGATTAGTGTGGGGCAAGATGACTACTCTTTTAATGACGACACTTTTGGGTCGTCAGATACAGGTTCTTCATCTACGGGCTCTAGCGCAGATAATTTTCAAGTCGGAGCCTCTCGCGATACAGCTGAATTCGTTTCGAGCGACCAAGGTGCTAGCCGAGAAGGTGAGGTTTTGGCGTTACGCCAAGAAATATCTCAAATAGAAACGGCTTTGGCTTCGAGTGAACTAGAAAACCAAGAGCTGAATGAGCGTATCTCTTCTTTAGAAGGCCAGTTGGCTGATATGAACCGTCTAATGAGCCTCGATGTTGAGAGTGCCGAAATGGCGGCGGTAGAGCAAACTTTAGCTGACCAAGCTACGTCGGAACCCGAATCAGAGTTTTCTGATACCAGCGCGACTAGTACGGTCGACGAATTTTTGACGGATACTTCGGTTGAAGATGAATTTGGTTTAAATGATTCAACTGATTCGCAGTCCGCAGTCGATGAGTTTTTAGCGGACGTTGGTACTGACGACGTCGATACCTCTGGTGAGTCAACAGTTGATGAATTCTTATCATCTGTTGACGAATCGGTAGATCAAGCGGTTGATGCGACTGAAGACGGTTTCGAGAGTGTTATCGAAGACGCGTCATCCGGCTTAGATGCTCAGCCATCTGATGAAGTAGATGAGGCTGTTAGTAAAGTCACACCGGTAATCCAGCCAGTTAAGTCAGAGTCATTCATGGACAAAGCTAAAGGCTTGTTCTTTGATGGCGGACTTTGGAAGGTGTTGGCAGGGCTGGTTGTATTGATGTTGGGCGGTCTGGGAGTGTTGTTTGCCCGTCGTCGCAAGGTTGATGAAGAATTCGAGATAAGCATGCTTTCGATCGAGAGCAATTCGCAAAGCGTTGACACCATGCAAAGCGACTCAAGTTCGGTCTCTGCTTCGATGTCCGCATCAGTTGCGTCAGTAGCCGAAGGGGTTGCCGACAAAGAAACATCATTTTTGACGGTCTACAGCGATAGTGATGCCGTGGTGCAGGCTGATGAAGTTGATCCAGTTGCCGAAGCAGATGTTTACATCGCATACGGGCGAGATGAGCAGGCCGAAGAGGTATTGTTAGATGGTATTGCCAATCATCCTGATCGTGTTGATATCAAGCAAAAAGTACTCGGCTTATACCAAAAAACTCAGAATGTTGAAGGGTTTGAGCGGGTTGCCGAAGAGCTCTATTCTCAGCGCGATGCATTAACGCCCGAGTTGTGGGAAGAAGTAAGTGCAATGGGTCGAGAGCTGTCACCAGATAATCCTCTGTTCTCACTGTCGGTAGATGATTTATCTACTGCGGCTAGTTCATCGGTGTCGATTGACGCAGCCGCAGAGTCAGACGTTGCTGCAAGTGCCGCATCTGACGAGCCATCACCGCTTGATGGACTGGAAGGCCATTCAGAGTTGGTAGAAGAATCGTTGAGCGACGATGATGATATCCAGCTTATTGATTTCGACGAAGGTCGTAGCGAAGTGAGTGAATTAGATGATGTCGAAATTGATGCGATTTCGCTAGAAGATGACGCATCAGACGTTCTAGAGTTTGCGACACCAGGGTTAGACGACGCCGCATTGGCTGATTCTGCTGGAATTGATGTCTCATCAGACGATGACGATGGTGATTTGCTTAGCTTCGAATTCGACGCTGATGGCGACGCCTCAGATGACGACGAAGAGCAGCATATTAGTGAGGTTCGTGAGGTAAGCGATTTGGAAATTGACCCAGATTATGACGAAGCCCGCACTCAATATGAGCTAGCAAAGGTGTTTGTTGATCTAGGTGATGAAGACGGTGCCCGCAAGATTCTTAGCGAATTGGTCGCCAATGATGAGAATGACGAATCAGTGATCTCTGACGCGCGTCAGTTGCTCGATTCCATTAGTGGTTAGTCGGCAGCGACGGTTGGCTTGATCCAACCGTTCTGTTCTGATCGCGAATCTGACAAGCCCATGCTCTAAAGAGCTTGGGCTTGTTTGTTTTTGTCTACAACAGAAATATTACTATTTAACAGGATATATCGGTGCTTAAGCGATACGTAGCTTGCGTAGAATACGATGGTTCGGGCTTCTCAGGATGGCAAACTCAACAGCATGGCGTTCGCACGGTTCAGCAAACAGTTGAGCGGGCGCTAAGTCGTGTGGCTAATCAGCCTACGGCGATAATTACCGCTGGTCGAACTGATACCGGCGTGCACGCCTCGCATCAAGTTATCCATTTTGAGTCGGAGGCATCACGAACCGAGTTTGCTTGGTGTCGCGGCACCAACCGTTTTCTTGATCAGGATGTTCGGTTGCAATGGGTTGCTGAAATAGACCCCGAGTTTCACGCTCGTTTTTCAGCGCTTACGCGCTCTTACCGGTTTGTGATTTACAATTCGTCTATCGCTAGTGCACTGTACCGTAAGTACAGCACTCATGAATTCAGGCCGCTAGATGTTGCGTTAATGCAGAGTGCGGCGAGTGCTTTAATCGGTGAGCATGACTTTAGTTCGTTCAGGGCGGCCGGTTGCCAAGCGCATTCTCCGGTACGCAATATGCATAAAATTGAGCTTAATTCGTCAGGTTCTTGGATATGGTTTGATGTAACCGCGAATGCATTTTTACAACATATGGTACGAAATATCGCCGGTTGTCTTATTGAAATAGGATGCCAAAAGCGCAAAGTTGAATGGATGTCTGAAGTGTTAGAGTATCGCGATCGAACTATGGGCGGGATTACTGCCCCGCCGAATGGCTTATACCTTACTGGTGTTCAGTACCCTAAGGAGTTCGTTTTGCCGAGTTCCAAGCGTGACGTCGCCTTTTGGGCGGATTAAGCGCCGCCACGAGCCTACTAGGAGAACAGTTAAATGACAATTGCTAAGCTGCGCACACGAGTCAAGATTTGTGGAATGACAGATCCCCATCAGGTGTCTCACGCAGTCGACCATGGCGTTGATGCGATAGGCATGATTTTGCACGCCACCAGTCCTCGAACGATCGACGTGGCGCGCGCTAAGCAAATACGGCGAGTTGTACCACCAATGGTCAGCTTGGTTGGTGTGTTTGTTGATTGTGATACGAATGTCATCAATCAAATGATTGCGGAAATCGGCTTAGATTTCGTTCAGTTGCATGGTGCTGAGTCTGATGCTGATGGGCAATCGTTAACAAGGCCCTATATCAAAGCGTTGCGAGTTCAAAATCGCCAGCATGTAGTGGACCAAATTAAACAATTCCCGACCGCGGCTGGGATATTGCTGGACCCTTACGTTGAAGGTCAGCACGGTGGCACCGGCAAGTTGTTGGACCCAAATTTTTGGCCAAGTGATTCTACGCAGAATCTGATACTTGCTGGAGGGCTGTCAGGCGAGAATGTGGCGGACAGAATACTATCGTTGAATCCCTTTGCGGTCGATTTGAATAGTGGTTTGGAGCAGGCGCCAGGTATTAAGGATCCGCGCTTGGTGGCCGAAGCGATGCGCGCAATTCGCGCTACATACTAATATGAAAACCTCTGATTACATAGGCACTAAGTACTAATGCAACGTACAGTAAATCAGTGGGTCGAGTATATTCAGACCTTGCACGTGCGCAATATCGATATGTCGTTGGAGCGTATTCGCGCCGTGTTCGCCCGTATGCATCCGGATGGTGTTCCGTTTAAAGTTGTTAGTGTTGCTGGCACTAACGGGAAAGGCAGTACATCAGAATTGTTGTCGTCGATTTACCGTGCTGCAGGGTATCGTGTTGGCAAATATACGTCACCACATTTAGTGCAGTTCAATGAGCGAGTAGAGCTGCTGGGAGAACCGGTTGACGATGTTCGGTTGCTAGTCGCTTTTGAGCGAGTTGAGTCGCAGCGCGGCGACATTACTATTACCTATTTTGAATACGCGACCTTGGTCGCTATTGAAGTGTTTTGCAGTGAAAAAATTGATATTGCCGTTATGGAGGTTGGGCTCGGTGGCAGGCTTGATGCGGTCAATATGCTAGATGCTGATCTGGCCATCATTACCAATATATCGATTGATCATACTGCATGGTTAGGTGACACAGTAGAACAAATTGCTGTCGAAAAGGCCGGAATCGCACGTGCACAGCGCCCTTGCGTTATTGCCTCAACGACACCGCCAAAAACCTTGATCGAAGCTTGCCAAGCTATCGGCGCCGAGATTACGCAACTTGACAGGGATTTCTGCGTGCGGCTTGATGCCCCGGACGAGTGGGCTTTCGTTGGACAGGACTGTTTATATAACCACTTACCTTTACCGTTTGGTCAACTAGGGGTTCAATTGGATAACGCGTCTGGAGCGATCCAGGCAGTGGTCTCATTGCTTGATGTGTTGCCGGTAGAGCCGAGCGCGATAGCTAAAGGCCTGCGAAATGCTGCGATCCGTGGCCGATGTCAGGTGGTAAGCGTTGCGCCGATGGTTGTGGTCGACGTATCCCATAATGTAGCCTCGGTCTCACGCCTACAGCAGTTTTTAAGCGAGCAATCGGTACGTGGTCGTATCGTCGCGGTGTGTGGGATGTTGCGAGATAAACAAATACACGAGAGTTTGGCTATCATGGCACCATTGGTAGATGAATGGTATTTGTCTTCGATTGAGGGCGAGCGAGGATCTCCCGCTCAGGCCATTGATGCACTGCTGCAAGAGCTTGAAGACGAAGGGCAGACTGGTACGCGTTGTTTTAACAACGCTGAGGCCGCTTACAAGGCGGCAGTGGCAACATTAACGGCTGATGACTGTCTGGTTGTTTTTGGTTCGTTCTATATTGTAGGTGATATACTGCAGCTGCTTGAATCAACGTGATGGTATACCCTTTGCAAGTTGATCTGAATGTAACTATCAAATTGGCAAGTCGCGCGCCGCGCAATTCCCCGAACTATGAGCGATCCTAATAAGTCTGACGTAAAATTGGCTGATGAGTTCAATTTGAAACATCGTATTACTGGTGCTGCGGTACTGCTATTTGTCGGTGCTTTAGTAATTCCTTGGTTGCTTGGTCCGCCGAGTGAAGCGAGTAAGCAGCCTAGCGCTTCGATCAGTGAGAGTATCTCTGAGGATATTTCAGCTCGTGATATCGAAAATGAACTGCTGGGCCTAGATCGAGTAGACGAGCTTCCAGAAGAAACGGTTTATATTTCTAAAATCACGCCATTAGACGGCAGTGATTCAAGTGATTCTGTCGGCGTTGATGAAGCTGTCAACAAGACTGAGTCGAAAGAATCTAAACCAAGTGACAAGCCAGCGGTAAGCGCTAAATCAGAGTCGGTTGCTGTTGAAGAAAAGGCTGCGCCTAAGAAACCAGATGTGGATCCCCCCGTGACCCAGGCCACAGCAACCAACAAACCAAAACCAAAACCAAAAGAGCAGAGTGGGTCGAAGAGCGACTCGAACTCTAAGGCGGAGGAAGAGCGTCGGCTGCAAGCTGAACGTGAAAAAGAGCTGAAAAATGCTTTAGAGGCCGAGGCGCAGACTGCTGAAGTCCGGAAAATTCAAGTTGGTTGGGTTGTTCAGGTTGGGCTATACACCGAGAAGGTTGGCGTCGATAAGAAGATGGCGGAGCTAAGTAAACAAGGGTTCTCACCACAAAGCACCATTGTTGATACTAACCGCGGGCCGAAAACTGGAACGCGTGTTTGGCTTGGCCCATTTCAGAAGCGCCCAGATGCTGAAGCAAAAAACCAAGAGTTGAAAAGTAAAACGGGTAAAGATGGATTTATCAGAGTGTATCCATAAGGTACAGTTTGGCGATTGGATGGCTAGGGTAGGCATTGTCTAGTGCAATGCGGTTGTAGCAGTGGCTTACATTGAAGCCAATATATAAATTTTTAGCGAGAATGAGATATGGGTGGTTTTGATTGGATTATAGCGGCGATTTTCTTGGTGTCGATTATCGTTGGTTTGATGCGCGGATTCGCCAAGGAGGCGCTATCGATTGCGTCGTGGATGGTGTCGATTTGGCTAGCGTTTACGTTTTGCACCGAAGCAGGCGAGTTTATTAATCAGTATATTCGTATTCCGAACCCGAGCTTTCGTGATTGGGCTGGTTTTGCACTTATTTTTATCGGCGGCTTGATCATATTTGCGTTGATCAGTTACGCGATTGTTAAGTTGTTGATCCGTGGCCCAATTAAGGGGGTTGATCGTATACTTGGCTTAGGTTTTGGAGCGATTCGAGCCGCCGCCATTATGGTTGCGGTGGTTATCGTTGGACGTGGAGCTGCGTTAGAAGAGAGGGAGTGGTGGAAGAACTCTAGTCAGATTGGTTACTTTGAGTCCATGGCTGATTCGGTTGAACACCTACTGCCCGAGAGTTGGAAAGCACAAACTGAAGAAGAACGGAATAATGCTAAAGTAGTTGCTGATATTTTGGCGGAAAAGGTATCTGAATCGACAAAAGAAGCAGAAGAGTAGATTTATCGTTTTATTCGCTTCTTCATACCTTCGACACCGAGCAAATGTTGTATTATTCGCTCTCCCCGCGCTGCTCAAAATTAGCAATGGGCGCGTGATAATCACGACTTGATATTCGGTAGATTAAATATATGTGTGGTGTGTTAGGAATTGTAGGTAAATCACCTGTCGGTCCAAGCTTGTATGACGGCTTAACAGTTTTGCAGCATCGAGGTCAGGATGCCGCTGGAATTTTGACCTGTGACGAGAACGGATTCGTTAATTTGCGCAAAGATAATGGCTTGGTTAAAGATGTATTTTTTAGTCGCCACATGCAACGTCTCAATGGCAATGTTGGAATAGCGCATTGTCGATATCCGACTGCAGGTTCTAGTTCGCCAGCCGAAGCTCAACCGTTTTACGTTAACTCGCCGTTTGGTATCGCGTTGGCACACAATGGCAATTTAACTAATGCTGAGAGTCTTCGTCGACGGATTTTTCGCGATGATTTGCGCCATATCAATACATCGTCTGATTCAGAGATTTTGTTAAATGTGTTGGCGCATGAGATTTACAAAGCCCTTGGCGATGACACGTATACGTTGACGAATCGCCATATCTTTCAAGCTGTGGAAGGTGTTTTTCATCGTTGCCGTGGTGGCTACGCCGTGGTGGCATATATTATGGGCGTCGGTATCATCGCATTTCGCGATAAATTTGGGATTCGACCACTCATCTATGGCTATCGCGACACGGAAGCGGGCCGCGAGTATATGGTGGCATCTGAAAGTGTCGCTCTCGACAGTCAAGGATTTAAAATTATAGCCGACGTAAAACCCGGTGAGGCTATTATTCTGCCATTAGAAGGCGATGTTCAAACCCATCAATGTGTTAAAGACGTCACCTATGCCCCGTGTATATTTGAGCAAGTATATTTGGCTCGTCCGGATTCTATGATCGATGGTATTTCTGTGTATCGCACACGGATGCGGATGGGCGAGAAATTAGCCAAGAAGATCGCTCGGGAGTGGCCTGATCACGATATTGATGTGGTCATTCCGATTCCTGATACTAGCCGTACAGCGGCGCTCGAGATGTCACAATTGTTAGGGGTTCGGTATCGAGAAGGGTTTATTAAAAACCGATATATCGGTCGCACCTTTATTATGCCCGGTCAGGAACAGCGCAAAAAATCAGTGCGTCAAAAATTAAACGCGATTGAATTAGAGTTTCGCGGTAAGAATGTGATGTTGGTGGATGATTCGATTGTGCGTGGCACGACGTCCAAACAAATTGTGCAGATGGCGCGAGAAGCTGGCGCTAATAAAGTTTATTTCGCATCGGCGGCTCCTCCGGTGCGATATCCGAACGTGTATGGAATTGATATGCCTGCGGCCTCGGAATTGATCGCGAACAATCGCACAGTAGAGCAGATTCAGGAGCAAATTGGCTCCGATAAACTATTTTATCAAGATCTTCAGGATCTCATTGATTCTGCTTCCGAGGGTAACCCTCAAATTACTGAGTTTGATACGTCTTGTTTTAGTAAGCGCTACGTTACTGGCGATGTTGACGATGAATATTTTGCTCGCTTAGAGACTTCACGAAGCGATGATGCGAAAAAATCGAAAGAAGCTGAGCCGTCAGAGTTGCGCGATGTAAGCCAATTTTCAAGTTAATCAAATTGCTATGACCAATGATTTTAAAAACTATCGCCCGGCTACACAGGCCGTAAGAGTTGGGCAGTTGCGTGGATCCGAAGGCGAGCATAGCGAGCCAATCTACACAACTTCAAGTTTTGTATTTGGGTCGGCGGCAGAGTCAGCCGCGCGTTTTTCGTATCAAGAGCTAGGCAACATTTACTCTCGCTTTACCAATCCTACAGTAAGAGTTTTCGAGCAGCGCTTAGCGGCCTTGGAAGGTGGTGAGTCATGTGTGGGCACTGCGTCTGGTATGTCGGCCATGCTTGCCGTTTGCATGGCCGGTTTGCAAGCCGGAGATCATGTTGTTTCAGCATCATCTATTTTCGGCGCTAGTAAAATTTTACTGGCAGGTTTACTGGCTAAATTTGGGGTCGACACCAGTTTTGTTGATATGAAAAATTTGGATGCTTGGCGCGCTGCGCTAAGCCCGAAGACACGCATGGTGTTTTTTGAGACTCCGACTAACCCCTTAATGGAAATTGGTGATATTGCCGCTATATCTGAAATTGCGCATGCATATAATACCGATATCAAGGTGGTAGTAGATAATTGCTTTTGTACGCCGGTGTTACAGCAGCCGTTATCATTAGGTGCTGATGTCGTGTTGCACTCTGCGACTAAATTTATTGACGGGCAGGGGCGTTGTGTTGGCGGCGCTGTTGTCGGTGATGCTGACTTTGTTGGCGACAAAGTGCTTGGATTTATGCGCACTGCTGGTCCATCGATGAGTCCATTTAATGCTTGGACCTTCGCTAAGGGTTTAGAAACGCTGTCTTTGAGAATGCATCAGGCTTGTGATAATTCGGCGAGAATCGCTGAGCACTTAAGTGAAACAGCTAACGTTAAAAACGTTTATTACCCAGGGTTAGAAAGTCATCCGCAGTACCATTTGGCTAAAACTCAGCAGTGTAAAGGCGGCGCGGTTGTCTCGTTTGAAGTAGCTGGTGGTCGAGAGGCAGCGTGGAGGATTATCGACCAAGTTAAATTGATGTCAATAACTGCTAATTTAGGCGATACCCGAACCACAATCACACATCCTTATACCACTACGCATGCGCGTTGGAGTGATGAAGAGAAGGCTGAAGTGGGGATTACCGAGGGGCTAATACGAATCGCGGTGGGTTTGGAAGATGTTGAGGACTTAATAGAAGATTTGCAGCTTTAAGTAACATGTCTCGGGCTGTGTGCCCAGCTAAATTTTTCTTCGTCTGCATGTAAAAAAGCCTCGCTATATTAGCGAGGCTTTTTTGTTTCTTTGGCGCTTGCCTCAACTGAGGCTATGGCCGCTAACAAGCTAGAACGTTAGTAATGCATTGACACCTAGTGTGCCAACATCAGCATCGCCGCTATCTTGTGTATATTCTAGTTCGATTACACCTAACTCGTTAATTCGATATCCGATGCCAAGGCCGACAGCAAATGATACATCTTCATAGTCGCGGTCTAGTAAGCTGACTGGCGCTACATTCAAGTCAACGTAAGAGACTCCGCCTTTGAGCTTGTAATAGACGGTGCCTGGTGACCGATAGGTAAAATAGGCATTGAAAATTTCAGCTTCATAAGTTCCAAACCCTGCTGGGTAGGCTGGGATGGTAGCAACCGAATTAACTAGCGATATTTGTTCTTCTTCGCCGCTGATGTATTCAATTTCAAAGCTAGACGTCCCTTCACCAACACTTTTGGCGAATTCATAACCGAGCACGATGCCTACACCGCTGGCATCATTAGTATCAGGCACGTTAGGGTCGATGTTGACGACTTTTGCGCCAACTATCCATTTGCCGGGCGCGTCTTTACCGAAAAATGTACCGGTGCCGCTTTCGGCTGCCAGAACTGGTGCGCTCAGTGTTAGACATGCTGCGGTAGCAAGGCTGCATGCTAGAGTAAATTTTTTCATTTTTTTTGTCACTCCCTTCTTTAATTCGAGTACGGGTAACGTCTGCTAGCGCTCTGCAGGCCAGCCGATTATTGGTTAGTCGCTCTATCTATTGTGAGCGGTGGTTCACCTTATAATAAAAAGTGTTACGCTTCAATGGTTTGAGTATAATTCTTTGGGTAAATTGTACGCTAAGTTTCGAATGTTATTTAGCTATTAATGTGCGGTATTGCTTTATTCGTTGGTGCTTGGCGTTGTAAAATTGAGGTATGAGGATTCTCGCCAGTTTGTTGTTTTTGTTGTTGATTGTGTTGCAGGCCAAGCTTTGGTTTGGCGCGCATGGCGTGTTTCAGCTCTGGTCGTTAGATTCTACAATTACCGATGAGCGAGATCGGAACGATTTGATTAGCTTGCGCAACGAGGCATTGCACGCGGAAGTTAAAGAGCTCAAAGAGGGTAGGGAGGCATTGGAGGCCCGCGCGCGCAGCCAGCTAGGCTTTATTAAAGATGGTGAAGTGTTCTATCGTGTGATCCCTAAAGTTGGTGATGCGTTGCCAACTGAATAATCAGTCATTCAATATCATTCTCAAGAAATGCTGTCTAGTTCGAGATTATCTGTCTGAGGGTTATCGTTCAGTCATTGGGAATCGCTTGATTTTGGATTGTAAGTCCGTCTTTATCTGCTGTTAATACGCTGGTTTGTGAGTGCCAGTCTCCGAGCACATAACGCGTTGCCGGGCCACCATCTATTTGGTAGTGGTGGACGTGTTGCCGGTGCGTATGACCGTGGATCATTTGTTTAACTGAGTGCTGGTCGAACGCTTGTCTGACAGCACTTTCAGTCACGTCCATTATTTCCATGCTAACAGCTGATTTGTGCTCGTAGCTTTGTAATCGGGCTTCTTTCGCTTTGGCGATGCGTTCCGGAATCGACAGTGTCAAGAATGCATCGCAAAAATGGCTATTGGTCATCATTGCTGAGCGAAACTGTTGATGCGCAACGTCGTCGGTGCATAGGCTGTCTCCATGCAGTAAAAGGGTTGCTGTGCCGTAAAGGTCGATGACAGTTTCGTCTGGCAATATGGTGAAGCCGGATTGTTGGCTAAATGTATCTCGAACTAAAAAGTCTCGATTGCCGGCGATAAAAAAACATTCAGTGCGCTGGCTTGCCTCGTGCATAGCTCGCAGAATTGGTTCGGCGCCAAGCATGCTGGCAGCATCATCGCCAATCCAGAACTCAAATAAGTCGCCCAACAAGTAAATTTTGTCGGCGTGCGGGGCTTGGTGCTCCAAAAAGTGCAAAAAAGCAGCTGTGACAGCTGGTCTTTCTGGCGTGAGATGGAGGTCAGATAGGAATAGAGTGTGCATCACGCTATTGTATGCGAGCTGGTTAGTAGAGGGCAAACACTGATTGTGGGGCGTTGTTAGCATCAGTGTGATGAATGTTTTATATCAACAAAATTACAAAATGTCATAAAACACGCCATTTACGCTTTGCAAGGCCGCGAAAACACTAGAAAAAAACGGAATTGAGCGTTGCGTTTAATCACCTTGCGTTTATAATTTCTCGCTCGACTAAGTGCCCAGCATGCGGGCCTTTTTTTCTTTGGTTATTATTTGCGCAGCTTCAGCGCGTGGTACCCAAAAATACCTGATGTGACAGACGGAGACTACGGTGCAGTTAACCGGCGCAGATATTGTTGTACAGAGCCTTAAAGAAGAAGGTGTAGAGTACGTATTCGGATACCCGGGAGGGGCCGCACTACATATATATGATGCATTTCATCGTCAAGACGATGTGCAACATATTTTGGTGCGCCACGAACAGGGAGCGACTCATGCTGCCGACGGGTTTGCACGAGCCACTGGCAAGCCGGGGGTCGTGATGGTTACATCCGGGCCGGGCATTACCAATGCTATCACTGGCATCGCCACGGCTTATATGGATTCGATTCCAATGGTGGTTCTATCGGGCCAAGTTATGGCTCCATTGATCGGTTTTGATGCATTTCAAGAGATAGACGCGGTCGGTATTAGTCGGCCCTGCGTCAAACATAATTTCTTGATTCAGAATGTTGAGGATATCGCCGCGACGATTAAGAAGGCATTCCATATTGCTACCTCTGGGCGTCCTGGGCCGGTATTGGTCGATATTCCAAAGGATATTACCGCTCAATTGACCGAGTTTATTTATCCAAAGGACATTGCGATGCGTTCGTACCCCGACGTGAAAGCGGCACGACCCGCTGAGATTGTTGGGGCTGTTGAAGCCATTCTGAATGCCAAAAAACCAGTGGTATACACCGGTGGCGGCGTGGTTCTGGCAAAAGCTCAAGAAGAGTTGCGCGATTTCGTGCAGACACTTGGGTTTCCGTGTACTAATACGCTGATGGGGCTAGGTGCTTACCCGCACAATGATCCTCTTTTTATTGGCATGTTAGGAATGCACGGGACCTATGAAGCGAATATGGCGATGCATGATGCCGACCTTATTGTGGCATTGGGCGCGCGCTTCGACGATCGAATTACCGGTGCGCTGGATGACTTCGCGCCTGGTGCGAAAATACTGCATGTGGACATCGACCCATCAGTGATTGATAAAAACATCAAAGCTGATATCGCTATTATTGGCGATGTAAAGCAAGTGCTGACGCAGTTTAATCGTGAAATCGCTCGGCGAGTTAAAGATATTAATCCTGAGTTGACTAAGGATTGGTGGAAGCAAATCGCTGAATGGCAAGGACTCGATAGTCTTTGGTATGAGCACAGCGATACGGTAATCAAGCCTCAGTATGTGGTGCAGAAATTACATGAAGTTACTGGAGGTGACGCCTACGTGACCTCTGACGTCGGACAGCACCAGATGTTTGCCGCTCAATTTTACGGATTCTCCGATACCCACAAGTGGATCAATTCAGGTGGCTTAGGCACTATGGGGTTTGGCTTGCCTGCCGCCATGGGCGTGAAGTTAGCTTTTCCTGATTCTGACGTGGCTTGTGTGACTGGCGAAGGTAGTATCCAAATGTGTATCCAAGAACTGGGTACGTGTAAGCAGTACGGTTTGCCAGTAAAAGTTATTAATTTGAATAATCGATATCTTGGCATGGTGCGACAGTGGCAGGAATTTAACTACGAGAAGCGTTATTCCAATTCCTATATGGACTCGTTGCCGGATTTTGTGGCGCTCGCCGAAGCGTATGGTCATGTCGGTATGCAAATCACCAAGCCTTCAGATGTCGAAGGCGCGCTCCGCGAGGCTTTTGCTTTGAAGGATCGCTTGGTGTTTATGGACTTTATAACGGATCGCGAAGAAAACGTATATCCGATGATCGAGGCCGGTAAAAACCATCACGAAATGCGCTTGCGTCCAGCAAAGTAAGTTCAGACCGATAGATTGCTAGGAACGACCAGGAATTAACATGCGACATATTATTTCAGTATTACTTGAAAACGAATCCGGTGCGTTGTCACGCGTGTCTGGGTTGTTTTCGGCGCGCGGCTATAACATTGAATCGTTAACGGTGGCGCCAACTAACGATCCCACCTTATCTAGAATGACCATCGTGACAATCGGTGATGATCGTAAAATAGATCAAATAGAGAAGCAGCTATTCAAATTGGTGGATGTGGCTGCCTTAGAAGACATTACCATTAGCGGGCACTTGGAGCGCGAAGTGATTCTCGCTAAAGTGGTCATTAAGCCTGAACAAAAGGCTGACCTAGAGCGTATCGTCAAAGCGTTTAACGGTTCTCTAATTGACGTTTCGGACACGCAGTCGATTATTGAAATGAGCGGCAGTAGCGAAAAAATCGACGAACTGCTAAATAGTCTCTCAGGCATTCAGATTATTGAAATAGCGCGCTCCGGAGTGACCGGGCTTTCGGCCAGTGAAGGCGCACTTAGTGTTTAAGCAATAGAACTAATACATAAATTTTAATCAGCTCACACAGCAACATAGGTTTAATCATGCAAGTTTATTACGATAAGGATTGTGATCTTTCTATCATCCGCGGTAAGAAGGTCGCTATCTTGGGTTATGGATCTCAAGGCCATGCACACGCGTGCAATCTACAAGAGTCGGGCGTCGATGTGACTGTCGGCCTTAGACAAGGTTCATCTTCAATCAAAAAAGCCGAAGCGCATGGTTTGAAGGTCAAGACCGTTGAAGAGGCTGTGGCCGCTGCTGATTTAGTTATGGTGCTTACGCCTGATGAATTTCAGTCTAATCTGTACGCTGATGAGATTGAACCGAACCTTCAGCAGGGCGCCATATTGGCTTTTGCGCACGGTTTCGCTATTCACTACAATCAAGTTGTGCCACGCGCCGATTTGGATGTGATTATGATTGCTCCAAAAGCGCCGGGACACACTGTACGCAATGAGTTTGTTAATGGTGGTGGTATTCCAGATCTGATTGCTGTGTATCAAGATGCGTCGGGCTCAGCAAAAGAAACCGCGTTGTCGTATGCGTCAGCGATTGGTGGTGGACGTACCGGTATTATTCAAACTACCTTTAAAGATGAAACTGAAACTGATTTGTTCGGCGAGCAAGCGGTTCTATGTGGTGGTGCCGTTGAGTTGGTGAAGATGGGTTTCGAAACTCTAACCGAGGCGGGATATGCGCCTGAGATGGCGTACTTTGAATGCTTACATGAGCTTAAGTTGATCGTCGATCTGATGTACGAAGGCGGCATAGCGAATATGAATTATTCGATTTCGAATAATGCCGAGTTCGGTGAATATGTCACTGGCCCCAAAGTAATCAACGAGCAGTCTCGGGAAGCTATGCGTGCGTGCTTAAAAGATATTCAAGACGGTGAATACGCTAAGAAATTCATCTCTGAAGGCGCACTAAATTATCCAATGATGACAGCATGGCGACGTAACAATGCCGCTCATCCGATAGAGCAGACTGGCGAGAAGTTACGTGGCATGATGCCGTGGATTAAGAAGATTATCGATAAAGATAAAAACTAAAGCAGAGTTCACTGCGCGCGTTCTCGAGCGCCGCTTTGTTTTCTCATACAGCGCGTTGAAGGCGACCTTCAACGCGCTGTATGTTTTTTGGTGTGGCGTGAAGTCAAGCCGATAAATAACAGGAAAAATATTATGAAAGCAATTGATTCACATCCACTTCTGGCAAGAGAAGGCTGGTTTTATCTTGCCCTTACTTTGTTTGCCGCGCTCGTTACAAGCTGGGCTTTTCCGTGGTATGTGGCAATTGTGTTTTGGGTCATTTTTGCCTTTGTTTTACAGTTTTTTCGAGATCCGCATCGTGCGATCCCACAGCAAGCTGGAGCATTAGTGTCGCCCGCTGATGGTAAAGTGATTTTTACAGGTGTGGTTGATGATCCCTATATCGATCGAAAGGCCTTTAAGATTAGCGTGTTTATGAACGTTTTTTCGGTGCATTCGAATCGAGCGCCGCTAGCGGGTAAGGTCAAACAAGTTTGGTATCATCCTGGTTTGTTCGTCAACGCCGCGTTTGATAAGGCTTCTGAACAGAATGAGCGAAACGCCATTTGGTTGCAGACGCCCGAGGGCAAGGACATTATCTCGGTGCAGGTGGCTGGGTTAATTGCACGGCGGATTTTGTGTTATGTCAAAGAAGGTGACGAGCTAGAGCAAGGGCAGCGCTATGGTTTTATCCGGTTTGGTTCGCGCGTTGACTTGTTTTTGCCTACTGAATTTTCGGCCAGCGTTAAACTTGGAGATACAGTCTCATCAGGAACTTCCATTCTGGGTAAGTTCGTTGACTGAGAACGTTCAAATGGCGAACATTTTTGTGAATGAGCTTGTATAATCGCGGGCATGAGCTCAGAGCACTCCAATAATGATGCGGATAACACCGCTAACGTCAAAGCCAAAAAGGCTGTAAGAGCTAAGCCTGCAAAGGGTATTTACGTATTGCCCAACCTGTTTACTACGGCGGGGTTATTTGCAGGTTTTTACGCCATTATGCAAGCTCGGCTTGGTCACTTTGAGGCGGCGTCGCTAGCAATATATGTTGCAATGGTGATGGATATTCTCGATGGCCGTTTGGCACGTCTGACGAACACGCAAAGTGCTTTTGGGTCAGAGTATGACAGTCTGTCAGATATGGTATCTTTTGGTGTTGCTCCAGCAATGGTGTTATTCGAATTTGCACTATCTGAGTTGGGTCGATTTGGTAGCTTGGTGGCTTTTGTCTATATTGCCTGTGCGGCGCTCCGCTTAGCGCGATTTAATGTGGCGACGGTCAATGATAAGTCGCACTTTATTGGTATGCCGAGCCCAGGTGCGGCGGCTATTATGGCGTCGATCGTTTGGGTTTCTGTGGACTATGATATTGACCCATCGGGCATTAGTGTGCCGCTGGCTATCTTGATGTTAGCGACTGCGTTAGCAATGGTGAGTAACGTTAAGTTTCGGTCATTCAAAGACGTTAACTTTCGTGATCAAATGCCGTTTGTCGGACTCATTGTTGGAGTCATGGTCGTGGCGTTGATCTATTGGGATCCGCCCATGGCATTTTTATTCTGTGGCTTGGGTTATTTGCTAAGTGGCACAATATTGTATGTCGTCAAAAAACTCCGACGGCAGAATAAATCTCCTACCGAGTAGGAATATTCCGATTAATCGTAATCTCGGGCTTACCGAGTTAGACACAACCCTATACCGCATATATAGATGAAACTAGAAGGCAGTATCGTCGCTTTGATTACCCCCATGCAGCCGAACGGCGCGGTGGATTTTGCTGCTCTGACTCGCTTGATTGAGTTTCATGTAGCTTCTGGCACTCACGGGATTGTCGCCGTAGGCACAACGGGCGAATCCGCAACCTTAACCGTTGACGAACACTTGGCGGTAATTGAATATACCATCAAGACAGTTGATCGGAGGATTCCGGTTATCGCCGGTACTGGGGCAAATTCAACGAGTGAGGCTATTCATCTCACTAAGCATGCAGAGCGCTTAGGTGCTGATGCTGCGCTGATTGTGGTGCCGTATTATAACAAGCCGACCCAAGCTGGATTAATTCAGCACTTTTCCAGCATTGCTAAGGCCGTACCCATACCTCAGATTTTATACAATGTACCTGGGCGTACGGTGGCTGACTTGTCCAATGACTCCATCGCAGTGTTAGCGGATATTGACAATATAGTAGGTTGTAAAGATGCCACTGGCGATCTGGCGCGCGGACGAGATCTAGTTGACCGTTGCGGTGATCGACTTACTATTTTGTCCGGCGATGATCCAACTGCGTTGGAGTACATGCAAATTGGTGCACGTGGAGATATATCCGTCACGGCCAATGTGGCGCCTAGTTTGATGAGCCAAATGTGTGAGGCTGCGCTGGCCGGTAAGTTTGATGATGCACGGCAGTTGGATCTGAAGTTACGTGCTTTGCACCGCGATCTCTTCGTAGAATCAAACCCGATACCGGTTAAGTATGCCGTGTCAAAAATGGGCTATACTGCGAACGTTTTAAGATTGCCGTTGACACCGCTCAGTCCTCAGTTTACGCAGATCGTTGATGCCGCAATGCATCAAGCTGACGTGGACTAATCCGAACATAACGACAAAAAAATAGTACGACACCGAGGAATCATTTAGTGAAGACCAGCCCTCTATCCCCATCCGTTAGTACACGCTCAGTGGTCAATCCGCTGACCTTGCTTATGAGTCTAGTGTTATTGCTGTCTATTGCTGGCTGTGGCAGTCGAGGAGTGATCCAGACCGTCGATGACAGTGCTGATTATCGCTCTGCGCGTTCCTTGCCTCCGTTAAAGAAGCCGGCGCGTGAGCAAGTTTTGCCATCCAGTAACGACGATCCTAGTACGACTCCTGAAGATGTGGTTTTGATTGAACCCGAACCTCAGCCGGCAGCGGTTCAAGCGCAACCGACGTTGATTAAGGATACTGATTCTTCGGTTAATGATGCCGATCAGTTTATCGCCGCGCGAGTTGTGACGGTTGATGACGATCAAGCGGTACTTGAGATTGACGCATCATTTGATCGAGCATGGGAATATTTGGCTGAAAATTTACAGCGCTCCGACGTCACCATTTTTGCTCGAAATGAGTCCGCTGGTCGGTTCTCAATTGGTTGTGGAGACATTGTGGATGACAATGTTACAGTTCAAAAACGTGGTGGTTGGTCATTTTTCACTCGTGAGAAGTCTGAAAATTTAGAGTATTGCGCACTGCAAGTAGTTGAAAAGAAAGGTGTGTCTCATGTCTCTGTGTTAAATCGTTCAGGTGCGATTGTTTCTGCCAATAGTAGTAATCGTGTATTTGAACGTATTTTGAACAATTAGTTATTTGAAGCAGTTTAACAAATACATCGCAATTAGGTAGCGAGGACACTATGCAACGTGGCGAAGAAATATACAGTGGTAAAGCTAAATCGGTTTTCAAGTCAGACCGTGATGATGCGTTAATTTTACATTTCCGTAACGACACCTCGGCGTTTGACGGGGAGCGTATTGAGCAACTCGATCGCAAGGGTATGGTCAATAATAAATTTAATGCATTTATCATGCAGCATTTGGAAGCCAATGGTGTCTCCACACATTTTATTGAATTGCTATCAGACACGGAGTCTCTAGTGCGCCGGTTGGACATGATTCCGGTCGAGTGCGTGGTACGCAATGTTGCATCAGGATCAATTTGTAAGCGCCTCGGTATTGAGGATGGCATGACTTTGTCGCCGCCAACATTTGAATTCTTCCTGAAGAATGATGCTCTGCATGACCCAATGGTAAACGAGTCTCATATTGCGACCTTTGGTTGGGCAGACCCTGAAGCGGTAGCCTATATGCAAAAAACTACGCTGCAAGTGAATGATATTCTTAGTAAGTTGTTTGCTGATTCTGGAATGCTGCTGGTGGATTTTAAACTTGAATTCGGTAAGCAGGGCGATCAGCTTTTTCTTGGTGATGAATTTAGTCCTGATGGTTGTCGAATTTGGGATATTGAAACTCGTGAAAAGTTAGATAAAGACCGCTTCCGGAAAGGTTTAGGCGGCGTTGTCGAAGCATATGAGGCAGTTGCTAGCCGTCTAGGTCTAGCCCTCTAAGCGTCGGAAAAGGTTATTTGCGCGCCAGATTAGTCGAGTGACGATCTGGCGTTTCTCGTTCAGTTTGCCCTGAATGAACACATTAAATTATATCGGAAGTCAGCATGTTGCGATTACGTGGCGGTCAAGCCCTCTCCAATTTTCGAATTCAGAAATTATTGAATGAGGTTCAACGGCAGTTCCCTTCGTTGAAACAGTGTCGGACGGAATTTCAACACCTTATTTCCTTACATCCTGAATCGCCTGCATTGTCAGATGCTGAACTGGCCAAACTAACTCGTCTGTTAGCTTACGGACCGCATACTTCGGAAGTAGAGCATCAAGGCCAATTAATTTTTGTAATCCCGAGGTTAGGCACGATTTCCCCTTGGGCAACCAAAGCTACCGATATCGCGCATCATTGCGGCCTGAGTTCGGTCGAGAGAATAGAGCGCGGCATAGTGTTTTATTTAGAGTCTGATAAACCATTTAGTGAGCAAGAATTGCTTGTCATTGCGGCTGAACTGCATGATCCAATGACGGAATCAGTGGTTTTAGATATTGACCAAGCAGCGGGGCTATTTCGGCATGAAACGCCTAAGGCGCTTTTCGAAGTACCGTTACAGCGCGAAGGTCGACCGGCGCTTGAATCGGCAAATCAGCAGTTGGGTTTAGCGCTATCAGATGATGAAATTGATTATTTGCTTGAGCAGTATTCCTTGCTTGGCAAAAATCCTACTGATGTCGAGTTAATGATGTTCGCTCAGGTCAATTCCGAGCACTGTCGCCATAAGATATTCAATGCCGATTGGATTATCGATGGCGAGGCTCAAGCTCATTCGCTATTTCGTATGATCCGCGAGACCCACATCCAGAATAGTAAGGGCACTCTCGTGGCTTATTCTGATAACTCGTCGGTGTTAGAAGGTTCTGAAGGTGAGCGCTTTTATGCGGATCCAGCATGCCATGAATACGCTTCAGTGAAAGAGCCAATTCATATTCTGTGTAAAGTGGAAACGCATAATCATCCGACCGCCATATCGCCGTTCCCCGGCGCTGCGACCGGTTCTGGTGGGGAAATTCGTGATGAAGGTGCAACTGGTCGGGGTTCTAAGCCAAAAGCGGGTTTAACCGGATTCACAGTATCAAACTTACGATTGCCTGAATTACCTCAGCCTTGGGAAGGGCCGGAAGCAAAACCTGCGCGTATCGCTTCGCCGTTACAGATTATGTTGGAAGCACCTATTGGGGGCGCATCGTTTAATAACGAGTTCGGTCGACCTAATATTGCCGGATATTTTCGTACCTATGAGCAGGCTATTGCGTCACCGGACGATGTTCGCGGTTACCACAAACCTATTATGCTGGCAGGCGGGCTTGGTAATATTCGTGGTCAGCATGTAGAAAAAAATATTATACCTGACGGTTCTTACATTATTGTATTGGGCGGTCCAGCCATGTTGATTGGTCTGGGCGGCGGAGCCGCGTCGAGTGTTGCTTCGGGCAAGAGCTCTGAGCAATTGGATTATGCATCGGTGCAGCGCGGTAACCCTGAAATGCAACGACGTTGCCAAGAAGTGATCGATACGTGTTGGGCGATGGATGACAACAATCCAATTATTTCGATTCACGATATCGGTGCCGGCGGATTGTGTAATGCGGTTCCTGAATTAGTTGGTGATGCGGGTCGCGGTGGTCGTTTCGATCTACGTAAGGTGCTTAACGATGAGCCTGGTATGTCGCCCATGCAGATATGGTGTAACGAAGCTCAGGAGCGCTACACGCTCGCCGTTGCCCCAGAACGTTTAGCTGAATTTGAAGCAATTTGCGCGCGTGAACGCTGTTTGTATTGCGTCATCGGGCAAGCCACGGACGATGAGCTTTTAGTGCTCGAAGACCCACAGTTTGCTGATGCTAGCCCACGTCAGCAAACACCGATTGACTTGCCGATGGCGACGCTGTTTGGCAAGCCTCCAAAAATGCTACGCAATGTCGAAAGCGCCGACCGTAACCCTCCCGAATTAGATTTTTCTGGAGTGTCACTAGAGCAAGCGTTAGCTCGAGTGTTGGCTTGTCCGGCGGTGGCGGATAAATCTTTTTTAATAACCATTGGCGATCGTAGTGTTACCGGCATGATTGCGCGCGATCAAATGGTTGGTCCTTGGCAAGTGCCGGTCAGTGATGTTGCGGTTACTACCAGTGCCTATACTGGAGCGAGTGGCGAAGCCATGGCATTGGGCGAGCGCACACCGTTGGCCTCCGTCAATGCGCCGGCCAGTGGTCGAATGGCGATTGGCGAAGCGCTTACCAATTTGATGGCGTCAAATATTCGTGATTTATCTGAGGTTAAATTGTCTGCAAACTGGATGGCGGCAGGTGGCCACTCCGGTGATGATGCGGCGCTATACGCTACCGTGAAGGCTGTTGGCATGGAGTTATGTCCTGAGCTCGGGATTGCGATTCCAGTTGGTAAGGATTCGATGTCGATGAAAAGTGTGTGGCTCGATGAGCAACGCAAAGAGCGCAGTGTGACGGCGCCAGTGTCGTGCATTATTAGCGCCTTTGCCCCAGTAGACGATGTTCGTAAGACTTGCACGCCAGAGCTCGATCTTGCATCGGAGTCTGGCCTTTATTTGCTAGATCTGTCTGGCGGTCAACAGCGTCTAGGTTGTTCTATTTTAGCGCAAGTGTTTGGTCAGGTCGGTACCGAGACGCCCGACGTGGACTCGTCGACGTTGTTAAAGAGCGGCTTGCTGGCGATACAAACAATGATCGCAGATGGCTTGTTGTTAGCGTATCACGATCGCTCTGACGGTGGTTTAGTTACCGCGTTATTGGAAATGGCATTTGCCAGTCGCTGTGGTTTGGATATTAAGCTTAGCGGTGATCAGTCAAGCAGCTTATCCGTATTATTCAATGAGGAATTAGGTGTTGTGTTGCAAATTGCCGATTCGCAGTTGGCACGCGTTAATACTGTGCTCGATCAGGCAAACATATCGCACGCTCTGCTGCCTCTAGGTAAGGCCGTGTCTGGCGATAAGGTTTCGATTGCGTTTGGCGATGCGCAGGTGCTGAATGCGTCGCGTGTTGATTTACACCGAGCTTGGTCGGAGACGAGTTATCAGATGCAGTCCTTACGTGATAACCCTAGTTGCGCTCAGCAAGAATACGATCGTATTTTGGATGTCGAAGACCGAGGTTTGTTCTCAGAGTTAATGTTTGATAGTAATAAGGATATCTCAGCACCGTTTATTGGTGGCAATAAGCCGCGCGTGGCTATCTTGCGAGAACAAGGCGTGAATGGTCATATTGAAATGGCGGCGGCATTCTCCCAAGCTGGTTTTACGGCGGTCGATGTCACGATGAGTGACGTAAATGCAGGTCGAACCGACCTCTCTGAATTCAATGGGCTAGTTGCTTGCGGCGGTTTTTCTTATGGTGATGTATTAGGAGCCGGTGAGGGATGGGCTAAATCGATCTTGTTTAATCCAATGGTGCGCGATACTTTCTCGGCATTTTTCGCTCGCCAAGATGCATTTGCGCTGGGTATTTGCAATGGTTGCCAAATGATGTCCAATCTTAAGGAAATAATTCCTGGAGCTGAGCAGTGGCCTCACTTCGTACGTAATGCTTCTGAGCAATTCGAAGCCCGTTTAGTGCAGGTGGAAATTCCGCAAGACAGCAATTCTTTATTCCTGAGTGGGATGCAAGGTTCTAAGCTGCCTGTGGTTGTGGCTCACGGTGAAGGTCGAGCAGAATATTCAGGGCAAGATCAATCAAGCTTGCTGGCGTTGCGCTACATCGATCATAGCGGTGCGCCGACCGAGCACTATCCGGCAAACCCTAATGGTTCACCGAATGGCATTGCTGGTCTGAGTAATGCTGATGGTAGGGTCACTATTATGATGCCGCATCCTGAGCGTATATTCCGTAGCGTCACCAATTCGTGGCAGGATCCGAGTTGGGGCGAATATGGGCCTTGGATGCGAATGTTTCGCAATGCCCGAGTTTGGGTAGGCTAGGGCGGTACTAACGTTCCAGGGTTCGTAAGAAGTCGATAATTAATGCGCGCATATCAGCGACTTCATTTGGTGAGCTGGAGTCACCGACTAGCACATGTTGGGCAGGGTCTTTGGAGCTTGTGAAAGGCACTAAGCTGACCTTAGTGCCGGTAAACTGCATCGAAACTTGCTTGATTTTATTGACGTCGACTACTTGATCGTTTGGCGAGTAAACGATTAGTTGTGGAACTTTGATAGACGATTTATCTATCTCTTCGACTAGATCTACTAAGTCTAGCATTGGTACTACGGCATCCAGCGGATAACGCTCGGTCCAGTATTTGGCATGAAACTCGTTATGCGGCTTAAATGAGTGGTAATCGCCGTTTAGCTGTTTTGCCAGCCACAATCCAAGCCGCCATTGCACCATTGATGCTGAGCGACTCTTAACCTTGAAATTCGGTGAAATCAGAATGCTTGCTGCTGCCTGAGTGCTGTTGCTTTGGCTATTCAGCCAAGTAGCTAAGGTAGCACCAGTTGAGGTGCCAATTAGAATTACTTTTTCACCGATTAATTGCCCAATCTTGAACGCGTCAAGTGTATCTTGTTGCCAGGCTGCTACATTGCCGTCCAACATTGCATCTGCTGAT
This sequence comes from Arenicella xantha, assembly GCF_003315245.1. Lineage (NCBI taxonomy): Bacteria > Pseudomonadati > Pseudomonadota > Gammaproteobacteria > Arenicellales > Arenicellaceae > Arenicella > Arenicella xantha. The sequence continues at coordinate 414,704 of NZ_QNRT01000002.1, read as the reverse complement.
CGGCCATGGCCACGCAAGCGTGCGTAAAAGACGTTGGCCGCTAATTCATCGGCTAGCTCGTCAACAAGTGGATTGAGCTCCTGTCGGGAAGCGGAGAATCCATGTAGGTAAACAATAGAGTATTCGGTCTTAATTAACTGGTTTTGATGCCAGCGAATGTTCTTCTCTGCGCCGTCAATAATGTCGTCAAAATGCGCTTCTGCGGCATTGATGGAGTCTTCAAGGGATGTCAAATCATTGGCATGAGTGGTTGGGGCGGAGCACGCTAGGGCAACGGCAAATAGCTGCAGCAGCCAGTAGTAATTGAAATGTGACACCATATTAGAGGTGGTGTTTTTTTTCGCGGCGTTAATCGGCGTCATAGCTTTTTAAACAGTCTGATAGGTGGATTTTTAACGAGTAGTTTTATTCGTGGCACGCAATGCGAGATTGCTCTCGTTGAGGTTCTTTGCTAATGTCACGTAACCCTAACCCTGAAGGATGGAAATTAAATTGTTAAATCATACAGTTAGACGATTTACATCGCCGAGCCGTTTAAAATCAACAACCTTCGTTGTTGTGATCGCCCTATTTAGCGGACTCCTAAACACAGCACTAGCCCAAGATATTAATCAGATTCGTTGGAAGAGTGAAGACCAAGTGCGTCAAACTCTAGGTGAACCTTTGAGTATGACTGCGCCGGTCGGAACCCACGCGACTTATACGCTCTGGAAATACGATGGATACGTTGTTGCGTTTGCCAACAATCACGCGTTCCATTTGTTTAGAACTGACAGCCTTAACAAAATGGAGCTAGAGGAAACCCGTCCTTCGGGCGGAGCCTAATAGCCATCAATGGTAATGCGTTGCTGGTAAAATCAACGCATTACGTAGACTCATATTAGCGCCAGATTTTACAGTAGAAGGTTTCTCAGAACGCCTTCGTATATCCGTGAAAGTTGATCTGGCGCGTTAATATCCACACATTCGTTGACCTTGTGAATAGTTGCGTTCACTGGACCTAGTTCTACGACTTGTGCGCCAGTCGGAGCGATAAAACGCCCGTCGGAAGTGCCGCCAGAGGTCGATAATTCTGACTCGATGTTGCACTCGTCACTGATTGCTTGGCGACAGGCGTTTACTAAGGCGCCTTTTTCAGTTAAGAACGGTAGGCCGAATAAGGTCCAATCCTCCTCATATTGCATATCGAGTTGATCCAAGACATCACGAACTTTTTGCTTTATGCCAGCCTCATCGATTTCAGTTGAGTAGCGTAGATTAAACGTCAACGTTGTGGTTGCTGGAATTACATTGGTCGCGCCAGTTCCACCATTAATATTTGAGATTTGAAAACTGGTCGGTGGGAAGTACTCATTGCCTTGATCCCATTCGATATTTGTTAGAGCTTCGATCACTGCACCGCAGCGATGAATAGGGTTGTCGGCCAAGTGAGGGTAGGCGACATGACCTTGGGTTCCTAAAATAGTTAATACGCAGCCTAATGACCCACGACGACCATTCTTGATGACATCGCCTAGCTGATTAGTAGAGCTTGGTTCACCAACTAGGCAGTAGTCGATTTTTTCACTACGTGCTTCGAGCTCTTGAATCACTTTTACCGTACCGCAGGTGGAGGGGCCTTCCTCATCTGAGGTGATTAATAAAGCAATTGAGCCTTTGTGGTCCGGATGCTCGCTAACGAAGCGCTCAATCGACGTAACGAATGCGGCGAGTGAGGTTTTCATGTCGGCGGTGCCACGTCCATAGAGCATTCCGTCGCGCTCAGTGGGCGTAAACGGGTCACTTTCCCACTGTTTTAAATCGCCGGTGGGAACCACATCGGTATGGCCAGCAAAGGCTAAGCACGGTTTGGCGTTGCCGCGTCTTGCCCAAAAGTTCTGTACCGTGCCGTGTTTGTCTGAGAAGTTCATGGCTTCAATATGGAAGCCCAATTCGCTGAGCCTTTCGGTCATCAGCATTTGGCATCCAGCATCATTTGGGGTTACAGATTGCGCTGCTATTAGCTGCTTAGTTAGCGCTAAGGTTGGACGGTCGGTGTCGGTAGTTTTCATAATATAAGGAGTGTTAATCGACCCGCAATAGTTCATTTAAGCCGGTTTTACTGCGAGTTTTGGCATCGACTTTCTTTACGATCACTGCGCAATACAAGCTATGTGTATTATCTTTGCTAGGAATGGAGCCCGACACCACGACGGAGCCAGCCGGAATTCGGCCGTAGCTTACTTCGCCGGTCTCACGGTCTAGAATTTTTGTGCTTTGTCCTAGGTAGACGCCCATCGAGATTACTGATCCTTCTTCGACAATGACGCCTTCGACGACTTCGCTGCGCGCGCCAATAAAGCAGTTGTCTTCAATAATAACTGGGCCAGCTTGAATGGGTTCTAACACGCCGCCAATGCCGACGCCACCAGACAGGTGAACGTTTTTACCGATCTGCGCGCACGAGCCGACGGTAGCCCAGGTATCAACCATGCTGCCGCTATCGACGTAGGCGCCAATATTAACGTAACTAGGCATAAGCACGACGCCCGGAGCAATGTATGAACCTTTGCGTACGGCTGCTGGTGGGACTACACGAAACCCTTCCTGACGAAACCTTGCTTCGTCATAATCAGCGAATTTTGATGGCACCTTGTCGAAATAGTTGGTTTCACTACCTGGCATCAATTCGTTGTCGCGCATAGCAAAAGAGAGCAATACCGCTTTTTTTAACCATTGATTGACTTGCCATTCGCCATCTATTTTTTCGGCGACTCTGGCCTTGCCTTGGTCGAGTAATTCAATGCAGCTTTCAACCGCGGTCTTGATTTGAGGGTCGACGTTGTTGGGTTTAATTTCCGAGCGGTTCTCGAAGGCGTGGTCGATAATGGATTGCAATTGTTCAGACATACGAATAAGAAGAAGTTGGTAGCGTAAAATTTGCAGAATTATCTAACATGCGCAATTAGACTGCTAGCCTAAATGTGGTTGTTGCTGCGATTAGGCTTGTTTTTGGGCAGAAGTGCGTTTGTCTAGTGCTTCAGATAGCTCTGACTCAAGCTGTTGGAGTAGGTTTTTGTCAACCACCGGGGAGTGGTCTCCGTGTCGAATGTAGAATATGTCTTCCGCACGTTCTCCAAAAGTCGCGACACGGGCGCTTAGCAGAATCAAATTGTGAGTCTGTAGAACGCGTGCAACATTATGTAATAAGCCGGGTTGGTCTTGCGCAACCACTTCCATTGTCGTGTAGCTCTTACTGGTGAACAGGAAGGTAATTCGTGGTTCGATCGGGAAGTGCTTTAGCGCGCGTGACGAGTGACTGCGAGCGACAAATTTCTCTCCACTGTGCTCTATAATTAATTTGCGTAAACGTGCCTCAATAAAGCGTGCATAGTCGCTACTTCGCGCGGTGTCTGATTCTGGAACCGTTGCGTTAAAGGTGTAGAGCGCAAACCCGTTGGAGCTAAGTTGTAACCGTGCTTCAATAATGTTTAGTTCCATGCGATCAAAAGCTCCGGTTACCTGCGTCAGGAGCTTATTGGTTTCAGGTGCAAATACGAAGAACATATTGGCTTCAAGGCGTTCGCTGTATCGAGTTGTGACTAGCGGGATGTCGATTGCCGAAGATAGCAGCAGGCTGCTAGCATGCCATGCAATGTAATAGGGTTCATTGCGCACAAAGTAGTCGCCAGGAAGGGTATTCCAAAACGTTTGTATAAGCTCTTCATTGACGCTTTTTTCGCCAAGTTGCTGAGTAATCAGTTCTAGCGCGGCGCGTTTGTCGTCTTCGACATGTTCGCGGACATTGTGTGGTTTAGCTACACCTTGGCGCAGCGCTTTGCGGGTTGCATTATATAGTTCTAACAATAACTGACCTTTCCATGCATTCCACACTTTGGGGCTGGTGCCACGTATATCGGCTAAAGTCAGTAAATATAAATTGTCTAGATGTTCAATGTCGCCAACGATGTCGGCAAATTCTTTGATCACGTCTGGGTCGGATATGTCGCGCCGTTGGGAGAAGTGCGACATCATGAGGTGTTTCAACACTAACCAGCCGACTAATCGCGCGTCGTACTCACTTAAGCCATGTTGGATGCAGAATTCGTAGGCGTCTGACTCGCCCAATTCAGAATGATCTCCGCCGCGGCCTTTGGCAATATCATGAAACAGCGCACCGAGAAATAGTCGTTCGGGCTTATACAGGTCGGCTAGCAGTTCGCTGGCCATTGGGAATTCGTCAGGGTACTTGCGTAAGCGTGTTAGGTTTTCAATTACCTTAAGTGTATGACCATCAACCGTATAAACATGAAACAGGTCGTGTTGCATTTGTCCAACGATCGCACCAAATGACGGGAGGTAAGCGCCCAGCAGGCCGTAGGCATTCATTCTCGCAAGTGCATTAGTGAGTCCGTCACCTTCGTGTTTAAATAACGCTAGGAAGCGTTTATGGGCGTCAGGATCGCTGCGAAACTGGTTGTTAATTAGGTCAAGGTTGGCTCGAATAGAGCGAATGGTATCCGGATGGATGACCGTGATTTTGTGTTCTTGCATCAAGTTGAAGAGTTCTAGCATAGCACTTGGCTGACGCTTGAATACCTTGCTAGAACGCTGCTCAATCATTTTGTTCTTCAACAAAAAGTTGTCGTTAAGATTTCTTCCGACCGCCAATGAAATGCGTTTGCTGTGTGTGACCCGATAGCTTGCCAGTAGCACCTCATTAAGATACATGACTTGTTTGGCGGTGCGATAGTATCGCTTCATCAACTGTTCTACCGCTAAGTGCGTCGAGGTGTCGAGGTAACCGAAGTCATCGGCCAAGGTTCGCTGTGTGTCGAATAGCAAGCGATCTTCATGTCGTTGCGTAATTAGGTGAAGCCCTGAACGCATTCGCCAAAGGATGTTGCGCGCTCGTATAAGGATGCGGTACTCATCGCGGTCAATGAGCTTTTGCTCAGCCATGTCACGAAATGAGCGAACACCGTAGCGGCGATTATAAATCCATAAGATTGTTTGAAGGTCGCGTAAGCCACCGGGTGACTCTTTGAGGTTGGGCTCTAATGAGTAGGCGGTATCTTGATATTGGGCGTGGCGCTGCTCTTGTTCTTGGGTCTTGGCTATAAAGAATTTGTCAGGTGCCCACATTCTTGGGGCTCGAATTTTAGTGTCTAGTAACTCAAATAATGCCTTGTCGCCGGCTAGGTGACGCGCTTCGAGCAAGTTGGTCATTACCGTGACATCGCTGCGCGCTTCTTTAACGCAATCGCGAATAGATCTAACGCTGTGGCCGATATCCAGACCAATATCCCATAGAAAGCGTAAAAATGACTCCACAAACTCTTTCGCTTCGTCGTATTGGTCTTTCTTCAGTAGAACTAATAGGTCGACGTCTGAACGGGGATGCAGTTCACCGCGTCCATAACCTCCAACTGCAACCAATTCCAGATGGACTCGGTCGTCGAGTGATTGTTTCTGGTGATTCCAAATGAGGATCAGTAATTGGTCGATCATCCACGTAAAGTGGCCTACCAAATCAGCTGAAGATGCCCCTTGCACCTGCTGTTCTTCTAAAACCGCCAAAGCCTTTTTGATAGCCGCCTTAAATGGCGCGATTGGTAATGTCTCGGCATCACGAATCGAGTGCTTAAATGTCGCGCGATTAAATAGTTTGCTTTTGGCAAAGTGCATAGACTCGTTCACCGGTTAATCGCGTAGAGAAGCGAATATTACTAGTTAAGGAAGTACCGCATTGGCTGACGTTGTGAGTATTTCATAGCCGTCGCTGGTTACCAAGATAGTGTGCTCCCATTGGGCTGACAAGGAGTGGTCACGAGTTACAACAGTCCAATCATCGGCGAGCAGGCGGGTCTCTTTGCGGCCGGCATTGATCATCGGCTCGATAGTAAAGGTCATGCCTTCTTGCAGTGCCATTCCGGTGTTTGGTCGGCCATAGTGCAAGACTTGTGGTTCTTCATGAAACACACGCCCAATACCGTGGCCACAATACTCACGTACAACCGAAAAGTTACTGGCTTCGGCATGTTGTTGAATAGCATGTCCTATATCGCCCAATTTCACTCCAGGTTTAACCATTCTAATGCCGACAAACATCGACTCCTTGGCGACTTCACATAGCCGTTTTGCTAGTACATTAGGTTTTCCAACATAGTACATTCGACTATTGTCGCCATGAAACCCGTCTTTGATGACGGTGATGTCAATATTGATTATGTCGCCTTTTTTGAGCTTTTTGTCGCCGGGTATGCCATGGCAGATTACGTGATTTACCGAGGTGCAGATAGATTTTGGAAAGCCTCGATAGTCGAGTGGCGCAGGAATTGCATCTTGCTCGTTAACGATGTAGTCATGGCAAATCGTGTTGAGCTCGTCGGTAGTAATGCCCGGTTTCACGTGCTCTTCAATCATGTCGAGCACTTCGCTGGCTAAGCGGCCGGCAATGCGCATTTTTTCGATTTCTTCGTTGTTCTTAATGGTAACGGTCATGGGAAAATGTGGCTAACTGACTAAGATCTCGATTGTAACAAAATTTGCACGACAAACCTGATAATCACAACTCATGGTCGAAAAAGGGGTCGAATAATTACGCTTGGAGCGGTAAGCTGCAGCTATAACAATGATAAATTGGAGTAGGGTAATGTCTTTGAGCTTGTTTCGTCGTGCGCAGTTCCGTTTTTGGCGTTACGCCGAACCTCGGGCAATTTTTGAGTGGCAGAGTTTTTATGCCCTGAAGCCGTTATTGAAGCGTCTCCCGAAAGGCGATGGGCATGCTGTTGTTGTGTTTCCAGGTTTCGGCGGGAGTGATCGTTCGACTAAGCCAATGCGTAAGCTGTTGAGTGACTTGGGCTATCGCTCATATGGCTGGGGGCTCGGGACCAATTTAATTTTTGATGATCACCTCGAAGCTGAAATGGTGGCATTAGTGCGTGAGGTGGCTGACGAGACAGGCGGTAAAGTATCTCTCGTTGGTTGGAGTCTAGGCGGGCTATTTGCTCGAGAAGTGGCAAAGGCATGCCCAGATGTAGTGAGAAACGTGATTTCTCTAGGGAGCCCGATTTCAGGAAGAACGCGTCACTCGAATGCGCATCGATTATTTCAAGCGATCAATGGTAAACCTTCCGATTTAGAGTATACCCGTCGTCTTAGTTTGAGCACGGCTCCACCAGTCCCGACTACGTCAATTTATTCCAAGACTGACGGCATTGTGGCATGGGAAGGGTCTATACAGGCAGAGTCGGACTTGGCTGAGAGTATTCAGGTGCCAGCCAGTCATTTGGGCATCGGAGTTAATCCGTTGGCTATGTACATTCTCGCTGACCGTTTACGCCAAACCGATATGGCTTGGCGTAAATTTTCGTTTTCAGGTTTGCGCAAAATCATCTTTGCAAAACCGCCTGCTAATGTGGCTGTGGCGAACGACGGCGCGCGTGCTCATTAATGCTGGATTGATTGAGCCGTTACCGCGTGCAGGGGTATTTGTTGTTAGTTAGTTGTTAGCAAGTTGTGCGTTGGCGCTAATAAGATCAATAAACTTAGGCAGCAGCTGCTTGGGTAGATCGTGCCCCATGCCTTCGATAAGTTCGAGTTTTGCATCTTTAATGTTGGCAGCCGTGTCAATGCCGCCTTCGACCGGAACCAGGACGTCGGCTTTGCCGTGGATCACCATGGTCGGCACCGAAATTTTGCGAAGCAGGCCACGGCGGTCGCCACCTTCGAGTATTGCGGCCATTTGATTTTTATAGCCTTTAGGGTAATAAGACCGTCGCACCGCCGACAAAATACGGTCGGTCAATTCATCTTGATTCGGCGGGTAATCTGGGCTGCCGATGACTTTCCAAGTTTCTAGGCTGTGCTTCAAATAAGCCGTTTCGTCGTTGTTGCTGGGGCGGCTGATCAGTTGTTTAGACACTCTCCAGTTGGTTTGAGGGAGTTCGGGGTTGCCGGTGGTGGACATAATTGATGTAAGCGATAGGCTGCGTTGTGGATATTCAGCCGCTAATATTTGAGCAATCATGCCGCCCATTGAAGCGCCAACCCAGTGTGCGGCGTCAATTTCTAGGTGGTCTAGTAATCCGATTGTGTCTGCGGCCATGTCGCGCAGCGTGTAGGGAACTCGTAAACTTAGGCCAATTCGTTTTCTGAATAGAAGCTTCAGGATATTTACATCTTTCTTGACCTCGATTTTTTGAGATAAACCAATGTCTCGATTGTCGAAGCGAATCACTCGATAGCCGCGCTCTGCTAAGGCAATACAAAATGGCTCCGGCCAAGCGACCATTTGTGTGCCTAAGCCCATTATAAGCACAATTGCCGGGTCGTTTGATTTGCCAAACTCGTCATATGCCAAGCGCAAACCGTTGGCCATTAAATACTTTTCCATACTGCGTTAATCTTCTTGGTTGATTGTGTGTGGTTACTAAAGCAATTTCTTGCTCGCCTTTTTTGCCTGCTTTTTAGTAGTGGCTTTTTTCTTTCTTGAAGCAGGCTTTTTGGGGGTGTTGGTTACTGGTGGCGTGGCACTTTGTTTATTAGCGCCTTGCGTGGCAATGGCGGCGCCATGCAGTTCTTCGAACGAGGTTCGTAGGCACTCGGCGTAAAACGCTGGGTCGGGCATCATTTCTCGGCAGGCGCTGATTGAAATATTAAACTTGCCGCAATAGCTTCCCAGTCCATGGAATAGGCCCATTCCGTCAATCGGCGGCCCGAGTGCAAAGCTGCTCATCATCTTAGCGCCGGTAAAGTACAGCGGTACTTGCGGGCCAGGTACATTCGTAATTACGCAGTTGTAAGCGGGTTTAATTCTATTAGCCATCCCTAAGCGGCTGTACAGTTTGGCGGCCGAGGCGGTCAAGGTTGAAGGAATGAATTGCGCATAGTCGGTCATGGTCTTGGCGCCGATTGCATTGGTTAGCTCTTTAGCATTTCGAGTGCCTTGATTGACAAAGATTAACCGTTCCATTGGGTCTGCGATATTGCTACCGATGCGCACGGTCATTTGCGATACTTGGTTGCCTGCGGTGCCAAGCTTGTCTTGCGTGCGGATGTTGATCGGTGCCATGGCTACCATTGAACGCTGGGGTAATTCGCCTTTGCTTTCTAGGTATTTTCGTAAGCCGCCACCGCAGATTGCCAGAGCAACATCGTTGACGGTTACGCCAGGTATGGAGTCCTTAATCTGTTTTATGTCGCTGAGCTCAACTTCTACTGCATCAAAGGCGCGATGTGGCGAAACATTGGTATTAAAGCGTGTGCGTGGTATGTCGGTAACCCGCTTTAAGCGGCCGCGCGCCACGCCAGCTACCATTTTTGCAAAGCCTGGCACGGTGTTTTTAGCGACCTCAAATACTCGTTTCGGCGTTCTGAGTGAGTTTAATTGGGATCGCCATATTAGTTCTAAGTAAGTTGGTTGGCGGTCGCGCGTCACTGGCTGTGGTGAACTATTAATGCGGTAGTCCGGTGACAAATCGTGGATTGTGGCGGCGATTTCAATTCCTGACGCGCCGTCTATTGCGGCATGATGCATCTTTGTCACTAATGCAAAGCAGCCTGGCGGATAGCCCTCAATGTTGTCGAGCCCCTCAACTATGTACATTTCCCACAGCGGGCGCGCTCTATCTAAAGGGCGGGCGTGTAAGCGTGCCACTTGAATACACAGCTGCCGCCAGTCACCAGGTTTGGGGAGTGCTATGTGTCGAATATGAAATTCTGGGTCGAATTCGCCGTCGGAGCGCCAATATGGATGGTCTAGTCGCATTGGCACTTCGAGCAGCACGTTGTTCATCGATGCTACCTTGTGTGCACGTTCAGCAACATTTGCCATGATCTGTTTAAACCCAACTAATCCGCCAGGAGCGCTAGCTGGGTCGTAGATCGTTAGCCCGCCAATATGCATCGGCGAACTGGCGGTTTCAAGATAGAGAAAAGATGCGTCGAGACCAGTGAGTTGTTGCAAGGGGATTCCTCGGTGAGACCAGTTGCCAGCTGAGCATAATACCCTGATCCACGGCCTGCGTCATGACCCGAATTTACGCGCTAAGTAAGTGATCAAAACACTGGGTTTAAACTGATTATTTCTTTGCATTATCTAGCCCCTATGGTATAAACGCGCCTCAACTTAAATCATCCGATTATCACCAGTAGCAGTTGGGTGCCTTTTATTGTTGTAAGTGATTGTTTTGCTTTAATTAAATGTATGTCTTGCCAATTCGCTAGATTGCACTTGATTAACGCGCTAAAGGCGATTGCTGCAATACAGGGTTAACTGCTTAGATCTTTCGGATTTGTCTAAACCCGTACAATTTGGAGTACATTTATGTCAGACGTTACTATGCGCCAGATGCTTGAAGCAGGCGTACACTTTGGTCATCAAACCCGTTATTGGTCACCTAAAATGCGCCCGTTTATCTTCGGTGAGCGCAACAAAATTCATATTATTAACCTTGAGCAAACGTTGCCAATGTTCAATGACGCGATGAACTACATCGGTCAGGTGGCAGGCAATGGTGGTCAAGTCATGATGGTTGGGACTAAACGTTCTGCCAGTAAGTTGATCAAAGATGCAGCCGAGCGCGCTGGCACGCCTTTCGTTAACCATCGTTGGTTGGGCGGAATGTTGACTAACTTCAAAACCGTTAAAAACTCAATCAAACGCCTAAAAGAACTTGATACTCAGTTGGTTGAAGGTACTAGTGCTCGTTTAAATAAGAAAGAATCGTTAACTCTTGAGCGTGAGCGTATTAAGTTAGAACGCAGCTTGGGCGGTATCAAAAACATGCAAGGCTTGCCTGATGCATTGTTTGTTATTGACGTGAAGAATGAGTACATCGCAATCTCTGAAGCCAACAAGCTCGGCATTCCAGTTGTCGCTGTTGTTGATACCAACTGTGTTCCAGATGGCGTTGACTATGTGATTCCAGGTAATGACGACGCGATTCGAGCAATTAGCCTTTATGTTGAAGGTGTTGCTGACGCTATTATCAATGCGCGTGCAGCGGCTCAAGTTAAGTCTGCTATTGCCGCTGGTGGCGATGAGTATGTTGAAGTCGTTGAGGAGCCTGCCGTTGCGGAAGCTGCGCCAGTTGCTGCTGAGCCTGCACCAGTGGTCGCTGAAGCTGCTCCAGTCGAAGCAAGCACTACAGCCGGTGACGAGCTAACTGAAATCAATGGCATTGGTCCAGTGATTGCTGGCAAGCTTAAAGAGATCGGTATTGCTACTTTCAAGCAAATTGCTGAATTCACTCCTGAAGAGGTTGAGCGCGTAGACGCTGAATTAAACTTCAAAGGTCGTATTGAGCGTGAAGAGTGGATCGCACAAGCTAAAGCAAAAATTGCTTAAAGTAGTTAACGCGTCAATGTGTTGCACGTGCCAGCAAGTAAACTAACTTAATGGCGCGTGGATTGACTCGATAAAAGATTAAATAACCTCATAGAAAGTATATAGGTGACGATATGGCAATTACTGCCGCATTAGTAAAAGAACTACGCGAGCGTACCGGCGCTGGCATGATGGAATGTAAAAAGATGTTGACCCAGACTAATGGCGACATCGAAGCTGCGATTGAAGAGATGCGCAAGAATGGTGCAGCTCAAGCCGATAAAAAAGCGGGTCGTATCGCGGCCGAAGGTACTATTGTAACTTTGGTCGACGGTAATAAAGGCGTAGCCGTTGAAGTTAACTCAGAGACTGACTTTTCAGCTAAAGATGAATTTTTTGTTGAATTTGCAAATCAAGTTGCAGCAGCTGTCATGGCCGCTCAGCCGGCTGACTTAGAAGCGCTTTCGGCAGCATCAGTTGCCGGTGGGAAAACGGTTGAGGAAGCTCGTCAAGCATTGATACAAAAAATTGGTGAGAACATTACAGTTCGCCGATTTGAACTTGTTGAAGCTGGTGACAGCGAGATAGTTGGCGCTTACCAGCACGGTAACAAAATATCAGTGCTGACGCGCTTATCTAATGCCAGTGAAGAGTTGGCGAAGGATATTGCGATGCACGTTGCCGCTAGCCGACCTGTTTGTATTTCTGCGGATGAAGTGCCTGCTGAGCTACTTGAAAAAGAACGCGAAATATTCTCTGCCCAAGCGGCTGAGAGTGGTAAGCCGGCTGAAATCATGGAGAAAATGGTTGACGGTCGAATTCGTAAGTATTTGAACGAGGTAACGCTGTTGGGTCAATCGTTTGTTAAAGATCCAGATCAAACAGTGGAAAAGTTGTTAAAATCAGCTGGCGCTGAAGTGAAGCAATTTGTTCGTTACGAAGTTGGTGAAGGCATCGAAAAGAAAGAAGATGACTTCGTTAGCGAAGTAATGGCACAGGCTGGTAAGGCCTAATATAGCCAATAATATGGGTCGAGCTATATCGAACTATGATAGCTCGATCTGTTTTGGTTAAACTTGAGATGGGTCTTTTCATTCGTTGTCATTGACCCGTCTTAAGCGCAGTATAAGTAATTAAAAAAATCGCATACATCACCACCTAAAAGAGGGGTCACGCCAATGCCGACTAACACTTCCAAACCGAGTTTTAGACGTATTTTACTCAAATTGAGCGGTGAGGCCCTAGCTGGCAGTGATGAAGACAAGAAGTTTGGCATCGACGCTAAAACACTCGATAATGTATGTCAAGAAATTGGCCGCGTCGTCAAGTCTGGGACACAGGTTGCGGTAGTTATTGGTGGCGGAAACTTTTTCCGTGGTATCTCAGCATCTGAATCCGGAATTGAGCGTGCAACAGCCGATTATATTGGCATGTTAGCCACCGTGATGAACGCTCTGGCGGTTCAGCAAGGGTTGAAGCAAATCGGTGTCGAAGCTCGAGTCCAATCAGCCATCCCCATTTCCCCCGTTTCTGAACCTTATGTACGTCTCCGTGCACTTAAGCACCTTAATATGGGAAGGGTAGTGATTTTCGCTGCTGGTACGGGTAATCCTTATTTTACCACCGATACTGCAGCCAGCCTGAGAGCCGCTGAAATCAATGCGGATATTCTTGTTAAGGCAACAAAAGTTGATGGGGTTTATGATAAAGACCCAGTACATAACGCCGACGCTGTGCGTTATGATCAAGTGACTTATGATGAAGTCCTGCAACAACGACTCAATGTGATGGACGCGACGGCGATTGCGCTGTGCCGTGACAATAATATGCCGATGCGAGTGTTGTCGATTGGCGAAGAAGGGTCGTTAATGAGGATGGCCGCAGGCGAACCGGTTGGTACACTAATAACCAGCTCATAGTTTCCCTTTGGTGTTGCGTGATAATGATCGAGCAGCCCATCAGAATGGCGTACCAAGTATACTGACTGGTGCGTCTATTTTTTGCGTTTATTAACGTGAACCCAACCCGAAACGATTAATCGAGTCCCCGATATCACGAAATAGAGAGGCGAATAAAATGATTGAAGATATCCTTAAAGACGCTGAAGAGCGCATGAAGAAGAGCATTGATTCAATGCGAAGTGAGATGGCCAAGATTCGCACAGGGCGAGCTAGTTCCGCGCTAATAGATCATTTGACAGTGGACTACTACGGCAATCCTACGCCGATTAATCAGGTGGCGAACGTATCCGTACAAGATGCGCGGACTTTGGCTGTCCAGCCATGGGAGAAAAACATGGTGCCGGTTGTCGAGCGGGCGATTATGGAAGCTAACTTGGGCTTTAATCCTGTGACGGCTGGTGATTTGATTCGAATTCCAATGCCAGCGTTAACCGAAGAGCGTCGTAAGGAGATGGTCAAGGTTGCTGCAGGCGAGGGCGAGAACGGTAAGATAGCGATACGCAATATTCGGCGCGATGCTAATTCTGATTTTAAAGCTTTGCTGAAGGATAAGGAAATCAGTGAAGACGATGAGAAGCGTGCAGAAGATCGAGTGCAGCAATTAACTGATAAATTCGTTGCGTCAGTTGATGAGATTGTTAAAGAAAAAGAAGTCGAAATTTTGAAGGTCTAACCGCCGGTTCCTGTTGTTAGGAATCCGCATCTACCGAATCAGAGCGTTATGTTGACTAAATTACGATCATTGTTCCGCTTGCTTCGGGTCAGCCAGCCAGCGGGCGTAGCAATCATTACGCCTAAGCCGCAACATGTGGCGGTAATTATGGATGGTAACGGTCGCTGGGCTAACTCTCAAGGACTGTCACGAGTTGCTGGGCATAAGCGAGGCGTTGATTCGGTTAAGGCGCTGATCAAAAGTTGTTTGCAGCACGAGATTCCTTACCTCTCGATATTTGCGTTTAGCAGCGAAAATTGGCGTAGGCCGCAATCAGAAATCGATGCGTTGATGGATTTACTTGCCAACGCTTTAGAAACGCAAACCAAGAAACTTAATGAGAATGGCGTTCGGCTTCAGTTATTAGGTGACTTGTCACGATTTAGTCCACGTATTCAACAATTGGCTGCCAGTGCTCAGCAAGCGACGTCGAGCAATGAAAAGTTGGTGTTTAATGTTGCAATTAACTATGGTGGTCGCTGGGATATAACGCAAGCGTGTCGACGCCTTGCCGAGCGTGTCGCGAACGGCGATATGCGACCTGACGATATTGATGAGGAAGCGATCAACGGCGAACTAACCACTGCTGGTATTCCTGATCCCGACTTGTTTATTCGCACCTCTGGAGAGTATCGAATAAGTAATTTTCTGCTTTGGCAGGCTGCCTACTCGGAGTTCTATTTCACCGATACTTTGTGGCCAGATTTTGACGAAAACGCATTCACCGAAGCATTGCTGAAGTTTACGCGTCGCGACCGTCGCTTTGGAACGGCTCAAGACATGGTGGACTCGGCAGGTCATGGCAATGAGTCGACAATGAGACCAGCTACCAATCGACGGGAGTCTAGCTAAGATGTTAAAACAACGAGTGATAACCGCGCTTTTCATGGTCGCCATTGTGCTTGCTGCTTTGTTCGCACCAAACCCTATTTATTGGCGAGGTTTGATTACTTTAGTGGTGTTACTCGGGTTCGTTGAATGGGTTCGTTTTTGTGATATTAAAAAACCACTATTGCGACTTTGCGCATTCGCCTTGTTTGGCTTGTGTTTATTCTTAGTTGAATCCAGCGTAATCCCACTCAGTGTCATTATTCCCATGGCATGTTTGCTTTGGGTCGTTTTACTGGTGTTTACAATGACCAATACGCTGGATTTTTTGCATGCGAATTGGATTAAGCTGATTATCGGCATTGCGGTGTTGTCGTCAGCGGGCTTTATCGTTATTGAAATTAAGCAGTTAGAGCATGGGCCGCTTTGGATATTGTGCTTTCTCGGTACGGTGGTCGCTGCCGATGTCGGGGCCTATTTCGTCGGTAAGCGCTTTGGCCGCAATAAACTCGCGCCATCAATTAGCCCCGGAAAAACTATTGAAGGGTTTGCTGGAGGCTTGGCGCTCGTCGCGCTGATTTACATCCCCGGGCTGTACACGGTATTCCCTGTGCAAGCGGCTAGTCTGCTATTGATTACTGTGCTGGTAACAGCCGTTGTATCAGTTGGTGGAGATTTATTTGAGAGTAAGTTAAAGCGGCATGTTGGGCTCAAAGATAGTAGTCGAATTTTGCCGGGACATGGTGGGATTCTCGATCGCATTGATAGCATCATGGTTGGCGCCAACTTTTTCGCGCTAGGTTTGCTGATTCTTGGCTATCTGCCTTAATTAACTGGTTCGGTAAGCTCTCGCATGCAATCAATTTCTATCTTAGGCTCAACCGGCTCGGTCGGTCAAAGTACCTTGCGGGTAATCGCGCAGAACCCTGGTGGGTTCAAGGTTGTGGCGCTTACCGCAAATGAAAATGTCGTTAAGATGCTGGAGCAGTGTCTCGAGTTTCAACCGGAAACGGTGGTGATGGTCGATGGTGATGCTGCTAAACAGTTGGTCGCTCAATTGGCTAAGCATGGGCTGCAGAATATTTCAGTTGAGATTGGTCAACAGGGCGTGGTGGCAGTCGCTCGCGATACCGCCTCTGCTACGGTGATGTCCGCTATTGTCGGTGCGGCGGGCTTATTGCCGACGTTGGCGGCGGTGCAAGCTGGTAAACGTGTGCTAATTGCCAATAAAGAGCCTCTGGTTATGACTGGCGATCTATTTATGCGCGAAGCGGTACGTTGTAATGCCACCATTTTGCCGATTGACAGTGAGCACAATGCTATTTTTCAATGCTTGCCTGAAGGTGGCGAAACACGGGCCGTTCGCAAGATTCACCTGACCGCATCGGGCGGGCCTTTCCGAGGGCGCAAATGGTCTGAGTTGCAGGACATTACGCCTGAGCAAGCATGCGCGCATCCAAATTGGTCGATGGGCCAAAAAATCTCGGTGGATTCCGCCACTATGATGAATAAGGGCTTAGAGTTGATTGAAGCCGCTGCGTTGTTTAGTTTGCCGCAAAGTCAGGTCGAAATTGTTATTCATCCGCAAAGTATTATTCATTCAATGGTTGAATATATAGACGGGTCTTTTTTGGCGCAACTCGGCGCGCCAGATATGTGTATACCGATTGCGCACGCGCTTGCATGGCCGAGTCGCATTATGTCTGGGGCCGAAACTCTAAACATTACGGATATAGCTCGATTAGATTTCCATGCGCCGGATATGGAGAACTTGCCTTGTTTGCGCTTAGCTCGGCAGGCTGCGACTGCCGGTTTGTCGGCGCCTGCGATACTGAATGCCGCCAATGAAGTGGCAGTCGAGGCATTTCTTCAGGGGCAAATTCGCTTTACCGCAATTGCTGAAATAGTCGATGCCACATTGAATAATGTGCAAAATAGATCGAATGACACTATCGATGACGTATTACATATTGATAATGAAGCCAGAGGCGTGGCATTAGCACGACTAGAATCGAATCAGTTTTGATAGAGTGCGCAACGCACTATTTGGGTAATTAAATGGGCATTGTTTATAGCGCGGTAGGGTTTATGTTGGCCATCGGTATTCTGGTCACCGTTCACGAATTTGGGCATTTTTGGGTTGCGCGTAAGTTAGGCGTTAAAGTCCTGCGTTTTTCGGTTGGTTTCGGTAAGCCGCTGTGGAAGCGTGTGTCGGGCCCGGATAACACTGAGTATGTATTAGCCGCAATTCCGCTTGGCGGGTATGTGAAGATGTTGGGGGAGAATGACCCCGACACGCCAGTTCAAGCGAATGAAGCGCACCGTGCTTTCGACAATCAACCAATCTGGAAGCGTAGCCTGATTGTTGCAGCCGGTCCTGGGATTAATTTTTTATTCGCGATACTGTTGTTCGCCTTGATAGGCCTACCAGACTCGCAGCGCTTAGTGCCAGTGTTTGGTGAGCCGCCGGTAGATTCGCCGTTGGCAACTGCTAGTGTTGCCGCTGGTGACCGCTTATTGAGTGTTGATGGGCGTTCGTATCAGTATTACGCTGAGCATGACCTGTATATCTTTAATCAGGTACTACAGAAAGAGCCGATTCAACTGTCAATTGAATCAGCGGGGCAAGTTAAGCAAGTAACCTTAGCGACCGATGCTATCCCGATTTATAACATTAACCCTGCAAGTCTCATGGCTGAGCTGGGCTTTAATCCGATTGAGGGTCCGAGCACTCGTGAGATCGCGGTCGTTAACGAAGGTTCTCCGGCTGCCTTGGCTGGCCTGCAGGTAGGCGACGAAATAACTGCTATTGATGGTCAAGCGGTTCTTAAGTGGAGTGAGTTGACGCAAGCGGTATTCCCTAAAGCCGGTGTGCCAATTATGGTTACTGTGGCACGTGGCGATGCTAGCGTTGATGTGTCGGTGACCCCTGCTGCGCAGAAAGTTGGTGACAAAGTCGTCGGCTTAATTGGAGTGCAGCGTCCGTTTATTCCGCGTCCGGCAGAGCACTTTGTTACTGTGTCAAATTCGCCTTTGCAGGCCCTTGAAAACGGTGTTACCACGACTTGGTTGATGTCTTCGACGATCGTGCGCATGCTTGGCAAAATGGTTACGTTGCAAGTGTCTCTTAAAAATGTCAACGGGCCAATAATGATTGCGGATGTGGCGGGTCAGGTTATTCAAGTTGGGCTTGAACCGTATTTGTATTTTTTGGCGCTGATCAGTATTAGTTTAGGAGTAATGAACTTGCTGCCGATGCCTATGTTGGATGGCGGGCACTTATTACGCTTTGCAATTGAGACTGTGGCTGGTCGTCGTCTATCTGAAAAAGTATATTTGGCAATTCAGCCCCTAGGTCTGCTGATGTTGGTAGGCTTAATGAGTCTGGCTTTTTATAATGATATTTTGATGATATTCAATTAGAATCAGCTCACGCCCGAAAACGCGTGTTCGCCGCGCCGTAAAACTATAATAAGCAATATAACGTCTGGTTGGCACGACTAATCGTTCGCCTGGAATACTGAGGATCAAATGATAAAAAAACTCTGCATCGGCCTCCTATTTGCTGTAATGACCTCCGTGGCATTAGCGCAAGATTCATTCATTGTGTCAGACGTTCGCGTCAAAGGCCTTCAGCGGATATCGGCTGGCTCGATCTTCAACTATCTGCCAATCAAAGTTGGTGACCAATTTGATCCGACCATGTCCGCAGACTTGATTCGCGAGCTGTATAAGACTGGTTTTTTCAAAAACATTGAATTGAATACGGATGGCACTGCCATTATCGTGGAAGTTATTGAGTACCCTTCGATTGCGACTATCGAGTTTGCCGGTAATAAGCTCATTAAAGAAGAAGCGCTACGTGAGGCCTTGTCTAATAACGATTTCATTGAAGGGCGAGTATTTCAGCCCAATGTGTTAGAACAAGTTAAGCAAGAACTGAAGCGGCAGTATTTGAACCAAGGTAAATACAATGCTCAGGTCGGCACCGAAGTTACGGATCTCCCGCGAAATCGTGTCAAAGTTAAGTTACATGTAAAAGAAGGGCCGACGGCTAAGATCCAGAACATTAACATCATTGGCAATAAATACTTCAGTGATGAGATGTTGCTAGATGAATTTGAGTTATCAGATAGCGTACCTTTCTGGAAGTTTTGGGGTAAAGAAGATCAATATTCAAAGGAAAAGGTCTCTGGTGACCTAGAGAGTTTGCGTAGCTTTTACCAAGATCAAGGCTTTCTGGATTTTCAAATCACCTCGAACCAAGTCAGTATCTCGCCGCAAAAAGACGGAATCTTCTTGACGATTAATGTCGAAGAGGGCGAGCGCTACACGGTATCTCAGTTTGTTTTAAACGGTCGCTTAGTGGTGCCGGAAGACGAGTTATTACCGTATGTATTTATCGCGCCGGGCCGAACCTACTCGCGTAAAGATGTCGACAATACCGTTGAGGTGATCAGTGACCGTCTAGCTGAAGAGGGTTACTCCTACGCTCAGGTGGTACCAGTGCCTGATATTGATCGAGAGGCGCGAACCGTTGCTTTCTCGATTAATATTAAACCAGGTCGGCGTGTTTACGTTCGCCGCATCGATATTATTGGTAACGATTTAACTAATGATTCGGTGATTCGACGCGAGATGCGTCAGACTGAGGGCGGTGCGTTTTCGCCGAGCCGTGTGAATCGCTCAAAGATTCGTCTACAGCGTCTTAGCTTTTTCGACGAAGTTGAAATAGAAACCAATCCAGTAGCGGGTCGTGATGACCAAGTGGATCTGCAAGTAATTGTAAAAGAGCGTCCAACCGGCAGCTTCTTGTTTGGTCTTGGTTACTCTGGGGATAACGGAGCATTGGTGCAAGCAAGTATCTCGCAGGCTAACTTGTTCGGTACGGGTAATCAGCTGAATTTTAATGTGCAGCGGTCGAGCTTCGTTGAAGCGGTAACGCTGCAATACACGAATCCTTACTATACGAAAAGTGGTATTAGCCGTACCATTGGCTTGAGCGGTCGGAGTATCGACTCGGCTGCGGCGAATACCTCGGAATATATCACCGAGACGCTTGGCCTCAATGTTCGCTACTTGTTTCCGATTAATGAAAATAACTCGTTCTCACTCGGTGCCGGCTTGGAGCGAATTGATTTAGAAACCACGGTGTTTACTGTTTCAAATATTCGCGAATTTATCGATGAAAATCCAGAAAATGATTTAATCACGCTAAGTACTGCCTTCGTGCATGACACACGCGATAGTTTGTTATATCCAACAGCTGGTAATGAGTTTCGTGTCTCGCTGGATGCCACAGCTCCAGGTTCCGATTTAGAGTATTACCGTGTGAATGTGGATGCCAGCACCTATTTTCCGTTTACCCAGCGTGCAGCGCTAAAACTCGCGGCTGATATAGGCTATGGAGACGGTTACGGCGATACCGATGAATTACCGTTCTTTAAAAACTACTTCGCTGGCGGCTCGCGAACGGTGCGTGGTTATGAAGCTCGCTCACTCGGCCCACGCGACGATAGTGTTAATCAAGATCCTCTGGGCGGTAGTAAACGCGTGTTATTGAATGCGTCGTTATTGTTACCAGTTGGTGGTGATTCGTTGGATAAACGCCTGCAGCTTTTTGTTGATGCAGGTCAAGTATACGGTCCAGAAGAGAGTTTCGATTCGTCTGAGATTCGAGTTACCGCTGGTGTCGGGTTTAACTGGATCTCACCAGTCGGGCCGTTATCGATTAGTTATTCGATTCCATTGAACGAAGAAGAGGGCGATGAGATCGAAAAATTCCAGTTTAGTGTTGGTCAGTTGATTCAGTAGAGCCACACAGTATTAGTGTAAGAAGTTAAACGGGTTAAGGCGTCAAATTGGTTGGCGTCGAATAAAACAAGCAAATAAGTTAATAGGTATTAGTAATGTTAAAACGTAGTTTAATTATTGTCGCAGCGTTTGCGGCTGTGTTTCAAACAGCAATTGTTGCCGCTGAAGTTAAAATCGGTGTGTATGATGCACGCAAGATTTTAGAAAGTTTGCCGTCTGTTCAAAAGGAATTTAAGAACTTGAATGCCGAATTTGAGCCGAAGCAAAAAGAAATTGCCGAGAAGCAACAAGCATTGCTAAAGCTAAAAGAAGATATTGAAAAAAATGCTGGCACTATCTATTCAGAAGCTGATTTGCAGGCCAAACAGTTGGAATGGCAGAGTAAGCGCCGTGAGCTTCAATTGTATGCTGAAGACACTGAGCGTTTGTTTAATGTACGCCGCAACGAAGCTATTCGAAAATTTCAAACCTCGGTTGATTCAGAAGTTACTGAAGTTGCCAAAGAAGAGGGCTTTGACCTGATCTTGCGTAGCGGCGTGATGTTTGCCAGCCCAAAAGTAGATATCACCGATAAAGTTCTTAAGCGGATGTCTTCAAAATAAGTCACATAGTTTGCATTGGACTCTTAGCGCTGGCGGGTATTCGCTAAAGCTTGGAATTCGGTGCAAACTCTGTAGTAGAATAGGGCGGTGTAAAGTGATTTTACCCGCCTTTTTTAGTCTGATTATGTCAGCGTAATTGACCAACCATTCAAGAATAGATAGGAACCCCAATTGGCACTGCTCGATATTCACGAAATCCGTAACTATTTACCGCATCGATATCCATTTTTACTGATTGATCGAGTGTTGGAGGCGACCCCTGAAGAACGATTGGTTGCGCTTAAGAATGTAACGATTAATGAGCCGTTTTTTGCCGGCCACTTTCCAAATCGTCCGGTGATGCCCGGAGTGCTTATTGTTGAAGCATTGGCTCAAGCTGCGGCTTTAATGGCGAGCTATGGACGCCAAGACATTGATACGACTAATCGTGTTTATTATTTCACTGGAATTGATAAAGCACGCTTTAAACAACCAGTAGAGCCTGGCGATCAACTTATTTTTGAAGTTAAATTGCTGCGTAAAATCAAAAATATGTACAAGTGTCAAGGCGTTGCCAAGGTCGACGACAAGCTCGTGGCGTCGGCAGAAATGATGTTCACATTTAAAGACATTACAGAATAGGTTGTAACTTATGACAACGGCAATTCATCCCACTGCAATAATCGAACCTGGTGCGGAACTTGGTTCAAATGTCAGTGTTGGCCCATATTCAGTTATTGGAAGTAACGTCACGATTGGTGATGGAACACAAATTGCGGCGCATGTTGTCGTTGAAGGCCATACGAGTATTGGTGAAAATAACAAAATATTTTCGTTCACTGCATTAGGCAGTGAGCCCCAGTCTGTCTCCTATAAAGGAGAGCCGACTCAAACGGTAATCGGCGACAATAATACGTTTCGTGAAAACATTACGGTTAATCGTGGAACTGTTGGTGATGAAGGCATAACCCAAATCGGCAGTAATAACCTGTTTATGGCGTATGTGCACATTGCGCATGATTGTCGCCTTGGCTCGGGCTTGTTATTTTCTAATAATGCCAGCTTAGCCGGTCACGTTAGAGTTGCTGACTATGTAGTGCTTGCAGGCTATACCTTGGTGCACCAATTTGTCAGTATAGGCGAGCATAGTTTTTGCGGTGTTAACACCTACTGTACGCTCGACATTCCACCTTACATGCTGGTGGCTGGTAACAAAGCAATTACCCACGGTATCAACGTTCGCGGTATGCGTAGTCGTGGAGTTAGCAAAGAGGATTTGTTGGAGTTAAAGCGCGCGTATAAAACTATTTACCGTTCAGGGCATACGATGGTGCATGCCATTGCTGAACTTGAAGCGAAATCCAGTAGTAGCGAAATGGTGGCTAGACTCGTGGAGTTCATAAAAGCTTCACCGCGTGGCGTAATTCGTTAATCATTGAAACCCTTCATAGTATTTCTTAATCGATGGTCTTAAAGGTCGGTATTGTTGCTGGCGAAAAGTCTGGTGATTACCTTGGTGCTGAACTGATTAAGGCTATTTCTGCACGCTATCCAGATGCACAATTTATTGGGCTAGCTGGTCCGTTAATGCAGCAGGCTGGCGCTAAGACCCTTGCTGAAATGGACAAGATTAGCATCATGGGTATAGCTGGAGCGCTGAAGGGGTTGAGAGAGATATTAGCGATACGGCGCACGATAAAGCGCGAGATGCTGAGCTGGAAACCGGATGTGTTCATCGGTATCGATGTGCCCGATTTTAACCTTGGTCTTGAGTTGATGCTCAAACAATCGGGTATACCGACAGTCCACTATGTTAGCCCAACCGTGTGGGCGTGGCGCGGCAAGCGAATCAAAAAAATACGTAAAGCAGTGAGTCTGATGCTTACATTGTTCCCTTTCGAAGAACAATTCTATCAGGCCAAAGGTGTTCGCGTTAAGTATGTCGGTCACCCGTTGGCCAGCCCAGTGTTGCGCTGGCAAGTTAGCGATGAGGTTCGAGCGATGTTGTTGCCGGCCTCACAAAACGAAGGGCAACAGCCTCGCCGAATGGTCGCTGTGTTACCTGGGAGTCGGATGAGTGAGGTCTCGCGCTTAGCTCCGATCATGTTAGCGGCCTGCGAGGAGTTGGCTGACGCTTTTCCAGATCTGGACTTTGTGATTCCGGCAGCCAATGCAAAAATTGCCGATTATTTGACGAATGAGCTCAGTATAGGCAAGACCAGAGTCCGCTTGATTGATGGTCATTCGCGAGACGCTTTGGCGTTATGTCACGTGGCTGTGTTGGCCTCTGGAACCGCAGCGCTTGAAGCAGCCTTGTTCGCTAAGCCAATGGTGGTGATGTACAAGGTTTCGAAAATCAATGAATGGTATGCGTCGCGAACCATGACCGTTTCGCATTACTCTATGCCTAATCATCTTGTTAGCCCGCCGATAGTGCCCGAGCTGATCCAGGACAATGCGACGTCAGGAGCATTGGTCGCTCAACTTACTAAATTATTGACGGACGACGAGCATTACCAGCATGTTCAAGCAACTCTGGCGACCATCGCGCCCAGTTTAAGTGAGTCGTCGGGCGAGCTTGCGTGTAACGCAATTGAAGCGCTCTTGAACGATCGTGCGGCGGAGCTAAATTCAAACTTATGATTATCGCGGGCGTCGATGAAGTTGGTCGTGGTCCATTGGCTGGTCCGGTAGTGACTGCTGCAGTGATATTGCCCGATAACTACGACTTGCCCGGCTTAACTGATTCTAAAAAACTCACCGCGCGACGACGTGAATTATTGTCTAGTGCAATTAAAGAGCAGGCAGTTGCGTGGACGCTTGGTGAGGCGACTGTCGCCGAAATTGATACCATTAATATCCTTCAAGCCACTATGCTAGCCATGCAGCGAGCGGTGGTAAAGTTGAATGTTACGGCCAGTATGGTGCTGGTTGATGGCAACCGCTGTCCGGACTTTGGCATTCCCGCGCGTGCTGTGATTGGCGGCGATGGCCTCGAACCGTGTATTTCTGCGGCGTCCATAATTGCCAAAGTTGCGCGCGATCAATTGATGAAAGAGTATGCATTGGAATTTCCTAATTACGGCTTCGATCGAAATAGTGGATATCCGACTAAGCAGCATCGAGACGCCTTGGTGGAATTCGGAGTAACGCGAATTCACCGGCGTAGTTTCGCACCGGTTAAGGCGCTCTGTTAATACTAAATCTACGCTGCTCATGTCTACGCCTTGCTACAGGGCTTTATCACTGCACTTGGTTTAACTAAATGAAAAAAAATTGAGAAGGTGCTCGCGAATAAATCGCTTCGGTTTATAATCCCGCCCATGCCTGGTTCATTCGTACATCTTCACCTTCATTCTGAGTATTCACTGGTCAATGGCATGATTCGTTTGCCTGCGTTAGTGGAACAAACGCTGCAAAACCAAATGCCTGCCGTAGCAATTACCGATATGGGTAACTTGTATGGCGCGGTTAAGTTTTTTAATAGGTGTGTTGGGCAAGGGATTAAGCCGATTATTGGCGCAGAAGTTTATCTCGAGAATCCTGACAAGGTAACGCAACCTTATATTCTGGTGCTGCTGGTACAGAATGAAGTTGGTTATGTTCATCTATCTGAACTACTGTCGCGGGGCTTTCGCGAGGGTCAGGCGCATGGTCGGCCGATTCTTCAGAAGGAGTGGTTACAGGGAAAAACCGATGGACTTATATGTTTGTCTGGCGGGTTACGTGGTGAAATAGGCGGCGCGCTAATGGCTGGGCGTGCGGATTACAGTGAGCAGCTTATCGCTGAGTATCAAGCATCGTTCCCGGGTCGATTTTATCTTGAAATTCAACGTGTTGGTCGCTCTTACGAAGAAGAGTATATAGCTGCCGTCGCTCAACTCGCGGAACGCTTTCAGATTCCGCTAGTGGCAACCAATGATGCGCATTTCATGCAGGAGTCTGATTTTGATGCGCATGAAGTTCGTGTGTGTATCAACGAAGGTCGCGCGCTTAATGACCCGCGTAGGGCGAAGCACCATACGCCTCAGCAGTATTATAAATCAGCGCCTGAAATGGTTGAGCTGTTTGCCGATATACCCAGTGCTATTCATAACACGCTAAGAATTGCGCAGCGTTGCAATTTCGTGATGCGAATGGGCGAGTATTTCCTGCCGGATTTTCCAGTTCCCGATGGTGAGACAATTGAATCGCATCTGCGTAATGAATCTTACAACGGTCTAGACGCTGTGTTGCGGCGCCGGTTTCCCGATGGGCCCGACGAAGCGACGCTACGCGAGTATCACGCGCGAATGGACTTCGAGCTCAAAATCATTAATGAAATGGGGTTTCCTGGCTACTTTCTGATTGTTGCTGACTTCATTCAGTGGGCCAAAGAAAATGGTGTGCCGGTAGGGCCTGGACGGGGATCTGGTGCGGGGTCAATTATTGCCTATGTACTAAAGATCACGGATCTTGACCCAATTGAACATGTTCTACTCTTTGAGCGGTTTTTGAACCCAGAACGGGTATCAATGCCAGATTTCGATGTCGACTTTTGTATTGAGGGTCGCGAACGGGTAATCGAATACGTTGCGCAGAAATATGGGCGAGAAAAAGTATCGCAGATCATTACTTATGGCACCATGGCGGCCAAGGGCGTCGTGCGTGACGTGGGGCGTGTTATGGGCATGTCATACGGTCATGTTGATGGTGTAGCCAAGCTGATACCGTTTGATTTAGGCATTACCCTAACTAAGGCCTTGGAACAAGAGCCCGAGCTTAAGGATCGCTACGATAACGAAGAAGAAATCACCGAGCTTATCGACATGGCCTTAAAGCTTGAGGGCTTGGCCAGAAATGTCGGTAAGCACGCCGGTGGGGTCGTTATTGCACCTACGAACCTGACTGACTTCACGCCTCTGTATTGTGAACATGGCAGTGATCAAATTGTTTCGCAATACGATAAAGACGATCTCGAAACGGTTGGGCTGGTCAAATTTGACTTTCTAGGGCTGAAGACCTTAACCATTATTGATTGGGCGGTTAAGGCGATTAATGTTTACCGTGAGCAGCGCGACGAAGCGCCGGTCGATATTACTCAGTTGCCTCTGGATGATCAGAAAACCTATGAAATTTTACGCAAAGGGCTGACCACCGCCATCTTCCAGCTGGAATCTTCCGGCATGAAGGAGCTGATCAAAAACCTCAAGCCTGACCAATTCGAAGATATCGTGGCGCTAGTGGCCCTATACCGTCCGGGCCCACTTGGGGCTGGCATGGAAAAGGTTTACTGCGACCGTAAGCATGGCAAGGAAGCGACTAAATACGCTCATCCAATGCTCGAACCAATCCTCGAAAATACCCAAGGCATTATCCTGTATCAAGAGCAGGTAATGGAAATCGCCCAGGTAATGGCCGGTTACTCCTTAGGCGGCGCGGATATTTTGCGGCGCGCAATGGGTAAGAAAAAACCCGAAGAAATGGCGAAGCAACGAGCCATTTTCGAACAAGGCGCGGACGAGCGTAACGTTCCGCCGGAAGTTGCCAAAGAAGTGTTCGACTTGATGGAATACTTCGCGGCGTATGGCTTCAATAAAAGTCACTCCGCTGCGTATGCCCTGATTGCGTATCAAACTGCTTGGTTAAAGGCTCACTATCCATCGCAATTCATGGCGGCGTGTATGTCTGCGGATATGGAGAACACGGATAAAGTCGTTATCCTGTTGAATGAAGCTAACGAGATGGGTTTGACTGTCCAGCATCCGGATATCAATCTTTGCCAGTATGACTTTAGGGCGACCGATGAAAAGCATATCGTGTATGGCTTAGGTGCCATTAAAGGTATTGGTAAACCGGTAATTGAGGCCATTATTAGTGCTCGGGATGCTGGTGGCCGTTTCTCCGATTTGTATGACTTGTGCGCTCGAGTTGATGTTAAACGGGTTAATCGTCGAGCTCTCGAGGCATTGATTCGCGCCGGTGCCCTTGATGAGCTCGGGGTACATCGAGCTAGTTTAATTGAAAGTGTCGACTTAGCCTTAGATGCTGCGAATCAGCAACATCGAAGTGCTTTGGCCGGTCAGAACGATATGTTTGGTATTGCTGCGCCGGCAGAGACTGTGCAGACCTATCAGCAGGTTCCCGAGTGGAAAGAAGAGGATTTGCTGGCGGCCGAGAAAGACACACTTGGTTTGTATCTAAGTGGTCATCCAATCGATATGTATATTCAAGAGCTCGATCAGTTCACTTCATCGCGGCTGGTCGATTTGGATGTTGCGCAGGGTAAGGGCAAAAAATCCGTTACTCTGGCTGGTTTAGTGATTGGTGCCCGAACCATGAATACCAAGTCTGGCTCGAAGATGGCGTTTCTGCAATTGGACGATAAAACGGCCCGTGTAGAAGTTGGTGTGTTTGGTGAGTTGTACGACCAACGTCGTGATGTGATCCATAAAGACAAGGTGTTGGTGGTTAAAGGCAAGGCTAGCTATGACCATTTTAGTGGTGGCATTCGCTTGTCGGCAGAAGAATTGTTTGATATTGAACAGGCACGCAGTAATCTAGCTCGTCATATGCAAATTCATATCCGTTCGGACCAGTTGCACGGCAATGTAGTTAAGGATCTAAGACAAATTCTTGAGCCGCAAGAAGAAGGGCAGTGTGGCGTCGGTTTTCAGTATCAAACAGAGACCGGAGTATGCCAGTTGGATGTTGCGCATGGATGGCGTGTTATCCCAAATAAAGTGATGCTAGAGCGACTCGAAAGCCTAGTTGGCCAAAAGAATATTCGTTTAATATACTGAGTGCTACAGAGTACTGTTAAGGGCGTTTTTATAAAAACTTTCTAAGTCGTTGCTCTTTAAATGCTTTCTAGGCTGGTGCTATACTGTTTTTCGAAAGTAATAAGACAAGTGTCACTCAAAGGTGGCGTTGGCGGTTGGGTTTGATTCCGAGTTTATAGAGTTTGGGTTGTAGGTTGTTCGTTGACTTACGGTCGCATACCGCGATTTCCCCAACTTATCCGTCAGTCACGCTGACCATTGCTAAATGATTTACTAGAGGCTTACTGGGTTTTGCGGTATCAAGTACTGTTCAAACGCAGTCTAAAAATTATAATAGTTGTACTTACGATACGGTGGGGTAGTCAAGAATGACTTTTTCGATTTCGGCATTCGAAGATGAGTTGTTTGGAAACTTAGGGTTGGCTCGCGACAGTCATTATTATGTGGCCTATAGCGGTGGCATAGACTCGACCGTATTGCTGCACCTAATGCATCAGTTGCAGCAACGAAATGGGTTTAAGCTTACTGCGTTGCACGTTAATCATAATCTACAAGAACGATCAGAGTTTTGGGCGGAGCACTGTCTAACAACTTGTCAAAAGTTGGGTATTGATTTCAAGCATACCTCACTACAGCTCGAAAATAAGAGTGAAGTAACCGCGCGTAATTCACGTTACGCTTGGTTTAGTAAACAGCTAGATCGTCATTCAGTCTTACTCACCGCACATCATCGGCAAGATCGTGCTGAAACATTTCTATTTAATTTGATGCGCGGAGCGGGTAGCGCTGGGCTATCGAGTATGCGTGCGGTGCGACCATTTCACGGGGCAAAATTGGCGAGACCATTATTGCCGTACGACAAAGCTGATTTAGAATCTATCGCTGCAAACAGCGGATTGACATGGGTAGAAGATCCGAGCAATCGGACCAATGATTATTCACGTAATACCATTCGTCATGAGATCATCCCAACGTTGATCGACTTCCGACCGGACGCTATTCAGAATATTGCGCGTGCTGCTTCTAATCTGGAGCAGGAGAATGGGCTGCTGCGAGAGGTGGCTATTTGTGACCTAGTTGAGGTGCGAGAGCATCCTCAGCATCCGGTGGATAAATCCTACGCATTGTGTGTCGCCGATATGATGCATCTGACACCGGCTAGGCAGTCGAACGTTATTCGCTTTTGGCTAAAGACTCTTCAATTACATACGCCCAGCCGTCGCTTCTTGCAAACCTTGGTGCGCGCAATTGAGGTGCCTCCGGCAAGCACTGCAGTTATGCAGGAAGGTGGCCAACAGTTTCGGTTCCACAGTGGGTATATGTACGTTATGCCGGCTATCAAAGAGACTCCTCCTTTTGGTGTTATTGACTGGCAGAATGTATCGCAACCTATTGATATTTATGCAAGTAAGTTGCGCTTAGATGCAAGGCCGAAGCTTCGGAGTTTAATTAGTGATGATTCTCATGCTTTGGTAAGGCTTGCTGAAAAGGCGCATGTGGAAAACCCTAAGGCTTTGCAAGGACATAGCCTCAATCTCAAGAAGTGGATGAATGAGATTGGTATTCCACCATGGCGTCGACAGGCTGTGCCGTTGTTGACGGTTAGAAAAGCGAAAAAGGACTTAGTGCTTGCTCCGGTAGATGTGCATATGACAAATGATTGGGTTTCATTCGATTCTGAATCAATCGCAAGCTAAGGTCTTTTGCGCGTTGTTGCAGTTTGATGAAAATCTATCAATACCTGCGCAAAATAGATTGTTGATTTTCATCGCCTCACGTATCATGTAGAACCTTCTGGAGCTCAGCGCAAAACAAACTCAAGCGTTTGTCTGCAGCTCTGATATGCCATTTCTTTTTTTAATAATGTAGTTCTATTAAATATCACCTCGTGCCTATTAATATAGGCAAAAATTGTGATGTTTGGAATAAATAGAATGCCGCATTAGCTATTTATTGCCGGTTAGTCTGGCTCGGTTTTTTGGTGCAATGACAAAATATGTGTTTATTACCGGTGGTGTTGTTTCTTCTTTAGGGAAAGGGATAGCAGCTGCTTCGCTCGCAACGTTGCTGGAGTCCCGCGGACTCAAAGTGACACTAATGAAGCTCGATCCGTATATCAATGTGGATCCTGGCACTATGAGCCCATTTCAACACGGTGAAGTTTTTGTTACCGAGGATGGCGCTGAAACAGACCTCGATTTAGGGCACTATGAGCGCTTTATCCGCACCACGTTATCGCAAAAAAACAACTTCACCACCGGGCGTATTTATGAGCGAGTGATACGCAAAGAACGGCGTGGTGATTATCTTGGTGGCACGGTACAGGTTATTCCGCATATCACCAATGAAATGAAGAGCGCCATCGAAGATGGTGCTGGTGATGTCGATGTTGCTTTGGTTGAAATTGGCGGTACCGTCGGCGATATTGAATCGTTACCGTTTCTGGAAGCTATTCGCCAAATGCGGATTGAAAAAGGGTTTGAGAATGTGTTGTTTATGCATCTCACCTTGGTGCCGTATATCGCGGTTGCTGGCGAGATTAAGACCAAGCCAACTCAGCACTCTGTAAAAGAGTTGCGGAGTATCGGTATTCAGCCTGACATCCTGTTGTGTCGCGTGAATGAACCGCTACCAGACGACGCAAAACGTAAGATCGCTTTGTTCACTAATGTAATGCCAGAAGCGGTGATTTCGGGTGTTGATGTCGAGAATATCTATCAAATCCCGCTATTGTACCGCGACCAAAAAGTTGATGAGTTGGTGGTTAAGCACTTTAGGCTAGACTGCCCGCCAGCTGATTTGAGTGAATGGGAGCGGGTTGTTGAACGTAAAGCGAACCCGACTGGCGAAGTAAACGTTGCCTTGGTTGGAAAATACATAGGCTTAACGGAATCGTATAAGTCATTGTCGGAATCGTTGATTCACGCCGGCATTCAAACTTTGACCAAGGTCAATATCAATTATATTGAAGCCGAAGATATTGAAAAGATAGGGGTATCGGTGCTTGCCGGTAACGACGCCATTTTGGTCGCCGGAGGGTTTGGCGATCGAGGTACAGAAGGCAAAATTCGTGCGGCAGAGTATGCCCGTGAAACCAAGACTCCGTATCTTGGTATTTGTTTGGGTATGCAGGTGGCGGTTATCGATTTCGCACGTCATGTTGCGGGAATGGAGAATGCTAATAGTTCCGAATTCAATACCGATACACCGTACCCAGTGATTGCGTTGATCTCCGAATGGACTGATGAGCACGGCAATGTTCAGCAGCGCGATGAGAATTCTGATTTAGGTGGCACCATGCGACTGGGCGGGCAAACCTGTCATTTAGGGCTTGGTACCAAAGTGCGTGAGATATATGCTGCGGAGTCGATAGTAGAGCGACACCGTCATCGTTACGAGTTTAATAACACACTCCGTAAACAGTTAGTGGATGCGGGTTTAGTGATTGGCGGAGTATCCGATGACGACTTAGTAGAAACTATCGAAATTCCCGATCATCCATGGTTCGTCGGTGTACAATTCCATCCTGAATTTACATCTAGTCCGCGTGATGGCCATCCGCTGTTCACCTCCTATATTGAGGCAGCTAGAGCACATGGTGCTAAAGCTTAGGGCTTGCACAATCACTCCGTTAGCGAGATTACTATTATGAAAATTGCAGATTTTGAGGTTGGTTTAGACAAGCCGTTTTTTTTGATCGCTGGCCCGTGTGTGATTGAGTCGCGCAAACATGCGTTAGAAGTTGCAAAAATGGTTCGCGATA
This sequence comes from Arenicella xantha, assembly GCF_003315245.1. Lineage (NCBI taxonomy): Bacteria > Pseudomonadati > Pseudomonadota > Gammaproteobacteria > Arenicellales > Arenicellaceae > Arenicella > Arenicella xantha. Next base: position 382,973 of record NZ_QNRT01000002.1, on the reverse strand, counting down.
TTACTGGCGAACTCGGTATCAACACCTTATATAAATCGTCGTTTGACAAGGCTAATCGCACTTCCGGCACGTCTTTTCGCGGCCCTGGAATTCAAGAAGGATTAGAAATTCTACAAGAAGTACGCGAGACAGCTGGCATACCTGTGTTGACTGACGTGCATACTCCAGAACAAGTTGAATTGGCTGCTAAGTATGTGGATATGATCCAGACGCCAGCGTTTCTATGCCGTCAAACTGACTTGATCGAAGCCGTTGGCGCTTGCGGAATTCCTGCTAACATAAAGAAAGGGCAATTTTTATCGCCCCCCGAAATGATCAATGTAACTAAGAAGGCCGAAGCAGCTGGTGGCAAAGGTCGTATCACCGTATGTGAACGCGGTGCTTCATTTGGTTACAATAATCTGGTCGTTGATATGCGTGGTTTAGCACAGATGCGCGAGACTGGATGCCCCGTCGTATTTGATGCGACTCATTCGGTTCAGCTGCCTGGTGGTCAAGGTGACCGCTCTGGTGGTCAACGCGAATTTGTTCCGGTTCTCGCTCGTGCGGCAGTAGCCGCAGGTATTTCCGGTATATTTATGGAAACGCATCCCGACCCCGCCAACGCTAAAAGTGATGGCCCGAATGCATGGCCGACGCAAAAATTAAAAGCGTTGCTTACCGTTCTACAACAACTTGACCAGTCCACGAAAGCTGGTGGTTTTTCAGATACTGACCTTTAGGGTTGGTGTTCGAAACCTGAATCAATTTAAAAATCTCGAGGCAGAACGCAGTATGTCCAAAATTCAATCAATCATCGCTCGCGAAATCTTAGATTCTCGCGGTAATCCAACCGTTGAAGCCGACGTAACCCTGTCGGATGGTTCATTTGGCCGCGCCGTGGCACCGTCCGGAGCATCGACCGGTTCCTTAGAAGCACTTGAGTTGCGCGACGGTGATAAAGCGCGTTACTTAGGCAAAGGCACCTTGCAAGCGGTCGCCAATGCCAATACTGTCATCGCGAGTGCGTTGATAGGCTTGGATGCACTAGATCAACGCAATATCGATCAAGTAATGATCGACCTAGATGGCACCGAAAATAAAAGTAAGTTAGGTGCGAATTCAATTTTAGCGGTTTCCCTAGCCGTTGCGAAGGCAGCTGCGGTGAGTAAAGGTATTCCACTTTATGCGCACTTTGCTGAGCTTTTCGGTAACGATGTTTACACTATGCCGGTCCCGCAGATGAACATCATTAACGGTGGTGAGCATGCTGATAACTCCATTGATTTTCAGGAGTTTATGATCTTGCCAACTGGCTTACCAACTTTCAGTGAGGCGTTGCGTGCTGGCGCTGAAGTGTTTCATTCCTTGAAGAAAGTATTATCAGGTATGGGCTTGAGCACTGCGGTTGGTGATGAAGGCGGCTTTGCGCCAAATCTAGACAGCAACGAGGCAGCCGTCGGAATTATTATTCAGGCAATTGAGAATGCCGGATATAAAGCTGGTGAAGACATTATGATTGGCCTAGATGTCGCCAGTACGGAGTTCTATAAAGATGGGCAGTACACCTTAAGCGCCGAAGGCAAGTCGTTGAATTCAAAAGAATTTGCTGAGTACCTAGAAGCCTGGGTTCGAAAGTATCCAATTATTACTATCGAAGATGGCATGGCCGAAGATGATTGGGAAGGTTGGGCTGATTTAACCAATCGAGTCGGTAACGATATTCAGCTAACTGGTGATGATTTGTTCGTGACGAATACCAAAATTCTCAGCGAAGGTATAGAGAAAGGTGTGGCGAATTCTATTCTTATTAAGTTTAACCAAATCGGCTCGCTGACTGAAACATTGGATGCAATTCAGATGGCGCATGATGCTGGATACAAGGCGACGATTTCGCATCGATCTGGTGAGACTGAAGACACAACAATTGCTGATTTGGCCGTTGCTACCGCGGCTGGTCAGATTAAAACAGGTTCTTTGTGTCGTTCTGACCGCGTTGCTAAATACAACCAATTACTGCGTATTGAGCAAGAACTTGGCGATAAAGCGGTATATCCAGGCATGAAGTCGTTTTTATAGCGTTTTAATATGCGGTCGATGTTGTTTTCGGCCGCATAGTCAATAGGCACAGTTATAGTGTAAAAAAAAAGCCTCAATTAGAGGCTTTTTTTTACGTCTATTGTCGCGCTCTTGAAGAGATTGGTTTGCTTGGAATAAACGTCCAATCATTGTATTTGCTGTTTTTGAGCCGCTATTAAGCCGCATTATTTAGACGTTTTTGCTTAGTGTGATGGTTGAATATGCTGCTGCCAAAATGTATTCAATCTCTTTTCAGAGACCGGCGCTTGAGTCTTCAGGTGTTGAGCAAAAATAGACACGCGCCACTCTTCTAGCAGTAAAGCGAACTCGGCTAATCGAGGATAAGTTAGATAAGCAAAGTCGAGGTCCTGATCATTTCGGCAGAGTTCATTGATGCGCGCATCTAGTTTGTGTTGCAGGCTTAGTAAAGCTGTCGTTTCGGGTTTATTTTGTCCAAGTTTGTCGAGTCTCGCTTCGATGGCACGCAAATAGCGCGGGTATTGTTTGAGCGTCGCTAGATTGGTGTATCGCAAAAACGTTGGGTTGAACAGGCGATATAACTGTGCTTTTATATCTTCGAGTGCACTGTCTACCGGAATGCTGACTACCTTGATGCGCTTAAGACTGTTGAACAAATCGTCACGTTGCTGCAGTGCCGTACTTAACGCGCCTTCAAGTTCGATGCTTTTACGAACCCAGTCTTTAGCTCCACGAGCTAGTGCGGTTTCGAAATCGGCTTGTGTACGAATTAATTCCTCGGATTCTAAAAAGCAGGCTGCATAGAGTCCGGCATCGATCAGCTCCTCGACCCATGTATCACGCTCCGCGCTAGATGGTCCAATAGAGTTTAATTGCGCGGCAAGTGCATTGAGACCGGTTGGTTTCTTTTGGGAGCGCGGCATTAGTTCTTTGCGGAGGTATTTGTAGGCTTGTTTTTGTGTGGTGTTGCTTAGTGTTTTTTTGCCCAAAGCAATGATGCCGCGTTGTGTATGGTAATGCGCAATTTGCATATCGTCATGGATCAGTAGGTCAATTGTGTCGTCTGAGCTGACGCAGAGCATTGGATAGGCTTGCACCGTAAGTCCTTGATGCTGGTACTGAACTTGCCTCGGTAAATCGCCAAAATCCCAGCTCCGTAGCTTGTGTTGCTCTAAGTTTGTGCGCTCTGATGCATGGTTAGAGTGTACGCTCTCTTGCACTGCATCGGCATACTCGCTTTTTAGTACGAGTAGGTCTCGACCCTCATTTACCAATGATCCATCGACGTCTATTACTCGGTAATTCATTTGATAATAGGAGTCGAGTTTTTCTAAACAAAAATCCGAGCCTTGAACTTTAACCCCTCGAGTCTTGTACAATACCTCAGCAAGTTGTTGGTGTAAGGCATGGTTTCCTGGTGTCAGTTTGGTCAGTACGCGATCAATCGCATCGGCAGCTGGTGCAAAGTTTCGGCGAATTGATTTAGGTAAGGTCTTGATCAGAGCAATGCATTTTTCACGCAGTAGGCCGGGTACTAACCATTCGCCAACGTGTACAGGGAAGGGCGCTAGCACGGATATGGGAATAACCATGGTAACGCCATCACTGTGTTGACCTGGGTTGAATTTGTATTCGATGGAAATTCGTTTGCCGTGAACTTCAATGTGGTCAGGAAACTGTGCGACTTCTTGCTCGTCGACGTTGCTAATTAATAACTGCTCACGCGTGAGCTTTAGTGAATCTTGATTGCCTTTGGATAACCATAATTCTAAGTCTGCACGGTTGCTAATTGTCTCAGGTAATCGCTGCGCGTAAAAATCAAAAATAGCATCGTCGTTAACGAGGAGGTTGCGTTTGCGAGTTTTGGTCTCAATTTTTTCAATTTGCTTTATTAGTTTACGGTTATGCTCAACAAATTCGGCGTGTTTATTGCGCGGCTGATACAGCTGGTTGACCAATGCCTGTTGAATAAAAACACTTCTCGATTCGGATGGATTAATCGGAGAATAATTCACCGGCTCTTTGTCGCGCAGAACTAAGCCATAGAGTAATGTTTTGCGGTACGCTTTTACGCTACCAGAGCGAACATGATAATGTGGCGCGCTGTGGTTATAGCTCAGCAGGTGCGCGGAGGCTTGAATAATCCACTCGGGCTTCACCTCCCCAACTGAGTGGGCAAATACGCGGGATGTTTCTAATAGCTCACCAGCAACTAGCCATTTAGGCTGTCGTTTAGCTTGGGATGAGCCAGGAAAAATACTGATCCGCCGACTGCGCGCTGCAAGATATTCACCGTCGATGTCTTTTAGCGCTATATTGCTTAAAAGGCCCGATAATAATGCGCGATGAAGTGTTTCATAGCGCTTGTCAAAATCTATTCTTTTGGGTTTTTTATCCGCAGGTGCTGGTAGCGTAAGTGGCTGCCATGCGTCTATTTTCCAACCTAATCGTCGACATTGAGTGGCTAGCTGGTGTTTAAGTTCACGCCACTCGAAGATCCGCGCGATCGACCAGTACTGGGCACCGCAATGCGACTTGAACTTGCTATTGCTCATTGAATCGCGTGCGTTCAATACCGCTTGCCATAGGTTTAGATAGGTAAATAGATCCGAAGCTGGATGAAACAGTGTTTTGTGACTTTGATCCGCGGTTTGTTGCTTCTCTGCCGGTCGTTCACGCGGGTCTTGAATGCTCAGTACGCTAAGTAAAACAAGGCCGTCCGTCAGGCATCCCTGTTCATTTGCAGCGACTAGGATTCTGGCAAATTTAGGATCAATCGATAGGTCGCTCATTTGACGCCCGATGGTAGTTAGGCGTTTGCTGGTATCTATCGCATTAAGTTCTTGGAGTAACTTATAACCGTCGTTCAATAGCCGTCGGTCTGGTTTATCTAGAAATTCGAAATCGTAGATATTCCGAATTTTGAGCCTGAGCATTTTTAGAATAACGGATGCTAAGTTGCTACGCAAAATCTCGGCTGGAGTAAAAAGAGGCCGCTGATCAAAGTCGGCTTTGCTGTAGAGCCGAATGCATACGCCATTTGCAACGCGTCCGCACCGGCCCATGCGTTGATTAGCACTGGCCTGTGATACGGCTTCGATCGGTAAGCGCTGAATCTTTGAGCGGAAACTGTAGCGCGAGATGCGCGCAAGTCCAGGGTCGATCACGTATGCGATTCCTGGCACGGTGATGGATGTTTCCGCAACATTGGTCGCGAGCACGACCTTGCGGCGATGTGCTGGCTTGAATACCTTATTCTGCTCAGCGACACTCAGGCGAGAGTAGAGCGGCAGGACGTCAATCGGCAATTCAGCACGCCGTAAGGATTGGGCTGTTTCTCTGATGTCTCGCTCTCCAGCACAAAATATTAATATGTCACCGCTGGCTCGATATTTACCTTTGGCTTCATCTCGAAGGACCGATTCAACGGTGCGCGTTATTGTGTCTGGTAGCGCTTCGTTTTCTGTTTCAATGGGTTGGTAAATCGTTTCTACTGGGTAGGTGCGTCCCGACACTTCTATAATTGGAGCCGGTACCTCATTATGGCTAAAGTGTTCGGCAAATTTTTCGAGGTCGATCGTTGCTGAGGTAATAATTATTTTCAGATCCGGTCGCTTACTCGCTAGCGGCTTTAGTAAGCCTAGAATAAAATCGATGTTCAGGCTGCGTTCGTGTGCTTCATCGATGATAATGACCTCATATTTACGTAGTAGTCGGTCGTGTTGAAACTCACTGAGTAGTACCCCGTCGGTCATTAATTTTATTCGAGTGTTGGCGCTCGACAGATCTTTGAAGCGAACCTGATAGCCGACGGTTTCCCCAAGCGCTGTTTTTAATTCCGACGCAATACGGTCGGCGACAGTGCGCGCCGCTATTCTGCGTGGCTGCGTATGGCCAATGAGTCCTTTTTCACCGTAACCTAACGACAGACAGATTTTTGGAAGTTGGGTTGTTTTACCGGAACCCGTTTCGCCAGCAACAATTACAACTTGATTCGCTTTAATCAGTTCGGCGATTTCATCACGCCGCTGACAAATGGGTAGTGAGTCAGGAAAGATGATAGTCGACGCCAACGGCGTTTTAGAGGTAGGTTTCGCTTTCGGCATCTGGATGGTTGCTTACGGTGTCGGAATGGGGTTGTTAATCTGAATGTGAGGCTAATTTGTTCGTGCGACAGGTTGATATATGCGTCGTAATGATCAAATTTTAGGCGCTAAACAAGAAATTATACTCGGGAGTGCAATCAATAGTCGAAACTATGATTTTATTCGCATATAATCGCACACCTTGGTAAAGCAGTTGTTTACCTAAAGCAAGACTAGGTATAGTCAGCACTAGCTCAAATCTGCTTGCTTAGATTGAATTGTGATTTATCAATTGCATTAATATGAAAGAGTTACGCGCCTGTAGCTCAGCTGGATAGAGCGCCTGTGGCGTCTAATTAGTTGGCTTCGAACCACATTTGGTTTTGGCGGTGATTGATAATATGAAAGAGTTACGCGCCTGTAGCTCAGCTGGATAGAGTACTTGGCTTCGAACCAAGTGGTCGGGGGTTCGAATCCCTCCGGGCGCGCCATAATAAAAGAACCGGCCTTGTGCCGGTTTTTTTATGTGAATACACATTAGCCGCGGACGTAATGAAGCCTTCAGAATCCGCGGGCTTCAGAAAAAAGCACAGAGGCTTAATCGGATCGCTTCAGTTAACACCGACTCGGTAAATTCCCTATGAGCGTAGTCGAACAGCTAAAGGTTGCCCAGAAGGAGGTCGCGTGGATGCCACGACCAATCCCGCTAGGCAGTTAGCGAGGCATATTGATTAAAATACGATCAATAAGGCGATCAATAAAAAAGGGCGACACTCTGAAGTGCGCTGATTACTAATTTTCCTTCTGAGTTCCAAACTTGCATGTCTTGACTCGAATAGCCGTCGCGCGCGTGTTCGGCGGCGGAGCGCATTAGCCACCAGCCGTCTTCGGTGCTAATGTCCTCGCTTAAGAAATTTAGTGTCCAATTCATTGAGCTGATTGGTGCAAAATCTTCAAACATTGGCAGCACCGCTGGTGGTGGCATATCAGCAATGCCCACCAAGGCTGCGAGATTATTTGCTTGGCGGTCTTTGTGTCGAACCCAAATATAATGTTCACTTATTTTTGAGCCGCTGATAGGTCGGCCACCGCTGGCCAGAACACAGTCATAATTACGAGCGAATTCAGGGCCTTGTCCAGTGTCAAAAAATTCGACGGAATCGGCTATGTTCGGTACTGTTGGGCGACTAGTGAAGTCACTGTTCAGTCGTGATTCGCGCTTTGCGCCAAAACAGAATACAGCATGCGTGCCTAAGCCTTTCTCGCCCCACATTTCTGCGCTGATAAAGCACACTGACCGACCTTGTCTGAGTATTGATGTCTTAATTGACACGGTTCCACCAACGGGGCCAATAAAGTTTATTTGTGCCGAACGTAGTGGTGGTAAGTCAGAATATTCTTGTAGTACGGCTTGCAAGCAGAGAGCAGCCGACAAGCCACCATAGGTAGTTCGACCTTGCATCCAATTAGGTGTAATTGTGACGGACCAAGACTCAGGTGAGACGCTATCAAGATTGTCTAGTAGTTCTGAAAAGCTGGGTTGACTCATTTTTTCATTTTCTCCACTAGTAGCTTGTTAGCCATTTGGGGGTTTGCTTTTCCTCTGGACTTTTGCATCACTTGACCGACTAAGAAGCCGATAACTTTGTCGTTCCCATCATTAAATTGAGCCACTTGATCAGGGCAAGCCGCGATCACTTCATCGACGATCGCTTCGATCGCACCGGTATCGGTAATCTGTTTTAGACCTTTGGACTCAATGATCTGATCTACTTCACCTTCGCTGTCCCATAGCGCTGCAAACACCTGCTTTGCGGTTTTACCTGATAAGGTGTTGTCTGAAATTCGGTCTAGCAATAACGAAAATTGAGCCACCGAAACGGGAGATTGGTCGATCTCTAGCTCGTGTTTGTTTAAGCTGGCAAATAGTTCTCCAGTCATCCAGTTCGAAACCGTTTTGGTGTCTGCCTGAGTTGTATTCACCACCGCTTCAAAGTACTCAGCGACCTCTCGTTCGGAGGTCAGTACTGCTGCGTCTTCAGTGGATAACCCTAAGTCTGAAACAAATCGTGCGGTCTTGGCGCTGGGGAGCTCTGGAAGTGTTTTCCGTATCTCCTCAAGAAATGCATCATCAAGTACCATCGGAGGTAAGTCTGGATCCGGAAAGTATCGATAGTCATGGGCGTCCTCTTTGGATCGCATTGACCGCGTCTCGTGTTTGTCTGGGTCGTAGAGTCTGGTTTCTTGAGTGACTTTTCCGCCGTCTTCAAGGATGTCTATTTGTCGCTCGATTTCGAACTCGATGGCGCGTTCGACAAAACGGAATGAGTTAATGTTTTTGAGTTCGGTGCGGGTACCCAGTTCTGCTTGTCCGCGTGGACGAATCGAAACGTTGGCATCACATCTAAATGAACCTTCTTGCATGTTTCCATCGCATATCTCAATGTAACGAACCAGGCTATGCAGTTTACGTAAATACGCTACAGCCTCAGCCGGCGAACGCATGTCTGGGTCGGAGACAATTTCCAGTAATGGTGTGCCCGCGCGATTTAAATCGATACCCGTTTGGCCTTGAAAATCTTCGTGTAGAGATTTGCCAGCGTCTTCTTCAAGGTGCGCCCGAGTGACACCAATTTCTCTGGGGCCTGCGGGAGTATCAATTTCGAGCTTGCCCGGCCCGACTATAGGCAGCTCCATCTGTGAAATCTGATAGCCTTTTGGAAGGTCAGGGTAAAAATAATTTTTTCTGGCAAATACATTACGCTGATTGATCTGTGCGCCGATGGCCAGACCAAATTTCACCGCGAGTCGCGCTGCTTCTCGGTTCATGACTGGCAATACGCCTGGCAAGGCTATGTCTACGGCACTGGCTTGCGTATTGGGTTCGGCGCCGTAGGCAATCGAGCTGCCGGAAAAAATTTTGGATTGTGTTTGTAGTTGCGTGTGGACTTCGAGGCCGATTACGACTTCCCAGCGTTGGTCCCATGTAAACATTAGTTCGACCCTCCAATAGCAGTCGGTGCGATGCGCGTATGCCAGTCAGTTACTTGTTGGTATTGGTGCGCGATATTGAGCAATTTTGCCTCTTGCAGATAGGGCGAAATCAGATGTAAGCCCACTGGTAAATTATTGTTTGTGAAGCCTGCTTGTATAGAGGCCGCTGGTAATCCAGCTAAGTTGGCCGGAATGGTGTAGATGTCATTTAAGTACATGGAAACTGGGTCGTCTGCGCGGCTGTTAATTGCGAACGCAGGGCTCGGTGTGGTCGGCCCCATCAATACATCGCATTGTTCGAAGGCGGCATCAAAATCATTTGAGATAAGGCGTCGAAGCTTTTGAGCTTTCGAGTAATACGCATCGTAGTAACCAGATGAAAGGGCGTAGGCTCCAATCATGATGCGGCGCTTTACTTCATCGCCAAAGCCCTCGGTTCGGGTCTTGGTATACATGTCAACTAAGTCGGTGTAGTCGCTGGCGCGAAAGCCATAGCGCACGCCATCGAAGCGCGATAGGTTTGACGAGGCTTCAGCTGGCGCAATAACATAATAGCTAGGGAGTGCTAAGTGCGAATTAGGCAGCGAGACGGATTTAATTGTTGCGCCGAGTGCTTCGTATTCTTTTATAGCGGCTTCAACAAGTGTTGCAACTTCGCTATCTAGGCCTTCACCAAAGAATTCTTTGGGTACACCGATAGTTAGACCGTTTAATGACTCGTTGAGCAAGCGGCTAAAATCTTCTTGAGGAACATTCAGCGAGGTCGAGTCACGCTGATCGAAGCCAGCCATTGCCGTTAGCATCAATGCGGCGTCCTCGGCGGTGTGCGTCATCGGACCAGCTTGATCGAGTGACGATGCGAAGGCGATCATGCCGTAGCGTGAGCAGCGTCCGTAGCTGGGTTTAAGGCCTGTTAGATTGCAAAAAGATGCCGGTTGTCGAATTGAGCCGCCAGTATCCGTGCCGGTAGCTGCTGGGGCTAGACCGGCAGCTACCGCTGCCGCTGATCCGCCAGAGCTGCCGCCAGGAACAAGTGTTTCGTTCGCGGGGCTCCAGGGATTAATGACTGCGCCAAAATAGGAGCTCTCATTAGATGACCCCATGGCGAATTCATCCATATTGGTTTTACCCAGATTGACTGAACCCTGTGCTTTCAACTTGTCGACTACGGTCGCGGTATAAGGAGCAATAAACCCCTCAAGCATCTTAGATCCACAGGTGGTCTGTGTGCCATCGATGCAGAAAATATCTTTCTGAGCGATTGGTAGTCCTAGTAATGGGCTGGTTTTTTGCTGGCCCCGGAGGTCGTCGGCAGCGGCTGCTTCGGCAAGTGATTGTTCGGCATCAATGCTGATAAAAGCGTTGTGATTTGAGTTCTTGATACGCGATAAATAGTCCTGCGTGAGTTCCACACTTGAGGTCTTGCCGCTGGCAAGCATGTCGGACAGCTTAGTTAAGGTGGTAATAGTCAAAACTGGGTTCCTTTAGAATTACATAACGACAGCAGTCTATAGCAATGGTCTGCTGTAATTGGATATTAGGCGAGAGTCGGTGTTGGTTGAAATAACAACAGTTACTAATAAGCAACACTCAATCAATAACTTTTGGGACCAAATACAATCCGTCTTCAGTGCTTGGTGCAATGGCTTGAAACTTTTCTCGTTGATTGACTTCGCTTATTCGATCCTCGCGCATGCGCAGTGTGGCATCGAACGGATGTGTCATTGGCTCAATGTTATTCGTGTCGACGGCCTCCATTTGGGCAACTAGATCTAGAATGCTAGATAGCTCGTTTTGATATTTTTCAGTGTCGGACTCGCTGATGTGCAGGCGAGCTAAACGGGCGATCGTATGCACGATTTGTTTATCAAGGGTCATTCGATTTATGTCACGGTGAGAAAGGTTAATGGGTATTTGCGATGTCGGATCGGGTTTGTAGTGCAATCCAATTTGCCGCTGATGGCTATTCGCTGAATAAACAACAAAATTACCACATATAGACGCGTTGTTGAATAGCGTGTGGGCTCGTTAGCCTGTACAATATTTGTATAACCTCTAATAAGAACAATTATCTCAAAGAACTCATCAAATAAACCATGTTACGCAGTATTCTCGGCTTGTTTTCAAACGATTTGGCGATCGACCTCGGTACCGCCAATACTCTTATCTATGTCAAAGAAAAGGGGATCATTCTAAATGAACCTTCGGTGGTAGCGATACGCTACGCACCTGGCGGCGGACTTAACAATAAGAGCATTTTGGCGGTCGGTGCCGATGCTAAAAAAATGTTGGGTAGAACACCTGGTTCGATAAAAGCAATTCGACCGATGAAAGACGGTGTGATCGCCGATTTCAACGTGACTGAAAAAATGCTCAAGTACTTTATCAAAAAGGTACAAGAGAATCGTTGGTTGCAAGGCAGTCCACGCATTATTATCTGCGTGCCATGTGGTTCGACTCAGGTTGAACGCCGTGCTATTCGCGAGTCGGCTTATGGTGCTGGTGCACGTGAAGTGTATCTAATTGAAGAGCCGATGGCGGTTGCGATCGGTGCAAACTTACCGGTAGCTGAGCCCACCGGTTCGATGGTGCTTGATATTGGTGGTGGCACCACGGAAGTCGGCGTTATGTCTCTAGGTGGTATGGTTTACAGTACCTCGCTAAGAGTAGCCGGCGATACCTTTGATGAAGCTATTATTAATCATGTACGAAGGAATCACGGTCTGTTGATTGGTGAAGCCAGTGCCGAGCGAGTTAAAAAAGCAATTGCAACGGCTTGGGATAAATCTGAAGAGCGTGAGATGGAAGTCAAAGGGCGTGATATTGCAGAAGGGTTATCACGTGCAGTGACTTTGAGTAGCAAAGAAATTTATTCGGCTATTAGCGACCCACTCGAATCAATTGTGCAGACGATCAAGCAAGCGCTGGAGCAAACCCCACCGGAGCTGAGTGCTGATATCGGCGACAAAGGCATGGTGATTGCTGGTGGCGGTGCGTTAATGCGTGATATGGATCGTCGACTGATGGAAGATACTGGGTTGCCCGTGGTTATTGCTGATGATCCGCTGACCTGTGTTGCTCGCGGCTGTGGTCGTGCGCTGGAAGAGATGGACAATCTGGGCGATGTGTTCGCACATGAGTAATGGATTAATTGGGAGCACAACGTTAACTTAATGATTTAGCCAAACCGATACATTCTAGTGGCAACCCCTTTTCGTAAAAACTCTGGTTGGCCGCAATTTGGCCTAGTGTTTGTGATATCGGTCACCATGATGGTGGTGGATTCTAGAACAGTATGGCTAAATGGAGCGCGCAACACTATGTCGGTGTTATTGACGCCGATACAATATTTGGCGTCGGTCCCTGCTGCGGTCGGTCGTTATTTTACTGCCTCGTTGACTGCTGAACCCGATGTGCAAATCGCTTACGATAATTTGCGCAATGAGTACTTTAAACTCAAGTCTGAAACCCTGCTGTTGCGAACCCTTGAAGAAGAAAATCAAGGGCTTAGAGAGCTGTTAGATGCCTCGCAGCGGGTTCAAGAAAAGATTACCTTAGCCGAATTGGTTGCTGTAAGTTTGGATCGTTATAACCATCGAATCTCTATCGATAGAGGTCTCCGTGACCGTGTATATGTTGGTCAGGCGGTAATCGATGATTTGGGCGTGGTTGGACAGGTCACTGAAGTCATGCCATTGAGCAGTATGGTGGTGTTGATTACTGATCCGGGTCATGCAATGCCGGTACAAGTGGCGCGTAACGGTTTACGCACAATCGTGTACGGAACTGGGGAGCTGAGTCGTTTGCGAGTGCCATTCTTGAACCAAAACTCCGACGTTAAAGTGGGCGATCTGCTGTTAAGTTCCGGACTCGGTGGACGGTTTCCAAACGGCTACCCTGTTGCTGAAATTGACGACGTACAGATTATTCAAGATGAGAAATTTATACGAGTGAGTGCGCGCCCAATCGCTAAGCTAGACCGTTCTAAACATGTGCTTTTATTGTCGCGAGAGAATGTTAAAACCACGCTCAGCAAAACAACTGAAACTAATTAATCGGCGCCATGAATCGTACAAGTTCATCACTCGGCCTGTTTTTCGGTGTCGCGATTTCCACTTTTATCGCCTTCGTATTAACCATTGTTCAATTGCCTACTTGGCTGTTTTATTTTTGGCCTGATTGGATAGCATTGATCATTATCTACTGGTCGCTAGTTACACCTACACGTATTGGACCATTGAGTGCTTTTATTGTTGGCGTTTTGCTTGAGGTGTTATTCGTGCGCACTTTTGGCGTGCTTGGCTTAGGGCTTGCAATACTCGCGTTATTAGTTAATTCAGCGCATCAACAGCTTCGAGTTTTGTCGGTTTGGCAGCAAATGGTTTTTGTCGGCCTATTTGTCGGCATTTTCAAATTAGTGACTGGCTGGTTGTACGGTATTGTTGATGATTTCGCCATTACTAAGGAGTATTGGTATTCCATTCTCGGCGGCATGTTGATTTGGCCATTTGTTTATATTTTATTGGAAGAAATGCGGCGTAAAGCCCGCATCCGCTAGTACTACGTAGCCGTGGCACAAGAGAGAATTCAATTAAAGGACTACCTTCGCGAAACGAATCTGATTCATGCGCGATTAATGGCACTGGTGATTCTGCTTGTGCTGTTGGCGAGTTTGTTGGTCGTGCGACTCTGGTACTTGCAAATTTATGATTACGATCGATTCGAGGTTCTTTCAAAGGATAATCGCGTTAGATTGATGCCAGTGCCGCCGGTGCGTGGTCAGATTTATGATCGCAATGGCAAAGTGTTGGCGGAAAACGTGCCTGTTTTTACCTTAGAGATATCGCCGAATAAAGTCGACGATATGGACGCCTTGCTGAATGACTTAAGCAAGATAGTTGAGGTGTCACCGAGTGAAATAGAAAAATTCCGAAGTCAGGTGCGCGCGCGTCCTGGTTTCGAAGCTCAGGTTCTAAAACTGCATTTAAGTGATGAAGAAATGGCGCGGTTTGTGGTCAATCAACATCGACTGCTTGGCGCGCAGGTCGAAGCTAGACTGCAACGTAATTATCCTTATGGGCCCGAGCTGGTGCATGTTATTGGCTACGTTGGAAGAATTAATCAGCGTGACGCCGAAAGAATTGATGAGCGCGCATATAAAGGAACTGACTATATCGGCAAGTTGGGAATCGAGGCGCAATATGAAGCACAATTGCTTGGCGAAGTCGGCGTGGAGCAAGTCGAAACCAATGCGCACGGTCAGCGAATTCGTACTCTGGATCGCACTGCACCAATATCCGGCGATAATCTTTACCTCAATATCGATGCGGACTTGCAGATAAAAGCGCGCGAGTACTTAGATGGTCGGCGTGGGGCTATTGTCGCGATAGAGCCAGAGAGTGGTGATGTCTTAGCCTTTGTCAGCAATCCAGTATACGACCCCAATAAGTTTGTTAATGGAATAGATCACCTCTCTTATAACGCGTTACGAGACGATATTAATCGACCGCTTCTCAATCGTGGTTTGAGTGGTCGCTATGCTCCAGGGTCAACCATTAAAGGCTTGATTTCGATGGTCGGTCTAGAGAATGGTTGGGACCCGAACAAAAAGGTCGTGTGTAATGGTTATTTTACGCTTAAAGGCAGCAGTCATCGCTATCGTTGCTGGAAGCGAGTAGGGCACGGGCCGATGTCTTTGGCCGATTCGATAGTACATTCCTGCGACGTATTTTATTATCAATTATCGAGTACTTTAGGAATTGATAAAATTTCGAGCTTTCTAAGTCAGTTTGGGCTTGGCCAGAAAACCGGCATCGATTTACCTTCGGAGCCGACCGGCTTGATTCCGTCACGGGAATGGAAGCGCGAGCGTTATGGTGTTAGCTGGTATCCTGGTGACACCTTGAATAGTGGGATTGGACAAGGCTTTACCTTGGTTACACCGTTGCAGTTGGGGGTCATGACCGCAACGCTGGCCAATCGTGGTGAGCGAGTTGAACCGAGAATAGTCGATCGTTTGGAACATGCAATAGACGGCCACAGCATGCGCGAGGTTATTCCTCAGCAAGGTGCCTCATTGGGGCGAGTTGAGGCACAAGACACTAGTTATGCGCAAATAATTGATGCGATGCACGATGTGGTTCAAGGTCCAGCTGGTACGGCTCGTCGTTCCGGTCTAGATGCGCTGTATACGATCGCTGGGAAAACCGGCACGGCGCAAGTAGTGGGCATACCACAAGGTGCTAAATACGATGCCAGTATCTTGAGTGATTTTGAGAAGGATCACGCCTTATTCGTTGCATTTGCCCCTGTCGATAAACCGAAAATAGCGGTCGCGGTAATTGTTGAAAATGGCGGAAGCGGAAGCGGGGTCGCCGCACCGGTCGCACGTAAAGTAATGGACTATTATTTACTCGGCGTAGATGCAAATGCGCCACCGGTTGAGGTTATCAACTCAGCGTCGCAAGTAACAGAGGGGCTGTAAGTGGTTCGTTTAAAGGTTGATCTGCCAATATTGTTCGGTTTGCTTCTGTTGTGTGCCGGAAGTTTGCTAATTCTATGGAGCGCCGGTGGAGAGAATTCTCGCCTAATCTGGAATCAGGCTATTCGTATGGGCGTGGCCTTTTTCGGGATGCTAGTGATTGCGCAAATAAGGACTGATACACTGTTTCGTTGGTCGCCATACTTCTACTTTGCTGGTCTGGTGATGTTGGTCTTGGTATTGTTGGTTGGTGATGTGGGCAAGGGCGCGCAACGTTGGCTAGACTTTGGTGTGATTCGATTCCAACCGTCGGAAGCAATGAAGATTGCAGTACCCATGATGGTCGCTTGGGTTGTGACCCGGAAAACGCTGCCGCCGCCGCCAAAAAACCTCTTTTACGCAGCACTGGTGTTGTTGCTCCCGTCTTTCTTAATTCTTAAGCAGCCAGACCTTGGCACTACATTGTTGATTTTAATGTCTGGCTCGCTGATTATTTTTCTAGCCGGTTTTGCTTGGAAGTATATAGCCATTCTATTTGGTGCTGCCGCCATTGCGGCGCCGGTTTTGTATCAATTTTTGCATCCTTACCAGCAGCGCAGAATCCAAACCCTTTTTGATCCTTGGTCTGACCCCTTGGGTAATGGTTACCATACTATTCAGTCGATGATTGCTATCGGTAGCGGTGGCGCACAAGGCAAGGGCTGGACTGAAGGTAGTCAATCACAACTTGATTTTATACCTGAACGGCACACTGACTTTATTTTTTCGGTGTTTTCCGAAGAGCACGGGTTTATTGGCGCGTTGATGTTGTTGACGCTGTACTTGGCGTTGACTGCACGTGGCTTGTATATTGCCTATTACACCAAGGATACTTTCTCGCGTTTATTGGCCGGTAGTTTGTCAATGACGTTCTTTTTCTATGTTTTCGTTAATATTGGTATGGTTTCCGGCATGTTGCCGGTGGTTGGTGTACCGTTACCCCTTATTAGTTACGGCGGGACCTCTATGGTAACGTTGCTGGCTGGATTTGGGATTTTAATGGGAATCCATAACACACGAAGTTTGATGTCGCGGTAGTAAATATGAAAAACACTTTCGCCATACTGTTAGTCGGTATGGGCTATTTCTTTTTATCGGTTGCACAGTCAGTGGAACTCGATGAGCATCCTGAGCTGCAACCCTTAGTTGAAGAGTTGGTTGCTGAAAAGCACTACACTCGCGACCAGCTTCGTGACGTGTTTGCGTCGGTAATTATTCAGCAGTCGGTATTGGACGCGATGACGAATCCGGCTGAATACAAACTAACTTGGGGTAAATATCGCAAGATATTTCTTGGTGAAGAGCGTATTCAACTGGGGGTCGAGTTTTGGAAGGAGCATGAAGCAACCCTAGCTCGAGCTGAGCGTGAATACGGTGTGCCGGCCAGTGTTATTGTCTCGATTATTGGTGTGGAAACGAAATTTGGTCGGATTACTGGCAAGCACAAGGTGTTAGACAGCTTAACCACACTTGCTGTGGGTTACCCTCGGCGCAGCGCGTTCTTCGCCAGGGAGCTTAAAGAGTTTCTCATTTTGACCAAGGAGAATGCACTTGACCCTCACGAAATTCTAGGTTCTTACGCTGGTGCCGTTGGTTATCCACAGTTTATTTCTTCGAGTTATCGAAATTATGCCGTGGATTTTTCTGGCGATGGTAAGACCGACCTGTTGAATCAGCCGGTTGATGCCATTGGTAGTGTCGCTAACTACTTTAAGCGCAACGGTTGGCGCAGCGGCGAAGCAGTTACTTCCGCTCCGATGCTTCAGGTTGCTTCGCCTATTGCAGAGCTGGCTAATCGCAAGCGCAAGGCAATTTATGTGGCGGCGGATCTTCGTAAATTGGGCGCAAACATAGATGCAAGCATCCCTGATAGTGAGCCACTGAATGTAGTCATGCTTGATGCCAGCGAGATCGTGCCTGACGCTGAAGAGAAGGATTATTATATTGTGCGCGCCGGCGATACGGCTTGCCAGATTGCGGAAAGTCATTCGGTGCCGTGTAAGGCCCTATTTAAGTTGAATGGATTAAATAAAAAAGGCTCGATTTATCGTGGGCAAAAACTCAAATTGCCGCTCACTGCGAATAATCCAAAACCGTCTGCACCAGTAGCTGTGACGCCGAGTTCGAGTAAATGGGTAGTTTCTCAACCAATAGAGACAAGTCAAAAAACGGTTGAGAAATCCAGTAATGTTGAGCGCTACGTGCCGATGCCTCGTTACTTTTACACGCATCATAATTTTTACGCGATAACGGAATATAACCATAGCGTGTTGTACGCGATGGCTGTTTATGACCTGAGTGTTGCTATTGCAGCGGCCAAGCGCAACGCC
The DNA here is from genome assembly GCF_003315245.1 of Arenicella xantha. Lineage (NCBI taxonomy): Bacteria > Pseudomonadati > Pseudomonadota > Gammaproteobacteria > Arenicellales > Arenicellaceae > Arenicella > Arenicella xantha. Next base: position 365,007 of record NZ_QNRT01000002.1, on the reverse strand, counting down.
AATAATTAGTCCCTATTTGATGTCTACTATGTCTATTAAACGCTCAACTTTACTTTTTACCTTGATCTTCGTTTGTATTCCCGTTGCGAAGGCGTTTGAGTTGCAATCGAATCTCGTTTCGTCAAACCTGCCAGCACCAGAGTTTGATGCCAAGGCGTGGGTTTTAATGGAAATGAACAGTGGCACGGTGGTGACTGGACATAATGCCGATCAGCCTATGCCGCCGGCGAGCATCACTAAGCTGATGATGAATTATGTGGTATTTCAGAGATTGCGCGATGGCGATATCAGTTTGTCTAGTCAAGTCCCCATTAGTGAAGATGCCTGGCGTGCTGAAGGGTCGCGGATGTTTGCTGATGTCAACACGCGAATTGAATTAGCGCATCTTTTAAAGAGTACGATTATTCAGTCTGGAAACGATGCGGCAATCGCGCTTGCTGAGTACGCTGGTGGCACTGAGTACGCATTTGCGCAGTTGATGAATCAGGCTGCCGCCGAATTAGGCTTGCAGCAGTCTCATTTTGAAAATAGTTCAGGTCTGCCGGCCGAAGGGCATGCTATGTCAGCACATGATATCGCCCGTTTAGCGGCGGCTATTATTCGCGAATTCCCAGAGTTTTACTCTTGGTATTCTGAGAAGGAATACACACACAATAATATCACTCAAAAGAATCGCAACAGACTGTTATGGAAAGACGATAGTGTTGATGGTCTCAAAACTGGGCACACTGAGGCCGCTGGGTACTGCTTAGTCGCTAGTGCTCAACGTGGCAGTCAACGTTGGATTGCGGTGGTGCTCGGTTCCGAAAGTGAGCGTACACGCGAGAAACAGGTGCTGGCGCTATTAAATTACGGTTTTGCCGCTTATGACGCTGTTCGTGTGTCTGTTTCTGACGAAGGGGCGGTTAGTGCCAAGGTTTACGGCGGACTAGCAGATTCGTTAGAAATGCGTGCCGCATCAAACATTGATCTTGTGGTTCCGAAAAATAGGCAAAAAGAGGTCACTGTAGCATTACAATACAGTCCGTATTTTGAGGCGCCAATTATTGCTGATCAAAGTGTTGGACTTGCGTCGGTTCAGTTAGGCGGTACAACCCTAGCTGAAGTGCCGCTGGTGGCAGCAACTCAGGTTGATGAGGCTGGCTGGTGGAAACAGTTGGTTGACTCGATTAAACTCAGCATCCATCAAATGATGGCCGATTAATCGGGTAGATTAATTCAGACTAACCAGACGATTTGTAGAACAGTTATGAGTGACGTGCCTTCTTCTCCAGACTCAACGCCTAAAGATGGCTTTGATTTTATTGAATACCCGTGTGACTTTGCTTTCAAGGCGATGTGTCGCACGCAAGATGAGCAACCCGCGGCTGATTATATTCGTGGTTTGATTACCCCGATGGTCGATGATAATGCGTTACTCAAAACGAGTACAAATACGAGTCGAACCGGTAAGTTTGAATCGGTCACTGCTGTGGTACGGCTGCAAAATAGAGAGCAATTGGAGGCTATTTATCTGCTTATTAGCCAGTCGTCGCGCGTTGTGATGACGCTTTAATATGGATTTCGAGTCTGCGCTCAAGCTACGTTCGTCGCGCTTGCTTGAAACTGGTTCAGGGCGAAGTATTGAAGTTTGCGAGTTCGCACAGTCTGCTTATTCGGATGCACATTCAGCGATGCTTGAACATGTTTCTAAGTCGGTAGACGATGATATCAATAACGACCAAATATGGTTGTTAGAACATGAGCGAGTATATACTCAAGGAACAGCATGCCAATTGCAGACCTTGTTGCCGAGCGATATTCCGACTATAAAAACGGATCGTGGCGGACAAATTACTTACCATGGCCCAGGGCAATTAATTTTATATCCATTGCTGCATTTAAAGCCGTTAGGTCTCGGGGTAAAAACGCTGGTCGCTAGCTTGGAGCAAGCAGTGATTGATACTTTGGCGTCGTTGTCGGTGCTTGCTGAGCGACGTCAGGATGCGCCTGGTGTGTATGTAGATGGAGCCAAAATAGCGGCGTTAGGCTTGCGTATTCGACGCGGTAGGAGTTACCACGGTTTGAGTCTAAATATTGATTTGGATTTAAGTCCATTTACTAATATTGACCCCTGTGGCTATCAGGGTTTGCGAGTGACGCAACTTAGCGATTTAGTTCCACAGTTCGATGCGGCTAAGGTTCGCGCTGATCTAGTAGCGAATTTTGTAAGTTTGATTTAGTTGTTCGAGTCTTTCAGGCGTGCCAACGTCGACCCACTTTCCAGTATGTTGAATGCCTTCTAGTTGTTGCGTTTTCATACAGTTTCTTAGAAGCGGAGCGAGGGCTTGTTTGCCGTGAGGTAATGGCGCAAACATCGCTTTGTGGTAGAGCGCGATGCCGCTAAAGGTGAGGCCTGTGGTAGTGTGCTCAGGCATCACATCTAAATAGCCGTCCTGCTTTAATACAAAGTCGCCGCGTTGATTGTGTGCCGGATTGTTAACCATCACCAGCCGCCCCAGCACACCTAGCGGGCGTAGTAACACGGTGAAGTCGAAGTCGGTCCAGATGTCGCTGTTAATTACCAAGAATGGATCGCTGTGAATTAACGGCACTGCATGCTGAAGTCCTCCCGCGGTTTCTAAGGCGCCAAATTGCGACTCGTCCGAGTATTGTATTGATAGTCCGTATTGCGCGCCGTCGCCCAATTTTGCTGGAAACTGTTCCGCTAAATGCGCGGTATTAATTACCACATTTTTAAAGCCTAAGGACGCGAGTTTAGATAAATGGTGTTCGATTAAAGTACGCGGGCCGACAGTGAGTAGCGGTTTTGGTGTGGTATCGGTCAGAGGTCGCATGCGCGCGCCGCGGCCGGCGGCTAGCAAAACCACGGTGGTGGCCTTAGCAAGATAGTCACTCATGCGGTAGCGCTCTCGATCATTGGTCGAAAGTGAAGACCAAATTCTTGCAGTTCGGGGTAGAGATCAATTACTTCAATTACATAATTGGCAACCATTGGTAAGTCATTAAGATAATTGGGTTTGTTGTCGCGATAGTTCAATCGGCAGAAGATGCCCAAAACTTTTAGGTGTCGTTGTAGGCCGGTTAGGTCATACCATCTCACTAATTCATCGAAGCTGAATTGCGGTAGGTCGAGCATATCGTTGGCAAGTTGTTGATACTCCCTGAGCCACGTTAGCTGGCGACTGCGAGGCCAAGCAATGTAGCAATCCTTGAAGATCGAGGCGAGATCATACGCCAATGGCCCAACGACTAAGTCTTGAAAATCAATTACGCCCGGCGAGTTGCGATCTGTGATCATCAAGTTTCTCGAATGAAAATCTCGATGAACCCATACTTGTGGCTGGGTTAAGCAAGTGTCGATGAGATAGCGTTGAATACGGCCGAGTGTGGCAACTTGCGCCGGCTGTAAGTTTAAGCCTAAGTGACGTTTGATGAACCAGTCTTCAAATAAGTCCATTTCACTTTGTAAGCGATTTTTATCATATGTCTCGATAGTGTTGTTGGTGGAGTTAATTTCCCCATGTTGAAGTTTCACTAGCGCGGCGAGAGCATCAGAATAGAGCTTATTTGGTTCGTCCTTCAGTTCGTCAAGGTACGTTCGGTCGCCTAGATCTTCCAGTAGTAGAAAGCCTAGTTCAAGGTCGGCCGCGTAAATGGTTGGCGCGTGAACGTCGAGTCGGCTAAGCGCTTGGGCGATTGTGACAAATAACGAGGAGTTCTCTTTGTCGGGCGGCGCATCCATTAAGATGTAGCTTTGCTGGGCTGTGTGTACACGAAAATAACGCCGGAAGCTGGCGTCAGCCGAGGCAACCGATAGGCGCGCGTCAGGCATTGATTGCTGGGTCTGTAGCCAGATTAGTGCTTGCTGGTATCGTTTATCCAAAATACGTAACGGTTAGTTGATAGCTAATGTGAATTGCGGAAGGTTAGAGCGCTTTAACGTGAAAAGGCAAGGGCTAAAATTTTTAATTCGGTTTTTAATTAAAAGGTCTTAATCGTAGCTTAGCAGTGCGGCTCGTATTGCTCTATAATATGTTCCAGCAAGTATACAGAATTGGTGATGTTTGATCAGTTCGAGCTGCGGATTGATTGTGTTGTTCGCGGCTAGTGACTATGGATCTACTTCGTTGAGTGAAGTAGTTCACAGTTTGCCATGACTGCATGTATTAGGTTTCGGTGTAACGAGTAAAAGTCGAGTTAGCATGTCGATTAGACTTTTTGCCAAGATCTATACTGCCAAGATCTATAGCTCCGACGTTCTGCGTTTAAATTACAACTAATAAAAAGGTGTGCGAGTGAATCGAATATCACTTCAAATGAAACACGGATTGGCGCTTGCGAGTATTGCGGCGTCACTACTGATGGCAAATACTGCTCAGGCCGCATGCAAAGGGAGTAACTGTATTTGCAAACCGTCAGAACTGAAATTTGAAACTCCGCAATTAGCCAAAAATGCTGATGGCAAGTTTCCGATTTCATTGGAGGCGGATTCGGTTGAAGCTCAAGGTCAGGACTTAGTGTTGCTCGAGGGCGATGCGGAGGTTCAACAAGGGCGCCAAACCATTGTTGCTGATAAGCTGCGTTATTATCGCGAAAGTGAGCGTGTCGTCGCTGATGGAAACGTTGAAATGATCTCCGAAAATGGTGATTATTTAGCGAGTGACTCCATTGATGTGCATGTGCCCACACAGATTGGTTCCATGACCAATGCGCAATTTAAATTATCTAAAGGGCTCACGTCAAAAGATGGGGTCGATACGGCTCAGATCGAATCTCGTGGCACCGCTGATCTGGTTAATCTAGAAGGTGAGGGCGTAGTACGTTTAGAGAATGCTAAATACACCACCTGTGCGGAAGGCGATGACAGCGTAGTGATCGGTGCCCGTGATTTAGAGTTAGATCGCGTTGCTGGTGTTGGTAAAGCGCGTGGCGCAACGGTGCGATTTCAAGGCATCCCGATATTCTATACCCCTTATATATCGTTTCCACTCAATGACGAGCGTAAAACTGGTCTATTGACGCCTGGCTTTGGTTCCGATGCAGACTCCGGTAACATATTCGAGTTACCTTGGTATTGGAACATAGCAAAAAACCAAGATGCCACTATTACGCCTCGCTATTATAGCGATCGTGGTGTTCAGGTCGGCTTAGAGTATCGCCTGCAGACTCAACGTTCATCGACTTATATATACGGTGAAAATATGTCTGGTGACGAATTCTATCGAAGCGAAGTCGAAGCAAGAAACATCTTGGCTGGGACTCCCGATGCTGAAATAGATGATGATCGTAGTCTTTTGACGATCCAGCACTCTCAACAGTTCACCGATAGCTTATCTGGCCAGATTAATTACAATGACGTTTCTGATATCGATTATTTTGATGATCTTAGAAATGATATCCGCTACTTTTCGGCGACGTATGTTCCGCGTGACGTGCAACTTAACTATTCTGGAAAGTATGTCCGTATTGGCGCGCGCGCCAGCGAGTATCAAATCATTGACGATCGAATCTCGGAGCAGTTTAAGCCGTATGAGCGGCTACCTTCGATCGGAATGCGCACAAACCTACCTGAAGGTCCTATGGGGATGCGTTATGGACTTGACGCAAGCTATACTAATTTCAGTTCAGATTCGCGCATAGAAGGTACTCGAACTTCGCTAAATCCCTATGTGGAGTTACCGCTAGATAATATCTGGGGTTACGTTAAACCGCGTGTTTCTCTGTATTCGCGTTCCTATCAGTTGGACAATGTTGACGCTGGCGTTGAAGACAACCCATCATTTGCGGTACCAATCTTTAGTATAGACTCTGGTGTGGTTTTTGAACGTAACACTAGCTGGTTTGGTGATGCGGCTTTGCAAACGTTGGAACCTCGCTTGTACTACGTGTACGCGCCGGAAGAGGATCAAAGTGACATTCCGCTGTTCGACACCAGTCAAGTTTCGTTGAATAATTTTAGCAATATATTTCGCGAAAACCGCTTCTATGGTGATGACCGCGTTGGTGATACCAATCAGGTTACTGTTGGCGTGACCACTCGTATGCTTGACAATGAGTCTGGTGATCAACGGTTGACAGCGAGTGTCGGTCAGCTGGTGATATTAGATGACTTGGAGCAAGGCTTGTCGAGCACATCGGCAACGATCGAAAGTGGTCTTGGAGATCTGCTTGCTGAGGTGAGGACGGAATCAGCCGGTGCGTGGTCTACTTACACTTTTCTTCAGTATGATCATGACGAGAGTGAGTTAAGAACCGCTCGCTTTGCGGTGTCGTACCAACCCGACGATGATGATCGAAAGAACGTAAGTGTTGGGTATTATCGCTCTGACTTCGGCACTCAAGTTGTTGACCAAGTGACTGTGTCGGCTAATTGGCCGATTTCTGATCGCTGGCAGTTTTTTGGTGAAGAACGCTACTCGGTTGAAGATGAAGAGAGTCTAGCGACCACCGTTGGGCTTGAGTACAACGCTTGCTGCTGGAAACTACGCTTCATCGGAACTGATCGAATACATAACCGGGACATTGAAGACAAACGCACCTCTGTGTTTGTTGAACTAGAGCTGACCTCATTAGGTCGCGTTAGAACCGGGCTATAGATGCCGCTAAATTGGCCATCTCATTAGGAATAAACCATTGAATATTATGAAATTATCACTGGCGTCTGCAATCGCCTTCATTGCTTTAATAACAAGCTTAACGGCCCATTCATACGCGGATCGCGTATTGGTAATTGTTAATGAGGATGTGATTACGCAGTCCGAGTTCGATTATCGTATGGTGACGGTTTTGGATGAGCTTAAAGCTGCTGGGCAAACACCGCCTCCAGGGCTTAGCCAGCAATTGCTCGAGACCATGGTTAGCGATCGCTTGCAAGTTCAGGAAGCGCAGCGTCGCGGAATTGAGGTGAGTGATGCTGAGGTGCAGGCCACAATGGAGCGTTTTGCTGCACAGCAAAACGCCACGGTAGCCGAATTAAAGGCACAAATTTCCGCGGCAGGACAACCTTTTGGAATGTTCCAAGAATCGGTTCGTGACTCGATGGTTATTTCAAGATTCACCGATTACTATGCGCGTTCGCGCGTAATCGTACCGGATTACGAAATAGAGACGTTTATAGCCGCGAATGATCTTGATGCTGATACGTCGGAATATCAGATTGCTCGCATATTGATTAAGAACGGCGATAACGCTGCAGAGCTTGCGCGCCAAGTGCGAGATGAAATCGATACCGGACTAAGCTTTCAGCAAGCGGTTCTCACTTATTCTGAGGCGACTGATGCGCAAGAAGGTGGTGTGATTGGATGGCGCTCAACTGGGCAGTTACCTGAAATCTACGTTAGCGCGCTCAAAGATGTTCAGGTCGGAGAGGTGTCTCAGGTTCTCGAAACCGCGAATGGTTACCATATTCTCAAATTGCTCGATATGAAGGGCGACAGAACTGAGATTATTCAAACTAAAGTTCGCCACATTCTTATCTCGTCTGATTCTAAGGTAGCGAAATCGCAAGCCGCTAAGAAGCTGTTTGATCTACGTCAACGAATTAATAATGGAGAAGACTTTTCTGCTCTAGCACGCATTTATTCAGACGATTCGGTATCCGCTGCAAATGGAGGAAGTTTGGGTTGGGTTTCACCTGGTGAGATGGTGCCAGCGTTTGAGGAAACATTTCAAAAGCTCCCTTTAGGTGAAGTCAGTCAGCCGATCGAGACTCAGTTTGGCATGCATATCCTAATAGCCGATGATCGTCGTAAAAAGAACATCACTGAGCAGATGGTTCGCGGCCGAGCTGAGCAAATTCTCCGTCGACAACGAGCTGACCGTGAATATAAGCAGTGGATAAGGGAGCTAGAGGAGGGCGCGTACGTGGAGTATGTGGCGACCCCAGATTCGCTGGTTAAATCATAGCTGCACTGTTAATCCTGCTTGAAACGTGTGGTACTAGCTGTATGACAAGCAGGCTAGATTGATCATTAAAAAAGCCCGCAGATATTTAGCGGGCTTTTTATATTGTGAACTCAACCTGGTGAGCGCTTTCTTGCTTCGTGAATGCGCCGATGACTAAATCATCTGCCTTTCTTTAATTTCATTGAGTGTCTTGCAGTCAACGCATAGCTCAGCAGTTGGTCGTGCTTCTAGGCGACGAATGCCAATTTCAATGCCACATCGATCACACCAACCGTAGTCATCGTTATCGACGCGCGTGATGGTTTGATCAATCTTCTTTAGTAGTTTACGTTCACGGTCGCGGTTACGTAACTCAAGCGACATGTCTGTTTCCTGACTTGCTCGATCGTTAGGGTCAGGATGATTGATGTTTTCATCTTGCATTAAATGAATCGTTCTAGACACTTCATCGAGCAAGTTTCGTTTCCACGACAGTAATATATTCCGAAAGTGTTCAACTTGTTCCGGGTTCATATACTCTTCGTTCGCTTTCTCTTGGTAAGGAGCGACGCCATGAATCAAATTTTCTGCCTGGTCTGCGGCAGTAGACGCTTTTTTATTAGTCACTTTCTTGCTACTGGTTAGTTTGCGTTGAGTTAAGAGTTGCTCGGCGTGGGCATGCCGAATTCTGCACTTTTAGGTTTACTCTATGTTTGCAATCTCTAAAAGCCACATCTGGTCATTGAACCGACCATTAGTAACCCAAATAGAATTGTGCTCGATAAAGCGAATTAATCAAAGTGGCAACTCGTCGCCTGAAAAATTAGCAGGCATTTTTACTACAAAGCTACGACTTTATCAATCAAAGTTGGACGGTTAATGTCGAAATAATGCGTCTCTTGTTCGCTGTGCCATGCAAGAAAGTTTCATTTTGCTGAATTTACATGGTAGGAACAGCTTAGTTGAGTATAATGATTGGTGTCCGGACTGTGTTGTCTAACGAACATTACAATTCAGTTTGGCGTACACCACACAACAATTATAAGACCAATCCCTCGATTGGGAGGCTATTATGAAACTTATTTCCAAAACGGCTTTAACCGCAATGCTGATGTTGATTCTAGCGGCATGTGGCAATCAAAGCGAAGATAGCGCGATTAGTAATGCAATAGATGCGACTAAAGAAGCCGCTTCAGACGCAGTTGATGCGACTGCTGACGCGGTAGATTCAGCGGCAGAAATGGCAGACGATGCTGGCGATGCAGTAGCTGACGCGGCAAGCGATGCAGTTGAAGGTGCTAGCGATATGGCCGAAGATGCGATGGACGGTGCTAGTGATATGGCCAAAGACGCAATGGACGGTGCTGAAGACATGGTCGACGGTGCTGCCGACGCAATTGATGGCGCAATGTCTGACAGTGCTGATATGGCTGACGACGCAATGGATTCCGCTGAAGAAGCTGCTGAAGCGACTAAAGAAGCAGTGAGTGAAGAAGCAGAAAAGCTTGATGATTAATCATTAGCTGCACATGAATCACGCAAAGGGCCTCACTGAGTAGTGGGGCTTTTTTGCTTTTTGCAGCCAGAGTATTGGCGCTGGCGGTTGTATAGCGTTCCGAAGTGTAGTGAATACGCTGCGCTTACTTGGTAATAATCGATAAACGGGTTTGTAAAATAAACATGAATATTAACGAGGCGCAATCTAACCTTGTGGCAAAACTTCATTCTGAAACCGCTCACTGCGCATGGCGTGAGCTGCAACGTTTTTTCGCTCAAGGCAAAGTATTGGTTGTCGATCCGAGTCTTGATCTCGTCAGCATCGGTGTGAGCATTGCCGAGGATGATGCTGCTACATTGAAGCCGTTGATTGACGCCGCTAAAATTTCCGCGCCATCGAGTGATTTAGCGCGTAAATGGTATCAAGACGACGCTGAGCTTTGGACTCTGGTCGTAGCGCCTTATGTTCTGGTTCAAGACGCATCACGGGAGGCCTAAGGCTATGAATGACACAATTGCAACCATACTTAAGCATCGATCTATTCGTCGCTTTAGTGATCAACCGCTGGCTGACTCACAACTTAAAGAATACATCCGTGCTGGTCAAATGGCTTCGAGCTCATCGTTTATCCAAGCGGTGTCCGTTATTCGAGTGTCAGACTCTGCCAATAGAGCGAAATTTGCCAAGTTAGCCGGTGGTCAGCCTTATGTGGAGTCGGCGCCGGAGTTTTTGGTGTTTTGTGCTGATTTAAGTCGAAATCGTGATCGCATTCGCCGCGACGTTGCTGCCGAGGAACCCGATTTTTCCTGGACTGAACAATTTATTGCGGCTACCGTTGATGTCGCTCTGTTTGCGCAAAACGTGGTGGTGGCTGCAGAGAGTGACGGGCTTGGTTGCTGCTATATCGGCGGAATTCGCAACGATCCAGAGCAGGTGACAGAATTGCTTGCGCTACCGGATTTGGTTTACCCAGTATTTGGTTTGTGCCTAGGCTACCCGGATCAAGACCCAGCTGCAAAACCGAGGTTGCCTATCGAAGCGGTGTTTCATCAAAACGCTTATCCTGAACGTGGCGAGACGGATGTGGTCTTAGATGAGTACGATGCCGAAGTCGCCGATTATTACCAGCGCCGTACCAACGGCAAATTAAATGTGACATTTACCCAGCAAATGGCGAAGCAATCGGCCTCGCAAACTCGTAAATTCATGGGGGAATACATTAAAAAACAAGGGTTTAACCAGCATTGAAGCGCGTATAGCAGCTTATTTTAGCTGTCATAATCTTGTCACACAGGCCGATTAGGATAGCCACAGTTTCAGATAACCCCCAGATACCTTAATAGTAAGGAGAAAAACTGTGAATAAGTTAGTCCTAGGCCTAGTAGCTACTACCGCCGCCTTCAATATTTCTACAGCCGCAGCGCGCGATTCAATTAGCATTGTTGGCTCATCTACCGTTTATCCGTTTGCCACCGTTGTGGCTGAGCGGTTTGGTAAATCATCGGACTTCAAGGCGCCAAAAGTCGAATCGACTGGTTCTGGCGGCGGTTTGAAGCTTTTTTGTAACGGCGTTGGTGTTGCTACTCCGGACGTCGCGAATGCGTCTCGTCGTATCAAGTCTAGCGAGTTCGAGCAATGCCAAGCCAACGGTGTTAAAGACATCGTTGAAGTGTTGATCGGATTCGACGGAATCGTATTGGCCAACGCAAAGGGTTCGACTGCATATAACCTGACTCGCAAAGACATATATCTTGCTCTTGCTAAAATGGTTCCTGGCCCAGATGGTAAATTGATCGAAAATCCAAATAAAACTTGGAAAGACGTTAATTCAGCATTGCCAGCGAGCAAAATTGAAGTGCTTGGCCCACCACCAACATCAGGTACCCGTGATGCGTTTGCAGAATTGGCGCTTGAAGGCGGTGCTCGCCAGATTGCTGATATCGAAACGCTACGCGGTTTAGGCGCAGATCAGAAAAGTGAAATTGAAGCGCTGGTTGCAAAACTCGGTATTCAAGATGCTTGGGCCTCAACTGTTAAGAAGAAAGGTGCGGCGGCAAAGGGGAAAGACATTGTCAAAGTAATCGGTCGAGCTGTACGCGAAGACGGTGCTTATATCGAAGCTGGTGAGAACGATAATCTTATCGTTAACAAGTTGGTTGCGAACCCTAACGCACTCGGAATCTTCGGTTTTAGTTTTCTAGATCAAAATTCTGACATGGTCCAAGGTTCGGTAATTGATGGCATGGCGCCAACTTTTGATGCGATTGCTGCTGGTGACTATAAAGTGAGTCGTCCGCTGTATTTCTATGTTAAGAAAGCGCACATCGGTACGGTTCCTGGCATTGAAGAGTTTTTGAATGCATTTATCTCTGAAGACGCAATCGGTGAAGATGGATATTTGGTCGACAAAGGCTTGATTCCATTGGATGCTGACAAGTATAAAGAGATGGCTGTTGGTGCCAAAGCGTTAACAAATCTAGCGCTTTAAATCTGCTTTTCGCTGAGATGAGTCGTGCCGCCTATAAGACTCGGTGGTCTCATCTTGCGAGAGACTAACCTTCGGGTTGCGATGATGAATGGGTAGTACACTCATTCATCATTTTTTTCACGTGTAAATACAGTACTATTCAAACCCTACTTATTGCCGCTTTCATGATTCTGTAAGACTCATAATTTATGATAGGCTTGCTGGCTTAATTTAGGGTCTCTACGACCCATTGCACTCGACGGAAAACGACTTCGTACGATGACTTTATCCTCTTTACTCATTATTATTTTTGCGGCGTCAGCGGTGGCCTATTTCCTGGGGCATACGCGCTCTCAGCAAATTGCTAAGCCAGCTGGCGGCATTCGCAGCTTGGCAGCACTGCCAAGCTATTACGCGACAATGGTTGGCTTGTGGGCCTTGATTCCGTCCTTACTGCTGGTGTTTCTTTGGTTGGCCTTGGACGGATCAATTATTGCCTCACTGGTGAAAAGTTCCTTGCCTGCTGAAGCCAAACAGTTGAGTCCCGAAAGTCTTGGCTTGGTTCTTAGTCAGGTTGAGAATGTGGCTTCTGGTATTGGCTCAGTCGAATCGATTGGCATTGAGTACCGGCCTGCGATCGAACGTTTGCAAAACCTGAATGCCATTAGCGCGAAAGCCATGCCGATTCTGTCATTGTGCGCGCTTGCGGTTGGCTTGTTACTAGGTTTGCGTGCCGTTAGGGCCGACAATAATGCGCGCTATTCGGTTGAAAAGGTATTTAATGCCACGCTGTTTATCTGTTCAAGCATCGCGATCTTTACTACCTTTGGAATCGTGTTTTCAGTATTGTTTGAGTCAATCGCATTTTTTCAGAAAGTGCCGATTACTGAATTCTTATTTGGTACCCATTGGAGTCCGCAAATTGCGATTCGAGCTGATCAAGCGGGGGCCTCAGGTTCGTTTGGCGTGATCCCGTTAATCGTCGGGACTTTGCTGATCTCATTTATCGCGTTACTCATAGCGGTTCCCATTGGGTTAATGTCGGCTATTTACTTGTCTGAATACGCGAGCCGTCGGGTACGCGGCTTTGTTAAGCCTACATTAGAAATTTTGGCTGGGGTACCGACCGTAGTCTACGGCTTTTTCGCGGCACTTACCGTAGCTCCAGCGATTCGTCAATATGGCGATGCTGCACGAGATTGGGGCGCAGAAAATGGTATTGATTGGTTGGCCAATTTGGCGGTCTCATCCGAGAGTGCGTTGGCCGCTGGTATCGTCATGGGCGTGATGATTATTCCGTTTGTGTCGTCACTTTCTGACGATGTGATTAATGCTGTGCCGCAGAGCCTGCGCGATGGTTCGTTTGGCTTGGGCGCGACTCAATCGGAAACCATAAAGCGAGTAATTTTTCCAGCCGCATTGCCGGGCATTGTTGGTGGTGTGCTGTTAGCCGCATCGCGTGCAATTGGCGAAACTATGATTGTGGTAATGGCTGCCGGGTTGGCGGCTAACCTAACGGTGAACCCGCTCGAAGCGGTTACCACTGTGACCGTACAGATAGTAACTCTATTAGTAGGCGACCAAGAATTCGACAGCGCAAAAACACTTGCGGCGTTTGCGTTGGGGCTTTTCTTGTTCCTTATTACCTTATTCTTAAACGTGATTGCATTGCGTGTAGTGAAGAAATACCGAGAACAGTATGACTGATCAATTACCAGAAACCGAACAGGATCCACGCGCTGTAGCGGCTGAACGACGCGCGGCTAAATTAAAACAACGACATGCAGCTGAACGTCGATTCCGTTGGTTCGGTAGGCTTTCGATAGCATTTGGCTTAGCGGCGGTGGTTTTTCTATTTACCGATATTATTGGCAAGGGAGTTGGTGCATTTACCCAAACCTATGTGGATGTGCCAATTACATTTGATGCGGAAGCCTTAGGACTGACCCCAGACAGCACCGAGAAAGAAATAAAGGCGGCTAGTTTTGAGTCTTTCTTTAAGAAATCATTACGCGAGATGTTTCCTGAGGTAACCGATCGCAAGGCAAAACGTGGCCTGTATGCGATTTTCACCAGTGACATGCCGTTAATATTGCGCAATATGGTGGTTGATGACCCCACGTTGATCGGCACGACCCAGACCATTAGCATGATCGCTGATGACGATTTTGATATGTATTTTAAGCACAGCTATGGGCGTGACATTGACGCGGCTGATCAAATTAATCGTTTGAGTGATTCACAGCTTGAAATCGTGGATAAGCTGGTGAAATCCGGCGCAGTGTATACCAAGTTAAATACCATATTGTTTACAAACTCGGACTCACGTGAACCCGAGTTGGCCGGCATTAAGGGCGCAATTATGGGTTCAATTCTGACTCTCATGGTCACACTGTTGCTGTCGTTTCCAATAGCTGTTTCCACGGCTATTTATCTTGAAGAGTTTGCTCCGCAAAACAAGATTACTGACTTTATTGAAGTGAATATCAATAACCTCGCGGCGGTGCCATCTGTGATCTTTGGTTTGTTGGGCTTGGCTGTTTTTATTAATTTCTTTGGTCTACCGCGCTCGGTACCCTTAATTGGCGGCTTTGTGCTAACACTGATGACCTTGCCGACGATTATTATTTCTAGTCGTGCTGCAATTAAGGCGGTGCCGCCTTCAATTCGCGATGCGGCAATGGGCATGGGAGCATCGAAGATGCAAACCGTGATTCATCATGTGCTGCCGTTAGCCATGCCCGGCATGTTAACCGGAACTATTATTGGCATGGCGCAAGCGCTTGGTGAAACAGCTCCGCTATTAATGATCGGGATGGTGGCATTCATTGTCGATGTGCCTGGCAGTGTCACGGATTCTGCGACGGTGTTACCAGTGCAGATCTTTCTATGGTCAGATAGCCCTGAACGTGCATTTGTCGAAAAAACATCTGCCGCGATTATGGTGCTATTAAGCTTCTTGATTTGTATGAATAGCTTGGCGGTTTGGTTGCGTAGACGCCTAGAACGACGTTGGTAAACCTGAGTACTCTAAATTGAATAAGGCAGTTACAATGAATAATGCACAACACACTAAGGCTGAAATTGTGAGCGAAACATACCAGACAACAGGGCTTCCTTTATTGGATGACCCGAAAATGCGAGTACGCAACGTCGACGTTTTTTATGGTGAGAAGCAAGCCATTTTTGACGTCAACCTAGATATTGGTCGGAACCAAGTAGTGTCGATGATTGGTCCTTCCGGTTGTGGTAAATCGACCTTTCTGAGATGTTTAAATCGAATGAATGACACCATCGATATCTGTCGTGTTTCTGGTGAGTTGATGTTGGAATCTCAGAATATCTATGACAAGAAAATCGATGTTGTTGAACTCCGCGCGCGTGTGGGCATGGTGTTCCAAAAGCCCAATCCATTCCCTAAGTCGATCTATGAAAATGTTGCGTATGGTGCACGCATACATGGCTTGACCGATAATAAGGTGGAACTTGATGAATTGGTTGAACAAAGCCTAATTCGATGTGGGTTATGGAAAGAAGTGAAGGAGCGACTTGATGAGCCAGCGACTGGCTTATCGGGCGGTCAACAACAGCGCCTTTGTATTGCGCGCGCCATTGCAGTGAATCCAGAAGTAATCTTGATGGATGAACCTTGTTCTGCGCTTGACCCAATTGCTACGGCTACGGTTGAAGAGCTGATTCGTGAGTTAAGCGAGAACTTTACTATCTGTATCGTCACGCACTCGATGCAACAAGCCGCGCGAGTATCACAGCGCACCGCATACTTCCATTTGGGGAAACTGATTGAGGTGAATGACACATCAACGGTATTCACTAATCCTCAGCATCAATTGACCGAAGAATATATTACTGGCCGAATAGGGTAATCCTAATATCGCTAACCTTAACTAGGCGATTACGCCAAACTCAAGAAGACTTATGAACGAAGAAATTAAAATTGGTGGACATATTTCTCGTCAATTTGACGATGAACTAGACGAAATACGCACACGTGTGCTCAAGATGGGCGGCTTAGTGGAATCGCAGCTAGATAAAGCTCTTGAAGCATTGCGGCTGGATTCGGCGGAGAATATCGTTGATGTCGAAAAGCTTGATCGAAAGATCAATAAGCTTGAGATGGTTATCGACGAAGAGTGCACACAAATATTAGCTAAACGTCAGCCTGCTGCTGGCGATCTAAGGCTTATTATCGCAACATCAAAATCGGTTCGCGATTTAGAGCGTATTGGCGATGAAGCGGAGCGAGTTGCCAATATGGTTCGACATGCCATCGACAATGATGCCTCTAACAAATCGTTTAAGGGGTTGTTGTCCTTGGGCGAGCATGTGAAAGAGTTATTGCACGCAACCTTGAATACCTATGCGCGTATGGATTCACGCTCGGCTGTGACTAACATGCGTATGGACAATGCAATCGATGAAGAGTATGCGCGAGTTATTGTCCGCTTAGTTGGGCTGATGAAGAAAAACTCAGACAACATATCCGACGCATTAGACGTAATGTGGGCCGCCAGATCGCTGGAGAGGATTGGCGATCACTGCATCAATATCTGTGAAAACGTGATTTACCTAGTTGAAGGGCAAGACGTACGCCACACAACATTGGATCGGATTACCGAGAAATTAGCGTAATCAGTAAGCTCCTGTTTACAAAAGAGCCGGCTAACCAGGGTTAGTCGGCTCTTTTTGTTTATACTGCAGTTAATACTGGCTTAATACAGAAACTATTTGTGACTAAGGTAACTATCAGGGATATTCAGGGCGACTCACTTTATTCTCCGTTCAGCGGTGAAACCGTAACGGTAGCTGGTGTTGTCACCGGCGTGCTCAGGCGCGGTTTTTATATTCAAACTCCCAACAAAGAGTGGGATCGACTAGGCTCGGACGCGGTATTTGTTTATAGCCCCGGTTGGCGACCAGAGGTTGGTGTGATGGTGGAAGCCGAAGGCGAATGCTTGAATTACATAAAGCATGAAACGGCCAAGCCAGTTACGCAATTACGGCTTATCGAGGCAGATGTCGTTCGAGTTAATCCGGCTGATTATCAAGTTGATCCGATAGAAATTACCGCGCAATTGATCCCGAATGATAATGCGCGCCTTGCTCGATTATTGAATGCATTGGAGGGCATGCTTGTGACTATCGCGTCTGGGCAGACCTTTATCGCACCAAGCAATGCGCACGGCGATTATGTACTAGCCCTAGATAGCTCTGGCGTGGATCGCAGTGCAGTTCGCACTGAAGACGGTGGTGTTATCGTCGAAAACAGCAATCCACTAAGATGGTTTCCCGGATTTAGAGTAAGTAATTATAATCATGCGCAACGGCTTAACTTGGGCGCCAAGTTGCGCAGTCGAATCACCGGCCCTCTGCATTTTCGAGCGGACGCGTATCAGATGTCGGTTGATCAACCGTTCACTATTGACCCGTATTTTGTTGAGCTTTCTAAAACGGCATTGTTTAGCGATGATGCTTCGGTCACCATAATGACCTTGAATTGTTTCAATCTTGACCCGCACGTTGAGTCGGAGCACCGTGTGTCTAACCCTCGGCAGGATATTGACGATGATTGGGGGGAAGGGCGCTTTCATACCTTGGCGCAAGCGGTAGGGCTACAAGCCTTGTGTCCGGACATAATTGCATTACAAGAAATTCAAGACAGCGATGGCGCTGAGCTAACCACAGTGGTGGATGCAACGGTAACTTACCAGAAGCTGATTGAGGCGATTGAGACCCTCACTGAAGTGCGCTACGCATGGTTAGATATACCACCAGAAAGTGGCGCTGATGGCGGTCAGCCTGGCGGTAATATTCGTAATGCATTTTTGTATCGCGCTGACCGTGTTACGCCGGATCTCGGGTCATTGCGGCTGCTCGGTACTAACGATCCGTGTTATACCGATTCACGCAAACCTTTAGTGGTTTGCTTTACGCATACCGCTTCGTCCCAAAAGTTGGAGGTAATCAATGTGCATTTTGCATCTAAGCGCCACCAATCGAGTATTTTTGCGCCAGAGAACCCAGGTGTCGATGCCAAATCTGAAATTCGGATTGCGCAAGCTATGGTAGTAGCGAATGAGCTTGAGAAAATTCGCTTAAGCAATGTTGAATATTATGTGACAGGCGATTTCAATGATACTCAGCAAAGCGACACACTCGCGACCTTAACCGATTCAGGTTCGGTAAATTTGGTGATGTCGTTGCCTGAAAATCAACGTTATGATTATAACCATCGTGGCAAGTTACAGGTGCTGATGCATGGGTTGGTAAGCCATAGATTGGCTGAGCAAGATCGCGCTCAGTATGAAATTTTACACGGTAATGAGCTGATCGGAATTAATCCGGGAGAAGAAACCGATAAGCCGAGCGATCATGCTTACGTTATAGCGAAATTAACGCTTGCTTAAGCGTGCTAAGCTGCCCAATCGGCTAATGCTTGAGGTTAGCCGACTGACTGCGGAGTAGGTGCTTTTGACGGCTTACCCTCGGCATTGAAGCCGACGGCTTGATAGATTGGAAAGACGCAGCGAAACTCACTGCCGTTATCTTCATTGCTGTCGATCTCAAGTTGGCCATTGTGCCGTTGCATAACATGTTTGACGATTGCCAGGCCTAGACCGGTGCCGCCGCTATCTCGTGCACGATCGTTGTCGACCCGATAAAAGCGTTGCGTTAAACGGTCGAGATGTTGTGGTGCTATACCGATACCATTGTCTTTTACCGAGAACACCGCGTGTGAAGCGGTGGCTTGCCATTGGATTTGAATTATGCCGCCGCTCGGAGTGTAGTGAATGGCGTTGGTGATCAGGTTTGTAAACGCACTATGCAGCTCTGTTTGGACTCCTCGCATTTTGAGCGAATGGTCGATATCCAACTCCAGTTGATGGTGCTTGTCGGTGAGTAGTGGCTGTACGGCTTCGATTATCGTATTGATTAAATGCGTTATATCTAACGCTTGCATGGGTAGCTCTTCGGGATGATCTTCGAGTTTAGCAAGGTACAGCAAGTCGCTGACGATCGACTGCATTCTGGCGCCTTGAATGTTCATTTGAGCGATCGGCTTGTGAAATTTTTGCGGCAGTTCTTGGCTATTTTGCAGTATTTCTAAATAACCACGTAGCACTGTTAGCGGAGTCTTGAGCTCATGCGAAACATTGGCTACGAAATCGGTGTGTATCTTGTTGACCGTGATTAACCGACTTACGTCTCGCGCGATTATCATTCGTAGTTTATTGGTATAGCGCACACACTTTATATTGATGGTGATTTGGCGATCGGTGGATGCTGTTACTTCCACACCTACCGAGGGAGGGTTTTGCGCGAGTAACAGTTGATCAACTTCTGGGTAGCGAATTAGGTTCACAAATCGCACATTGGCGTCAGCCGGCCAGCGTATGCCTAAAATTCGGTCTGAATTAGTATTCGCCCATTCGATCTTGCCGTCGTTATCGACGAGGACTATGGCGTCGGGCAAGGCGCTGATGGCGCGTCTAAATTGGCTGACAAACTCATTGAGTCGTCGTTTACGTTTGGCGTTCTGGGTGTCTTTGCGGCTCAGCTGGCGGTGCAATTGATAGAATTGGCCGCTCATCTCAGGCATCGGGTTACCGCCGGGGTTTTCGACCCACTTCTGCAGCATATTTAGTCGCTGAATCTGCCAGCCAATAATGCCGATTGCGACGATCAGCATGCCTAAAATAGGAATATTTAGTGTCCAACCCACCAAGCCTGCGGTCGCCAATAAGCTGACGAATTTGATGATGTCTTGTTTCATTGAAGTGGGATGACCAATATCTTACAGTGCCGGTAGCGAGAATCGGTAGCCCACACCTCTGACGGTATTGATGTAGTCGTCGCAACCACAGGGTTCCAACACTTTACGCAGTCGACGGATGTGCACGTCAACTGTTCTGTCTTCGACATATACTTGATTGCCCCATACATTATCTAATAACTGGTCACGCGCAAATACGCGATCAGGATGGGTTAATAGGAAGTGTAAAAGGCGAAATTCGGTTGGGCTAAAGTCAACATTATTGCCGTCGATCAAAACTCGATGCTGCTCGGAGTCGATTGTGATCTTGCCGGCCGATACTACGTCGCCGGACACGTGGCCACTCGACAACCTTCGGAGCACAGCATTGATTCTAGACAGCAGTTCCTTAGTCGAGAAGGGTTTTTTTACGTAATCGTCAGCACCAACATCTAAGCCGCGAACCATGTCGGCTTCATCATCTTTGGCGGTTAACATGATAATGCCAACCTGATGGTTGCCTTCGCGTCTGATGCGTCCGGCAAAGTCTATTCCAGAAATGCCGGGCATCATCCAGTCTAATAGTAATAAGTCAATTTCCTCTTCTTCGAGTAATTTGGCAGCTTGGTGCGCATTACTGGCGTCGGATACGGTAAAGCCATCTATTTCTAGGGCCATCCGCACCATGTCACGGATAGCCGCTTCGTCATCAACTATCAAAATGTGGTGGGTCATGACGGTGTCACTCAATATGGTTTTTAATGTGCGTCATTAAATCGTCATCATATTACATGTATGTGACAGGCAACAACTTTACGTCGAATTAACGCTTGTGATGAGAGAAATGCATTGCTTGTGTGTATCGCGCTTACCTCTGCGCACTTGGTGGAGTAGAATACGCGCAAATATCATAGGCATTATAATACGATGAAAGACACTCGAAAGTTGGCATATAGTCAAAACAAGCTGGTGAAACGACTGCAGCGCCAAGTTGGTGAGGCGATCGTTGACTTCAACATGATCGAAGAGGGCGATCGCGTTATGGTCTGTTTGTCTGGTGGTAAGGACAGCTATGCAATGCTTGATATTTTGCAGGCCTTGCAGCGGCGTGCGCCAATAAATTTTGAGCTGTTTGCGGTGAACCTAGATCAGAAACAGCCGGGTTTTCCAGCCGAGATACTGCCTGCGTACTTAGATAAGCTCGCCATTCCGTACCAAATCGTTGAAGAAGATACCTACAGTATCGTTACCGATAAGATTCCAGCAGGTAAGACCACTTGTTCACTTTGTTCTCGTTTGCGGCGCGGTATTTTGTATCGCACTGCGAATGAGTTAGGCGCAACCAAAATAGCTTTGGGGCACCACTTGGACGATATGGTTGAAACACTATTTCTCAATATGTTTCATGGGGCTCGGCTGAAAAGTATGCCGCCTAAGTTAGTCAGTGATGACAAAAAGAATGTAGTGATTCGGCCGCTGGCGTATTGTCGAGAATCAGACCTTGAAGCGTTTTCAGTGTTGCGCGAGTTTCCAATTATCCCGTGCAATCTCTGTGGCTCGCAAGAGAA
Source organism: Arenicella xantha (assembly GCF_003315245.1). Taxonomy (NCBI): domain Bacteria; kingdom Pseudomonadati; phylum Pseudomonadota; class Gammaproteobacteria; order Arenicellales; family Arenicellaceae; genus Arenicella; species Arenicella xantha. The sequence continues at coordinate 343,816 of NZ_QNRT01000002.1, read as the reverse complement.
TTTGCAACGTAAGAAAATTAAGCAAATGTTAGCTAATTGGGACCAAGAACAACCGGGCAGAGTGGTTAATGTGTTTAAGTCGATGTCGCGTGTGACTGGCTCGCATCTAATGGACCGCGACTTGTTCGATTTTGTTGGCTTGACGGCGGATAATGCGCAACATTTGACCGAGTTCGACACGGCTTTCGATGATTCTCCACTGGAGCTTATTTTGACGCGTTCAAATGCTGCTCAATAAGCAACAGCAGAAATTCTATAAAAACAAGCTAGAGTTACTGCGAGAGCAGGCTCAGCGCACCATCGACTCAGTTAATTTGAGTGCTAAGCCGGTGGTGCTGGATCAAAACAGTGTAGGGCGCTTGTCTCGGATGGATGCAATGCAAGGGCAGGCCATGGCGCAGGCTAGCGAGCGCCGTCAGATACAGTTAATCAAATGTATTGATCAGGCGCTTTTGCGACTCGTTAACGGCTCCTACGGGCTATGTTTTGAGTGTAGTGAGGCGATTCCGGCGGCACGCTTGGAGATAGATCTGACAGCTGAGTATTGCATAGGCTGCGCGGCGCTTCGCGAATAGCGCCGCTGGCAAATTGTGATTGTGTTGGGCTTTGTTCTGATGTTAGTCCTGTTTACCCCAAAGCTGCTCGATTCGTTGGTCTCGTCCGCATCGAGATCGGTATATGCGATACCTAATAGGGTTTTTCTTATAATAGTCTTGGTGGTACTCCTCGGCCAGGTAAAAAGGCTTCGCGGCTTCAATCGCGGTCACAATATTTGCGGTAAACGGTTTATTCGCGGATAACTGTTGCAGTGACTGTTCGACTACTAATTTTTGTGAGTCGTCGGCATAAAAAATAGCGGATTTATAAGAACTACCTTTGTCACAAAACTGACCATGGGGGTCGGTCGGGTCGATATGGCGCCAAAAAAACTCGACCAGTTCAGAGTAGCTGACTTGATTTGGGTCATAGCTGACTTGGACCGCCTCGTAATGACCGGTTTCGGTATAGCTTACGGTTTTATAATTAGCCGTTGCAGCGCTACCGCCGGTGTAGCCAGATACAGCGCTAAGCACACCGTTGAGCTTTTCAAAGTCAGACTCCACACACCAAAAGCAGCCTCCAGCGAACACCGCTGTTCTAACCGTTTTAGAAACATCTGATCGGGCATTTTCGGCGCTGTTAGTTTGACCGCTCTGCGCTGGAATTGAAGACAATGCAAAGACGGTTAGCGTAATGATAGTAAATAATTGTTTTTTCATAATGAAGTTAGGTCATAGCTGATTAGTTTGTTCGCTGGCGAGCGAAAGTAAATTTCATGTCGAGCCTTGATGTTTGTAACAATGGTACTATTTGAGCATTGAATAGATTACACCTTAGGTAGCAAGACCGTGTTTACAGATAAATTATCACTTCCATCTCGAGACAACGCGTTGCCTGGCCGCGACATCGCGCTGACGCTTGAAAATAAACATTTTGTAAATGGTCGGGCAATCATGCCGCCGTTTGATACCGATGCTGGCAATCTACAAACTGTTTATCTAGGCTTGGGTTGTTTTTGGGGCGCGGAACGAAAATTCTGGCAGATGCCTGGTGTCTACACAACAGCTGTTGGATACATGGCTGGGTTTACTCCTAACCCAACTTACGAGGAAGTTTGTAGTGGCCGAACGGGTCATACTGAAGTGGTGTTAGTCGTATTTGATCCCGCGATTGTTAGTCTGCCCCAATTACTTGCGGCATTTTTTGAATTGCATGACCCAACCCAAGGGATGCGGCAGGGTAATGATAAGGGCACTCAGTATCGATCCGGTATCTACTGCTCGAGTGCTGACCAGTTAACCGTTGCACGACAAATTGCGACTGATTATCAGTCGACTTTAGTTGAACAAGGCTACGGCCAGATCACCACCGAGATCGAGCTGGCACCGCCGTTTTACTATGCTGAACAGTATCATCAGCAATACTTGGCGAAAAACCCAAATGGCTACTGTGGAATCGGTGGAACCGGTGTCACATGCCCGATTTAGAACGCTAACATTGCTGTGAAACTAACTGTTTTTATTGGCGCACTGCTCTGCTTAACCGGCGTTGCGATTGGTGCGTTCGGCGCTCATGCGCTGGCCGATGTTTTGGCGTTGAATCAACGGCAAGCCACCTTCGAGTTAGCTAATCGCTATCAGTTTTATCATGGTTTAGCACTATTGATTATTGGCTTAAACCCCCAGCTTTGCTCACACAAACTGGTCTATTATACGACCCTATGCTTAGGTGTTGGTATTGTCATATTTAGCGCTTCATTGTACCTATTGGCGGTGACCAATATTCAGTGGCTAGGAGCCGTTACACCGGTTGGCGGGCTTAGCTTGCTGGCTGGTTGGACAGTCTATTTGGTTGGTGTTGCGCGTGATAAATAGACGTTAGTGCATTTATCGCTGAAGATGTCTTTATTCTTAGCTTAATACGGCTTAGAATTGCGCCAACGTAATCAGTTCTCGCGGCTGGTTGCAAGACTGCCCATTACCCATGAATGATCTAACCCTCATCAGCACGGCCGAGGCGAAAAAGCGCGGTTTAAATCGCCGTTTTGTTGCTGCTGGCCTGACAACTATTCTATTGATTGTCGCTGTGTTAACCGCAGGGGGGTACGCTCGCCTTCAGAAAAGTGCCACGACAGACATGGCGAATCGCGTTTCCAGTGAACTGCAGCGGATAGCACAAAGTAATGCCGTAACGGAGGTTATGAAAAATGCAGCGGTTACACCTAATGATACCAATATGGATTCGTCGAAGATCGATCCACTCGAATTAGAGAGGCACTTGGCTAGATTGATTGGTAATAAAGCTTTGAGTATTTCAGGCGTTGAATCAATTGCGCTGTTTGACATTAATGGTGGCAGTGTCTGGCGATCGCGCGCTGACCTCAGTATTGCGGATGAGCAACGTGTAGAATTTACCAAGTTGTTGCAGAGTCGAAGTGAGCCGTATAGAAAACTCAACCATAATTTGCTCGAGGCGAGCTCTTGGCTTGAGGCATTGAGCAATAATTATCCGATCAGTGAGCTATTGGTTTCGATAAGACTACCGAATAAGCGAGTTGAAGTAGCTAAACTCAATGTTGACTTTAGAGATGGGTTGTCCGCAGCGCGGCTTCTGGCTGGCCAACTTTTATTGGTATTGGTAATTAGTACGAGCCTATTATTTTTGTTACTGTTCTATACTTTTCGTCGTGGCATTCAGACCATAAACGAGCAAGAAGATAGGCTCAGCGAGCAGATAACTCGATTGTCTAAGTTGCTGACGTCTAATAAAGACATGCAGCGAAGTATGAAAACTGCGAGTGCTCGCGCGGTCGAGTTAAATGAACAGTTTTTGCGCAGAGTTGGTGCTGATTTGCACGATGGGCCAGCTCAAATGATCGGCTTCGCCGTAATGCGATTGGCTCAGGTGTCTAAGCAAGAAGCCGCGACACAGTTCGGGCATGAGTTTCATGCTGTGCGCCAAGCACTCGATGAGTCTCTTGAGGAAATTCGTGGTATCTCCTCGGGTCTGGTATTGCCTGAACTGGAAAAGATGAGTTTGGAAGAGTGTTTACGTAAGGTGGTGCTGCTGCATGGTACGAAATCTGATTCGGACATTGCTCAGTTTTACCAAGATTTGCCAGACGATATTCCGCTACCAATCAAAATAACTGCGTATCGGTTTACTCAAGAAGGGCTAAATAATTCACATCGACATGGTCAGGCCAAAAAATGTCGATTGAATGCTTTCGTCAAAGGCGATGTGCTACATTTATCGCTGAAAGATAATGGTGTTGGTTTTAGAAAATCAACACTTAGTCCTAGCGGAGGTCATCTAGGATTGATGGGGTTGAAGGACCGTATAGAGAGCTTAGGCGGGAAATTCAGCATTAACAGTGAACTGGGTGTGGGCACTGCGCTTAAATTGTCGATCAGTCTAAAGGACGACAATTAGAGCGGCAGCCGGAATATCGGCTAAGACTAGATAGGTATTTAGGTATTATCTAATATATGGGCGGGGTTTATGGTCTATTTAGATCATAAAAAACTAGTCGGCATCTTGTTGGATGTTAACCGGCATATTTATTGAGCGCGACGTGTTTTGCAGCAATTGCGTTTATCGGAGAAAAGCAAATAATATGGCTGAGAGAATCTCAATAGTTGTGGTCGACGACCACCCGTTGTTTCGCGAAGGAGTGGTAACAACATTGGTCGAGAGCGGCCTTTTCGACGTCGTTGCTCAGGCGGGTAGCAAGGAAGAGGCGATTATTCAGGCCGAAAAACATCTTCCCGACTTAATGTTATTGGATGTGAGTATGCCCGGTGGCGGAATCGAAACGGCTACCGAGATATCGTCGCGGGTCCCAGTTATTAAAATCATTATGCTAACCGTGTCAGAGCAAGAGCATGATGTTCAAGCCGCACTTAAGGCTCAGGCGCGAGGTTATATTCTTAAGGGCGTTGCGTCTGAAGACCTGATTTCAATATTGCAGGATATTCATAATGGTGACTCCTATATATCGCCGAACTTAGCTGTTAACTTGCTAATGCGAAGCTCGGAGAAGCCTAAGAGAGACTCGCCGGAAGACTTCGATTTAAACGATAGGGAACGCCAAATATTGGAGAAGTTGGCAATTGGGATGAGTAATAAGGAAATTGCCGATGATATTTACCTGAGTGAGAAGACGGTTAAGCATTATATGACTAACATTATGCACAAGCTTCATGTTAGCAATCGTGTGCAAGCCGCAATTAAAGCATATGAAATGAGTAAATATCCGAATCGATAGAACTAAGTAGATATGTCGAATCGGGACTAAAGTCTGATGTAATTTCCTACCTTAGTTCATGGTTGTTAGGCGTTTAACCGTCTATATTTGACTCATGGTTAGGTAGACGTATGACTCGGATCTGATCTTACTTATAGTTTTATTTGGGCATGGGTAGGATAAAATACTAAAGTTCAGATCTGGTTCATATTACTCAGCAATGAGGAAAATAAAGCTCCTTGGGTAGGGGGCTTTTTTTTCGCCTACTGTTTGCCGCTGGACCGCAAGGCGTTGCGCTTTGAGATCAATGGATTGGTCTGCTGGGTAACCAGAGGAGGGTCGTTTAGTGGCGACCCTCATGAGCACTCACTGATTGTCCATTCTTCAAGTCTGTCCCGGCGTATCAGGTGGATTCTGTTCTAATAGTTTGAGTGGTTAACTTGTTGACGCGGCCTGACGGTATACTTCATCAATTGCCAGCATCGCTGCACCGTTGGGAAATTGGAATGACTGTTTGGAAAGAGCGCTTTCTAAGGCTTGTACGCACGACCGAACATTGCTTTCGCGCGATGCATACCCCATGAGGCCAATGCGCCAAACTTTGCCAGCCAGTTGGCCGAGCCCCGCACCAATTTCAATGCTGAATTCTTTCAATAACTGCTGTCTGACTAAAGCCTCGTCGATGCCGTCCGGCACACAAACAGTGTTGAGTTGTGGTAAGCGGTCTGACTCCGCCACTAGAAGTTGCAGCCCCATCGCCTCAAGACCCGCTTTTAGTGCTTGATGATTCAGTTGATGTCTTGCCCAACTTGCTTCTAGCCCTTCATCACGTAGCACTGTTAATGATTCATGTAGGGCGTAAAGTGTATTGACGGGCGCTGTGTGATGGTAGGCTCGTTGCCTTCCTGCGCCCCAATAACCCATGACTAGGTTCATGTCGAGAAACCAGCTTTGGACAGGCGTTTTACGAGTGGAAATCACTTCACGAGCGTGATCGGAAAATGTAACTGGAGACAGCCCAGGTACACACGACAGGCATTTTTGTGTGCCGCTGTAGACCGCGTCAGCGCCCCAAGCGTCTACGTCTACGGGGATGCCCGCCAGCCCAGTTACTGTATCAACAATACTCAGCATGCCATATTGCCTTGCGATATGGCAGATGGCTTTTGCGTCGCTCTGAACGCCGGTTGAAGTTTCAGCATGCACGAATGCAATGGCTTTAGCATTTGGATGTTGCTTAGCCGCTGCTTGGACTTTATCAAGGTCTATTGCCGTTCCCCAAGAGTCTTCTACCATGATGGCGGTAGCACCGATTCTTTCGACATTCTCTTTCATGCGACCGCCAAATACCCCGTTTTGGCATACGATGACGGTGTCGTTTGGTTCGATTAGATTGACGAAGCAGGCTTCCATACCCGCTGAGCCAGGCGCAGATATCGGTAATGTGAGCTCGTTGTCGGTACGGAATGCGTATTGCAATAATTGTTTTATTTCATCCATCAAGCGAATGAATTCGGGGTCGAGGTGCCCAATTGTCGGACGCGCTAGTGCCAATGACACTTGAGGGTAAACGTCAGAGGGTCCCGGACCCATCAAAGTTCGGTGTGGTGGATAAAAGCTCATTGTGTCGCACTGCCGTCAGTTATAAAAACTCAATTATACTCGGTACTGAGTGTTCGCTGCGGTAAAAGCGATAACTAGTCGCTATGCACAAGGTGAATAGTTAAGCTTACCTGCGACGGCGATAATAGTCGCCCAGCAACATCTCAAACTGAATGCCGAGGTTGATTGCGCCTTGGTATGATTGTCCTGGGTACTCTCGTTCCCAGCGAAAGTCTACGCCAGTTTCGATAAATACCCAATCTCGCATAATTGGTTGGATGTAAGTGAACGTAACCCCATATTCTGGCAATGAAACTGGGTTCTCCTCTTCTCCGCGTGCGTAGACACTCGACGACACGCCGCGCTTGTCAGTGATTGAGTGGTGCCACGTAGCGTCTGTAAACCATTCCCATTGTTCTGCTTCTTCGGTGTATTTAACGCTGCCGTTGAGGACCATGATGTCCTTTTCTCCGAACATGCGCGTGTAGTCCACGTTGCTGCTCACGCCGAAGCCGTCTTGTTTACGCCAAAAACCTGTTTGTTCTGTTTTCCAAAATTGATCTTCGCCAGTTTGAAAAACTTGGCGGTAGGTCAGTCTTGAGTAAGGGCTGAGTCCGCCGCTAAGCTTAGCTCCAACAGAAAAATCCCAGCCGCTGCTGTCGCGGGTAGGGGACCGGTATCCCAAGCCGACCAGCCATTCACTGTCATCGTCATTGGTCGATCGTAAACCCACATTATTCAGCCGATCTTCGCTAACCTCGGTATTGCTGATATAGCTGTCTTCTTCTACTCGCCCAACAAATGCGTTTAGTCGATTATCCATGTTTGGCAAATCGGTACGAATTCGAATTCGCACTCGCGGGTCAATGCCTTCGATTTCGTCATGGCGAAACCCCACGGCGACCTTGCCTCTAAAGTTCTCGCCCTTAAAGGGTTGTTCATCGCCAAATAGGCCATCGACCCAACTGGCGGTGTTGCATAGCCGCGTGTGCGTATCTGCACGCAGTCTATCTACCCATACTCGACTTTCGGTACGTTGCTTGCAGCCGTTGTCTTCTTTGGACTCAAGCGGTTCTTCAAGTTCGTCAAGTTCGTCAATCTTGCGTGTCGTGTCGTCTAACTCGATTGGCGTCTCGGCAAGCTCAGTGGCTTTAAGCGGCTTTGCTTGAGCGGCTTCTGCGGACCAGCAGGGCGAAATGCACTGTAGGCTTATGACAACGGCAATGAGGCTACGACGCGCAATTTCACCGTGCGCTTTTTGCGTCATGGGGCTGGGCCGATGACGTGCGCCAAGGTCACTAGTAAGATTCGATGAAGGTATTTGCATTACTAAAAATTACCGTAATCTTCTTCTGGATAATACCGCTCATACTGTATCTGAGACGGGGCGATCTCTCTAGCGACTAATTTGGCAACGTCAGCTTCTACTTTAGTGATGAAGTTAAGATGATCACTGCGTTCGGCGGCTTCTCTGAGTGCGCTTCCCCAAATGGCGACATTGGTATTGTCGATGTTGCGGTAATGATTATCTTGCGCCCACTCATTGGCGATGTCGATGCCTAGTTGACGCATTCTGCGTCGGACTTCACGCTTAGTTTTGCTATTCTTAACTGTCGCGAGGAACTGTTGGGTCGCTTGATTCCAGCCGTTTGGATACAGCAATGTGCCTTGATAAAAGCGGCGAATCCAAGATAGGTGGGTTTCGATTACATCCGGCGCAACCGTTTCCAAGTTGCGCTTTTCCAAATATGCGTCGATAAACAGTTGTTTATCGGGCAGTTCGGCGGGCCAAGGTTGCTTGGTTCCGAACGATTGGCAGCCCGTTAGGCTAATAGCGACAAAGAGTAAAATAATTGATCGGTAGAAAGGTAAAAACATAGAACGATTTTTTATTTGGATTAATAATAAATATTAATGACATTTGTCAGCTAAGTGACACGTAGTATAATACTTGTGTTGTACGCTAGCGATATTAGACATATCTACCGCTTTGTAAAGTTTCGTCACATTTACCGAACAAGTGTTGGCAAAACAGGTGGATCATTGTCTAATTAATTTGCGTATTAAAGGGTCTATTTAACTTTCTAGAAAAACAAACAGTAAAAGATAACTTCTTTTTATTGGGATATTTTTGATGAAAACTCAGCACGCGTTGTAGGGCGCTGTGTTGTCTTTTCGATTTGTCACCTGTGTTTGTTTTACCTATTAATTTGAGTGGCTTAACGCCAATTTGGCAGCATCGTACTGCCATCATAAAACGATATAAAACTTTATTCTAATTGATCATGAAAATTTATTCAGGGGCACAAAAGTGGATCTACGAAAAAGACGCAGTCAGGAAAAGCTACAGATAGCATTAGCTCACCATCTGCAAAGCAAAACTATCGATGAAATAACCATCGGCGAACTCACTAAAACAGCCGGCGTGAGCCGACAAACGTTTTACTCTAATTTTGACAGTAAGCAATCAATTCTGCTCACGCGTATCGAAAATTTATTCGAAAAAAGCTGGACCAGAACTGAGTCACTAGTACAAAACTCTGAGATAGGGCGTGAGGAGTTTGTTGAAATCAGCATGCGCAACCTTTTAGAGGAGTGTGACAAGGAACGGATATTAATGCGAGCGGCATTTACTGGTCAGGCCGGTATTCAATGCTTGTCGTTACTTAAGTCCTTGGTTTCAAGGTTGATTTCAGACCGAATATTGTTTCAATTCAACCATAATTTCAATGCGCGTCAGTTGGATACGATTGCTGACTTTTACGCAGGTGGAATTATAGGAACGGTACAAGGCTGGTTGTTGGACGATACGCCGATGAAGGATATCGCATCAGTGGCACGTCAAATCGGTCGATTGGTTCCGCATGGCTTGGACGGGTATATTTCTCATTCAAATTAGCCATCAGTTAGCGACGGTTGGTGTGTGTATCACGCCTCCGTCGCTGGCTTCTGCGGCCGGTGGTCGCAGTGCTCGCGATAGAAAGGATTTCTTGCCTTAGTTTACGCGCTACTCGATAATGTTCGAATGAGCGATATTATTCAGGTAGCAAAGCAAGCTGCGCGGCGCGCGGGGAAATTTATCGGCGACTCGTTCTACCAACGAGACAATTTTGAGGTCGAGGAGAAGAGTCTGCATGACTACGTCTCAGAAGTTGATCGAACCTCCGAGACGATGTTGACAGAGGATGTTCTAAAGTCTTTCCCGACGCATCAGATAATTGGCGAAGAGTTTGGTCGAAGTGGCGCGCAAGCGGCAGATTATCAATGGGTGATCGATCCACTCGATGGCACCACAAACTTTGTTCGCGGTATCCCGCACTTTGCCGTGTCGATTGGTATCCTATTCCGTGGTACACCATATGCGGCTGTCGTGTTTGACCCCATAAAGAACGAGATGTTTGTTGCACAACAAGAGCAGGGTACGACACTTAACGGTAAACCTGTGACTGTGGCGAAACGATTAGGACTGCGTGGCGGGTTATTAGCCACCGGCATTCCCTTTAGTGGCCAACCGCTGGAAGAATTAGAGCGGTTCTTGTCGACATTGAATCAATTGCTTGAAACGCAGACCAGCGGTGTGCGACGCCTAGGTGCAGCCGCATTGGATCTGGCGTATGTTGCAGCGGGTCGCTATGACGGTTTTTGGGAATCACATCTTAAACTTTGGGACATCGCCGCTGGGGTACTTCTGGTTACCGAAGCCGGTGGTGTCATTTCTGACCTTTCCGGAGGTGTCGGTTATTTAGAAAGTGGTGATGTTCTTGCCGGCAGTCCTAACGTACATCGCGAAATGTTGCTGGTTACGCAAAGCTGTTATGGTTAAGCGAATCTTTATAGTGTAATTGAGGCGATTTAGTTTATGTCAGCTAGCTGTCATCATGTAGATACCTTCGATGGGGCAAGCCCTGCGTATCGTCGAGCGCTGTTGGCCGTGATCATGATAAACGCCACCATGTTTTTGGTGGAAATGTGGTTTGGCATTCGTGGCGAGTCGCAAGCACTGAAGGCGGATGCATTGGATTTTTTGAGTGATAGCGCTACTTATGCTGTGTCACTTTGGGCAATTGGTAAAGCGAGTGGTGTGCGCAGTAAGGTGGCGCTGCTTAAAGGGTACAGTCTGCTATTTATCGCTGCTTGGGTTCTTTGCTCAACGGTATATTACGCAGTAGTAGCAAATTCACCGGCAGCGCCGATAATGGGGTCGATAGCGATGGCTGCGTTGCTAGCCAATTTAGCCAGTGTATTGCTGTTGCTACGTTTCCGGGATGGCGATGCTAATGTTCGTTCGGTTTGGTTGTGTAGTCGTAATGACACAATCGGCAATGCTGCCGTGTTGCTTGCTGCGGGGCTGGTCTATGTAACACAGACTCACTGGCCTGATTTAATCGTGGCATTTTTGCTCGCATCACTTTTCTCATCTTCAGCGGTACAAATTATTCGCCAGGCTCGACAGGAACGTTTGGCTGAGCCGCATAGTCATCATTAACACGGCGCATACAAAAAAACCGTTAGACTTTCTGTCTAACGGTTTAGCAATACAATTGAGCCATCCCAATTTAGGAGTGAGGTTGGTCGGCTAGAGAGTTTATCTCTACTAAGCACTTATGTGGCTCAATGTTTAATGTCTGTTAGTGATCTGTTACTTCGTTCAGCGCAACTAAGGCTAAAAGTACAAGAGTCAAAACGGTTAAAATTTCCATGATTTCACCTTTGAAATAGATAGAGTAATAATGAGGTCAAGTTGTGTTTTTAGTTAGAGCCTACAGCGCTCCGTCGGGCTGTAATATGAGGGCTAAGAAGCTGATTTGAAAATGGTATATCGTCATATTAGAAATAACCAAAGAGAATGATTGAATTTTATTATTGGTGGCTCAGGAATATTACACAATTGTTAAATTTCTGTGAAGGAGGAGGTTTTGAATAGTTATAAAAATAGTCTAGGCGGTGCTGAAATGTTATGTCGTGTTGCTCAAGACAGTCTTAATTGTCGACAATGATAGCTTTCTATAGCTGAATAATGTGGTCTACAAGAAATAATGCTCATTATTGTATACAATGAGTGTTAAGTAACTGGTGAATCCTGTTACTCCGACAGCACTGCTGTTTAGCGCACTTTCGATAGTGCTCGAATTAACTCAAGATCAAAAATCACTATGAACTCACTATTTCGAAAACCGCTCCCTGGAACTTCGCTCGATTATTTCGACACACGCTCAGCCGTCGACGCTCTCGCACCGGGCGCGTTTGACGAACTCCCATACACCTCGCGTGTTTTCGCTGAGAACCTTGTTAGACGATGTGAGCCAAGTCAGTTAGATTCTGCATTGTTGCAAATAATTGAACGTCGTCGCGACCAAGACTTTCCATGGTTTCCAGCGCGCGTGGTTTGTCACGATATCTTGGGTCAAACAGCCTTGGTTGATTTAGCTGGTTTACGTGACGCAATTGCAGCAAAAGGTGGTGATCCGGCTCAAGTAAACCCAGTCGTGCCTACTCAGCTAATTGTTGACCATTCTCTAGCGGTGGAGCATGCCGGTTTTGAAACTGATGCATTCGATAAGAATAGGGCGATTGAAGACCGTCGAAATGAAGATCGGTTTCACTTTATTAATTGGACTAAGAAAGCATTCAAAAATGTAGATGTGATCCCTCCTGGTAATGGGATTATGCATCAAATTAATCTCGAGAAGATGTCGCCAGTAGTGCACTCTCGAGACGGTGTTGCATTTCCTGATACGTTGGTAGGCACAGACAGTCATACACCGCACGTTGATGCGCTGGGGGTCATCGCAATCGGTGTCGGTGGTCTTGAAGCTGAGAGCGTGATGCTCGGCCGAGCGTCTTACATGCGCTTACCAGATATTGTTGGAGTTGAGTTAAGCGGTAAACGGCAGCCCGGCATTACAGCGACTGATATTGTTTTGGCATTAACGGAGTTTTTGCGCGCTGAACGGGTTGTTTCGACCTATTTAGAGTTTTTTGGTGAGGGAGCCAATGACTTGACGATTGGTGATCGAGCCACTATTTCGAATATGACGCCTGAATTTGGTGCCACCGCGGCGATGTTCTATATCGATCAGAAGACCATCGACTACCTTCGCCTTACCGGTCGCGATGAAGCTCAGGTGGCGCTCGTTGAAACTTATGCAAAACAGTCTGGTTTGTGGGCATCTGACTTGCTTGATGCCAAATACGAACGTGTATTGAGTTTTGATCTATCCAGTGTCGGGCGCAATATTGCTGGGCCGTCGAACCCGCATCGCCGAGTCGCGACATCAGACCTCGCTGAGCAAGGTATTAGCCGCGACATTGTGGAAGATGTCGACTTGACTAACTGGCAGGGCCATATGCCTGACGGTGCGGTAATTATTGCCGCAATTACTAGCTGTACGAATACTAGTAACCCGCGCAATATGATTGCCGCGGGCCTCATTGCTCGAAATGCCAACAAGCTCGGTTTGCTGCGTAAGCCATGGGTTAAAAGTTCTTTGGCGCCGGGATCAAAAACAGTGCAACTGTATTTAGAAGAGGCCGGTTTGTTGACCGAGTTAGAGCAACTTGGATTCGGTATTGTCGGCTTCGCTTGTACTACCTGTAATGGCATGAGTGGTGCGTTAAACCCTCAAATACAGCAAGAAGTAGTAGAGCGTGATTTGTACTCGACGGCGGTTTTGTCGGGCAATCGAAACTTTGATGGGCGTATACATCCGTATGCGAAACAAGCATTTTTGGCGTCGCCACCGTTGGTCATTGCCTATGCAATTGCTGGTTCCATTCGGTTTGATATTGAAAACGGTGTATTGGGTCATGACCAGCACGGTAAGCCGGTTCGGTTAATGGATATTTGGCCGGGCGACGACGAGATTGATGAGATTGTGGCGGCAAGTGTTAAGCCCGAACAGTATCGGTCGGTGTACGAGCCAATGTTTAATCTTGAGGTATCGCATGATAGCGAAATCAGCCCATTGTATGACTGGCGCGAGATGAGTACCTATATTCGTCGACCGCCTTACTGGGAGGGAGCTCTGGCCGGTGAGCGTAAGCTAACGGGTATGCGGCCACTTGCGGTGCTCGGCGATAATATCACCACCGACCACTTGTCGCCGTCTAACGCGATCTTGGCCGACAGTGCCGCTGGTGAGTACTTGACTAAGATGGGCGTGCCTGAGGCCGACTTTAATTCGTATGCAACGCACCGAGGTGACCACTTGACCGCGCAACGTGCAACGTTTGCCAACCCTAAATTATTGAATGAAATGGTCCTTGAAGACGGTCAAGTAGTACAAGGGTCATGGGCTAGAGTTGAGCCAGAAGGCACCGTCACGCGGATGTGGGAGGCCATAGAAACGTATATGGCACGTAAGCAGCCGCTAATTATTATCGCCGGCGCGGATTATGGCCAAGGGTCATCGCGTGACTGGGCCGCTAAAGGCGTAAGACTGGCCGGGGTTGAGGCGATTGCTGCGGAAGGGTTTGAACGAATTCATCGCACCAACTTGATCGGCATGGGCGTATTGCCACTCGAATTTGCCAAGGGCACTACACGTAAAACGCTGAAGATAGACGGTTCGGAAACCTTTGATGTGCTTGGTACACCAACCCCCGGCGCGATGCTTGAACTGCGCGTGTTACGCACTAATGGTGAGCATTTTGTGGTTCCGGTATTGTGTCGCCTGGATACCGAAGAAGAGGTGTCTATCTATGCCGCCGGTGGGGTCTTACAGCGTTTTGCTCAAGACTTTTTAGAATCAACGGTAGCAACTAATGAGTGAGGGCGGGGCTATGACACAGGGCACTGATACCAATATGAATAGTCGTCCGCAAATCAAAGTGCCTGCGACCTATATGCGCGGTGGCACTAGCAAAGGTGTGTTTTTCAATGTGGCAGACTTGCCAGCAAGCATGCAAGCTCCTGGGCGTGTACGTGACCAAGTATTGCTGCGTGTGATTGGGAGTCCCGACCAATATGGAAAGCAGACCGACGGGATGGGCGGAGCAACTTCGAGTACCAGTAAAACGGTGCTAGTGTCTCAGAGCACTCAAGCTGATCACGACGTTGATTATTTATTTGGCCAGGTATCTATTGATAAGCCGGTGGTGGATTGGAGCGGTAATTGTGGTAATTTGAGTGCAGCGGTAGGGCCTTTTGCTATAGCTCAGGGCATGCTTGATGCGGGCCGATTACCAGACAATGGCATCGTCGAAGTTAAAATATGGCAAGCTAACATTGCTAAAACTATTGTTGCATCGGTGCCGATTAAAGACGGTGAGGTGCAGGAAATAGGAGATTTTGAGCTAGACGGCGTGACGTTCCCGGCCGCAGAAATTGAATTGGCATTTATGGATCCAGCTGCCGGCGATGGCGATCTGTTTCCGACCGGTAATATCGTAGATGATTTAGCGGTGGAAGGTCATGGAGTGTTTTTGGCAACTATGATTAATGCCGGCATTCCAACCATTTTTGTTAATGCCGCGGACCTCGGTTTTTCCGGTAAAGAATTGCAGTCTGATATTAATAGTGATGCGAGCCTGCTCACTAAGCTAGAGGCAATTAGACTCAGTGGTGCGCTTCAAATGGGTTTAGCTAACACGTTGCAAGAAGCCTCCGCGAGTCAACATACGCCAAAGCTCGCATTTGTTGCGCCAGCAGATAGCTACACAGCGTCCAGTGGCAAATTAGTCGACCGAGAGGAGATTGATTTGTTAGTGCGTGCGATGTCCATGGGGCAGTTGCATCACGCTATGATGGGTACTGCTGCGGTAGCGATTAGTGTGGCTGCAGCGGTGCCGGGTAGTTTGGTCAACCTTGCTTGCGGCGGTGGTAATCGCAATGCTGTTCGTTTTGGACATCCTTCGGGAACGCTAAAGGTTGGTGCTAGTGCTAGTTTGGTCGACGGTAAATGGCAGGCATCAAAAGCCGTGATGAGTCGCTCGGCAAGGATTCTTATGGAAGGCTCTGTGCGAGTTCCGGCGTCTGCATTTGATTGATTTGCAAAGAGTCGTGCGTCTTCAGATAAATATATCCACCGATTAGCTAAAAAGCCAACAGCAGTGACCATGCTGTTGGCTTTCAACTATGTTTGCTAAGCTATTGAATAATTTTATATTTTCTCTTAGTCTCGGTCTGAAATAGGTACAACTGCTCGGTGTTCCGGGCCGATGTATTCAGCACTAGGACGGATAATCCGGTTATTGGCACGTTGCTCGAAGGCGTGTGCGGCCCAGCCAGTCACCCTAGACATCACGAAAATTGGTGTAAATAGCCCGGTCGGGATGCCCATGAAGTTATAGGCCGACGCATGAAAAAAGTCTGCATTGCAGAACATGTTTTTTTCGCGTTTCATTACCGCTTCAACTCGTTCCGAAACGGGGTATAGGACTTCATCGCCAACGTCTTTCGAAAGCACTTCTGCCCATTTTTTGATAATTGCATTGCGTGGATCGCGTTCTTTATATACCGCGTGCCCAAATCCCATAATCAATTCTTTGTTGGCCAGCTTGTCGAGAATCGCAGCTTCGGCTTCATCCGGAGTTGACCATTGCTCGATCATTTCCATTGCTGCTTCGTTTGCGCCGCCATGCAATGGGCCGCGCAGAGTGCCAATTGCTCCAGTAATTACCGAGTGGATGTCGGTTAACGTAGATGCGGCAACTCTGCCGGCAAAAGTAGATGCATTGAATTCGTGTTCTGCATAGAGAATCAGTGATACATTCATCACTTTGGCATGTAGCTCACTAGTCGGTTTACCGTGTAGCATATGTAGGAAGTGTCCGCCTATAGTCGCTTCGTCGGTGTCTGTATCAACCCGTACACCTTCGTGTGAAAATCGATACCAATACACAACAATAGCTGGCAATAGGGCTAAAATTCGATCAACGCATTCGGCTTGTTGTGAGAAATCTGTTTCAGGCTCGAGGTTTCCAAGCAGTGATACGCCGCTGCGCATGACATCCATCGGATGGGCGCTGGCGGGTATGAGTTCGAGTGCGGTTTTCAATGCGCTTGGTAGGCTACGTAAGCCATGCAAAGTGCGTTGGTACGCGTCGAGTTCCGTTTGAGTCGGTAAATGACCCTTGAGTATCAGGTACGCTACCTCTTCAAAGATGCAGTTTTCGGCAAGGTCGTCGACGTCATAGCCTCGATAATTAAGGCCTGAGCCTTGAGTGCCAACGGTGCACAAGGCGGTTTGTCCGGCAACTTGTCCGCGTAGGCCTGCGCCGCTCAGTTTTGAATCAGATGACATAGGGATACTCCTTAGTCTGTTGTTTTGTTGGTGTGGGTTGAGAACAGTGTGTCTAATGTTGTCTCATATTCGTGGTAGTTCAGGTAGTCATAGAGTTCCATGCGTGTTTGCATGTGCTCGACCATGTCGCGTTGGTGCCCTTTATTCAAAACGTCTTGATACACCATTTCGGCCGCCTTGTGCATCGCGCGTGTTGCCGTGAGAGGGTAGAGAACCATCGAGACACCGTGTGCCTGCAGCTCTTGCGTATCAAACAGCGGTGACATTCCAAATTCAGTCATGTTGGCTAGAATCGGCGCGTCGATGACCTGGTTGTAGGCTTGATACTCATCGAGTGAGGCCATTGCCTCAGCAAAGATTCCGTCGGCGCCCGCTTCGACATAGGCTGCTGCACGTTCGATCGACGCCTCTAGGCCTTCTATTGCGTAGGAGTCGGTACGCGCCATAATAAAAAAATTATCATCGGTTCGTGCATCTACTGCAGCTTTGATTCGGTCAACCATTTCTTGGCGGCTGACAATGGCTTTGTTGGGGCGGTGTCCGCAGCGCTTTTGCGCGACTTGATCTTCCATATGGACGGCGGCGACTCCAGCTCGTATGGATTCTTTGATCGTGCGAGCAATATTGAACGCACCGCCCCATCCGGTGTCGATATCGATAAGCAGCGGGGTATCGACGGCTGACGTTATTCGTCGAGCATCCTCTAGTACGTCATTCATGCTGGTCATGCCGAGATCGGGTAAGCCATATGATGCATTAGCGCATGCGCCGCCGGAGATGTAGATCGCTTGGTGGCCGATTTTGGTAGCCATTAGCGCCGAATAGGCGTTTACCGTTCCAACAATTTGAAGGGGCGAATTTTCAGTTAGAGCGACCCGAAATCGGTGGCCGGCTGAATGTATAGTCATGGTTGTCAGCTCTGCGTTGCTAAAGAGTTAAGAATGGATGTTTTGGCCCGAGCTATATGTTTTCGCATCAGCATTTCTGACAGCTCAGCATCGCGCAGCTCAATGGCGTAAATTAACTGGTCGTGCTCTATAAGCGCTCGATTAGAGCGGGCTTTGAAGCGACTGGTCTGGAACCGAAACATGCGAATCAGATGGTATAGCTCGTCACACAGTTGGTTTGCCAGTAGGGCGTTACCACAACCCTTGATGATCTGATAGTGGAAGTCGAAATCGCCCTCGGCTTGCATGTACTCACCAGCATTTGTTTCGGTATGGTGGCGGTGAATTTCAAGTAGCTTGCGTAGTTGGGTAATTTGCTCGTCAGTCATATTAAGAGCCGCTAGGCCAGCAGCTTTGCCCTCTAGTACTTCGCGGACTTCGTAAAGGTCCTTGATGCTATTTGGGCTCATGGTGACGACGGTTGCCCCAACATGGGGGATGTGCCGAACTAAGCGCATTGCGACCAAGCGACGTATAGCTTCTCTGAGGGGGCCGCGACTGACATGAAATTGCTCAGCTAATCGCGGCTCATTTAATTTTTCGCCAGGACGTATTTGCCCCGTGACGATAGCCTCTCGTAGTGCGGTCGTGGTTTGACCGCTCAGGGTATTGTCTGAGTGTTCTGGTGGATTGTCCGAGACATTGTTATTGGCTTCTAACATAGCCTCGTTAGTTTGCTGGTGCGGCGACTAATTGTCAACAATGAGGCGAATAAATGGCACTATTTCCATTTTTATTCAATAATTCAGGGCTTATTGTATACAACTAGGCTATTTTTGAGCGAGTTTTTGGATGATTTTTGATAAGACTATTTTAGTATTTCGGCGGCCAGGTTTCTTGCTAATCGCAAATTGCATGACGCTGCCTGAAATGATTTGAGCTAAATGATTGGGATCAAGGTCTGCGCAGATCTCGTCTCTTGCTTCTGCTTGTTGAACGATCTTGGCAATCAGGCGTGCGTAAGGGGCGCGAAAATAGCGGGAAGTTTGTGATAACTGCGCGCTATCGTCGACGATTTCTGCCGCTAAAGTTAAGAACCCTTTTAGCACATCAGGTTTGTGGATAGCGTCGATGGTTAAGTCGAGAAATTGATCGATGTCTGATTCAAAGCTCCCAGTATTCGGTACCGGCCATTCACGAACGTTGGGTAGAAAGGCTTCTTCGACGATGCGACTGACATCACCATTCCACCAGTTGTAAAGCACATTGCGCGACACTTTGGCGCGACTCGCAATTGAACTTAAGGACAGCCCTCGGTACCCGAGTTCGCCAACCAATTCGCGTGTGGCTTGCATTATGTCCTGGTGTTTAGTGCTGTCGCGGCGTCGCCCGACCCGCGCTGAGGACGGTGCTTTTCTTGATTGAATGGAGTTATTCACGGGAGTTTACTGTCGATAGGTACATCTTGTTTGCATCATGATAACGCCATTTTAGATATTATCTAGATCGATTATTGCTTCTGATAGTAATAGCGGCAATATCTGTGGCTAATTGACTTGCTTGTTGCAAACAAGTAAATTGGGGTTTGTTCAGGCAAGTCTATTTATAGTCCGTACCACAACCATCAAAATATAATTCTTTTATCCTATTTAGGAAGGCAGCAAGCAATGGCAGATTACCAAGCACCAGTTTCGGAAATATCGTTCGTACTTAATGATCTACTTGATGTGCCTAAATTGTACGCCTTGCCAGATTTTTCAGAAGCTTCTGCAGAGCTTGTTGATGCAGTGGTTGAAGAGGCTGGTAAATTTGCTGCGCAAGTGTTCGCGCCGATAAACCGTGTTGGCGACTTACAACACAGCCGTGCAGTCAATGGCGAGGTGGTGACGCCAGATGGTTTTAAAGAAGCGTATCAACTTTTTGTTGACAACGGTTGGATGAGTTTAGCGCAAGACCCTGAATATGGTGGTCAAGGTTTACCATTCACCGTGCATATGACGGCAAGTGAGTTTTGGAATAGCGCGAATACCTCGATGGCCCTATGCCCGATGTTGACGGCTGGTGCGATTGATGTATTTGCGGCGCATGCGAGTAATGAACTCAAGGCTATTTACTTACCGAAGCTTATTTCGGGAGAGTGGACTGGCACGATGAATTTGACAGAATCACATGCAGGTTCCGATTTATCAAATCTAAAAACTAAAGCGACCCCTCATGATGATCACTATCTCATTAAAGGTCAGAAGATTTACATTACCTGGGGCGAGCATGACATGACCGATAATATCGTGCATATCGTGTTAGCGCCGTTAGCCGATGCACCTGCGGGAGTAAAGGGCTTGTCGCTGTTCGTGGTGCCGAAATTTTTGGTTAATGAAGATGGTAGTCTGGGCGAACGCAACGACGTTAAAGTGGTTTCTACCGAACATAAGCTTGGGATTAACGCGAGCCCAACTTGTGTTATGAGTTTTGGTGAGAATGCTGGCGCTGTCGGGTACATGATCGGTGAGCCTGGTCAGGGCTTAGCTTGCATGTTTACGTTAATGAATCATGCGCGCCTAGAAGTTGGATTAGAGGGAGTTGGCCTATCAGAGCGAGCCTACCAAGACGCACTCAGTTACGCGCGTGAACGCGTTCAAGGTCGTTCACCAGCGACCGGTGATAGCATCAGTATTATTGGGCATCCAGACGTGCAGCGCATGCTGATGCAGATGAAATCACTCACTGACGCTATGCGAGCTCTGTGCTACGACGCGTCAATGTCGCACGATCTACGGACACATGGCGATGATGAGGAGACTCGCGATTATCATTCCACACGATTTGCCTTGCTGACGCCGGTAACTAAAGCTTGGTGTACCGAGCTGGTTAATGAAGTTACATCGCTGGGGATTCAAGTGCATGGTGGCATGGGGTTTGTTGAGGAAACAGGCGTTGCTCAGCATTATAGAGATGCTCGTATCACCTCGATTTATGAAGGTACCAATGGTATCCAGGCAAATGATTTAGTTAATCGAAAATTAATACGTGATGGTGGCGCAGGGGTTAAGGCGTTGATGAACGAAATGACGCAATCAGTTGAGTCAGCCGGTGATTTTCCTGAATTGCGAGATGCGTTTCGTGCTGGCGTATCAGAACTGCAAGAGACTTCAAATTATATTCTTGATAATCATAAAGATAGCGACTATTTCGAAGGTGCTGTGGCATACAATTATTTGATGCAAATGGGGTATGTGTGCGGTGCGTGGTATCACTATCGCAGTGCGCTTGCGGCGCACAAAAAGCTTCAATCCGGTGAAGGTGATTCGCAGTTTTACGCAAATAAACTATTAGCGGCACGGTTTTATATCCACCAAATGTTACCGCGAGCGTTTGCTTTTGGGAGTGCGGTACGTGATGGTGCCGGCATTGGTTCCGAATTAAATGAGCAATCTTTCTCGTAGTCTCAATGAATAATGTCGCCAATCAACGCGAGCCGCGCCGAACGCAGGCGCAGCGCACCGAGATGTCCGACCAACGGATGCTTGATGCAACCGTCAAGTTGATTGTTGAGCGGGGGCCATCTGCCACTAGCCTTACCGATGTTGGTGTGTTGGCAGGCTACAGTCGTGGCTTGGCTAGTCATCGATTCGGGTCTAAAGACAACCTATTTAACTTTGTCGTGTTGAAGCTTGGTGAGATGTGGTTGGCTAAGCTTAAAGAGGTGACCAACACCAAGTCGGGGTTGGCGGCGATTGAGCATGCCATTGATCAGCATTATGATTTCTGTGTTGACGCACCTGATCATGTTAGGACGCTATACACCTTGTGGTTTGAGTCACTCAATAGCGACTCTGAGCTAAGTGCAACCATCAAGGCTATTCATCAACGACGCTTTCAGGACGTAGTAAATTGGATAGTACACGACGAGCGAATCTCAGAACGTGCTAAGAAAGAGGCGGACGTGATTGCAGCGCAGTTTAGCGCATCTATTATCGGGGTAGTCTATTACTGGCTGGCGAATCCTGAAAAACTAAATGAAACCAAAAGCTTACACGATGGTCTTAAACTAACCATGACACGCTTATTGAGCGAGGAAACAGGTAATGACGATTAACAGCAGTCTCGACAATGCAACGACGCAATCGAGTCAGACAGCTACGCCGCTGAGGTTTGTCACCGCAGCGAGTCTTTTTGATGGGCACGACGCATCAATTAATATTATGCGACGAATTTTGCAATCTCTAGGGGTTGAGGTGATTCATTTGGCGCACAACCGTTCAGTCGCGGAAGTGGTGCAGGCCGCGTTGCAGGAAGATGTGCAAGGGATTGCAATGAGCTCGTATCAAGGCGGTCATGTTGAATATTTTAAATATATGGTGGATATGCTCAAAGACAACGGCGCTGAACACATTCGCGTGTTTGGCGGTGGCGGTGGCGTGATTGTGCCGGCGGAAATACAAGAGTTACACGATTATGGGGTCGAGCGCATCTATTCTCCGCAAGACGGCATGAAGCTTGGCCTGGTTGGCATGATTCAAGACATGATTGATCGTTGTGTGCAGGTTTCGCCGACAGTAAATGGAAAAATTGACCTCGCCGGACAAGATCGTACCGATCTAGTCGCATTATCGAGAATCATCAGTTCGATTGAGAACCAACAAATCGATAAATTAAGCCTGGCGAAGATTAAACTGGCGTCGGACAAGCGTGTACCGGTACTGGGGATCACAGGCACCGGCGGCGCAGGTAAGTCATCGTTAACTGATGAGATGATTAGGCGTTTTCGCATTGATAGCCAAGATCAGGCCAAAATCGCCGTGCTAGCGATTGATCCAACGCGCCGGAAGACCGGGGGCGCGCTATTAGGTGATCGAATCCGCATGAATTCGATCTACGCTGACAATATATACATGCGTTCCATTGCTACACGCGGTTCAAGTGGTGAGGTCCCTGAGGCCTTGCGGGACATAATTGCGACGCTTCGACACTTCGAGTTTGATCTAATAATTGTCGAAACGCCTGGAATCGGGCAGGGCGATGCGGGCATCGTGCCATACGTCGATGCATCGATGTATGTTATGACGCCAGAGTTTGGAGCTCAGAGCCAGCTAGAAAAAATCGATATGCTTGATTTTGCTGATTTGGTGGTGATTAATAAATTTGATCGTAAGGGCGCCGCTGATGCGCTACGCGATGTTGCTAAGCAAGTCCAACGAAATCGTGAGGCATGGGATACCGAGCCTGCAAAGTTACCTGTGTTTGGCTCGATTGCGTCTCGCTTTGGCGATGATGGGGTTACCTCTGCGTATCATGGACTGTTGACTGTGTTACGTGAAAAAGGCCTGCGTGATTGGCAATCAACTCTTCCATTCCAAGATAATCGAGTACCATCTGAGCGCTCAGTTATTGTGCCCAGTTCTCGACAACGCTACCTCGCTGAAATTGCTGAGACAGTCCGCGCGTATTTAGCTGATGCAGATCAACAAGCCGCAATCGCCAGTGAACGTCAAGCACTCACGCGCACAGCGGAGATGTTAGAGCTTGGTGATTCTGCTGGTTCACCTCAGATAATGCAGTTGATCGGCGAGCGCGACCAACAGCTAAGTGCTGAGAGTAAGTCGCTGCTCGATGAGTGGCCGGATCGAGCTGCATCTTATCGCGGAGTAGAGCGAACCGACACCTTGCCAAACGGTAAGCAGGTTACAACTCAGTTGGTGCGTGAAAGCTTGTCTGGCACGTTGGTGCCGCGAGTCGCAGTGCCTAAGTACTCAGACGCTGGAGATTTATTGCGCTGGATGAAACGCGAAAATCTACCAGGATTCTTCCCATATACCGCCGGCGTATTCCCATTCAAGCGCGAAGGTGAAGATCCTGCACGGATGTTTGCTGGTGAAGGTGACCCGAAACGAACCAATCAGCGCTTCAAGAGGTTGTCTAAACACGCCGAAGCTGTGCGTTTGTCGACCGCGTTTGATTCAGTGACACTGTACGGCTTTGATCCAGCAGAGCGTCCAGATATCTACGGGAAAATCGGTAACTCAGGGGTTTCGGTAGCGACGCTGGATGACATGAAGCAGCTATTTGATGGTTTTGATCTGTGTGCTCCGAATACCTCGGTTTCGATGACCATAAATGGGCCTGCGCCAACTATCTTAGCGATGTTTTTAAATACTGCGATCGATCAGCAAGTGGATAAATTCGTGGCGGAGAATGATCGTGAGCCGAACGTGAGCGAGCATGCAACGATAAAATCCAATGCGCTGCGTGCCGTACGCGGCACAGTGCAAGCAGACATTCTCAAAGAGGATCAAGGTCAAAATACTTGTATTTTCTCAACTGAGTTTAGTCTTCGCATGATGGGCGATATACAGCAATACTTTATCGATCACGAAATTCGTAATTTCTATTCGGTTTCTATTTCTGGCTATCATATCGCTGAGGCTGGGGCTAACCCGATTTCGCAGCTCGCGTTTACTTTAGCCAATGGTTTTACCTTTGTTGAAACTTATTTGGCACGCGGCATGCACATTGACGACTTCGCACCAAATTTGTCATTTTTCTTTTCAAATGGAATGGATCCCGAGTACACCGTGATCGGTCGAGTCGCGCGGCGTATTTGGGCTGTTGCAATGCGTGAGAAGTATGGTGCTAATGCACGTAGTCAGAAGTTGAAATATCATATTCAAACTTCTGGACGTTCACTGCATGCGCAGGAAATGCAGTTCAATGACATTCGAACCACGTTGCAAGCGCTATTGGCAATTAACGATAATTGCAATAGTCTGCACACCAATGCTTATGATGAAGCTATTACCACGCCGACCGAAGAATCAGTGCGAAGAGCATTGGCTATCCAGTTGATTATAAATAGAGAATTTGGTTTAGCTAAGAATGAGAATCCGCAGCAGGGCGCTTTCATTATTGATGAGCTAACCGATCTTGTGGAAGAAGCGGTTCTGCGCGAATTTGAGCGTATTTCAGATCGTGGTGGTGTGCTAGGGGCGATGGAAACCGGCTACCAACGTGGTCGAATTCAGGAAGAGTCAATGAAGTACGAAACGCAGAAGCACAATGGTAGTTACCCGATTATTGGTGTTAATACCTTCTTGCCTGAAGCGGCTGAGGAAGAGTTTACTGTGGAACTGGCGCGTTCTACTGACGATGAGAAGCAAAGCCAAATCAGTCGACTTAGAGACTTTAAGCAGCGACACGAGTCAGAGTCATCGGCGGCGATTGCTGAGATAAAGCAAACTATCAACGACGGTGGCAATGGTTTTGAAGCGTTAATGGATGCCGTGCGCACTTGTTCGCTTGGCGAGTTGACGGATGCCTTTTTTGAGGTTGGTGGTCAATATCGTCGCAGCACTTAGCGGCAGCTATTATGAGCCTAATCACAAAGTCGAACGCTGATTCAGCACCTCAAGCCACAAACTCGGTCAACGCGCCTGTTTGGCCGATTAAGGAATTGCGAGAAAACGAGCATTATTATATGGAGAATGGTCTGATGGTTCTAACCGAGGCTTACCATTTAGCTCGTGGCCGATGTTGCGGAAACGCATGTCGACACTGCCCCTTTGAACATATTAATGTGAGGAAACCAAGTGACTGAAAAAGATAATAATTTAGTTTCAACGCCAGACCTTTGTGATGCCTATCCAGAGCAGGTAAGGGTCCTAGACAGTGTTTTCAATGATTATGGTGGCGTCACGTCATTTTTTGGTCAAGTTGTCACGATCAAATGCTTTGAAGACAACTCTGTTGTCAAACAGTTGGTTTCTACCCCCGGCGAAGGGCGTGTGATCGTGATGGATGGCGGCGGGTCGTTACGTCGAGCTATTTTAGGGGATATGTTGGCCGCACAAGCCGCCGATAATGGTTGGGCTGGTTTGGTAATCAATGGGTGTATTCGAGACTGCTTAGAAATTGCCGAGACCGCCGTTGGCGTTAAGGCGTTGAATACGCATCCTATGAAGACTGAGAAGCGCGGTTTAGGCGATCTGGATGTACCGGTTACCTTTGCTGGTCAAACCATCATGCCGGGCGATTGGCTGTACGCCGATCAAAATGGTGTTTTGGTTTGTGATCAAGCATTGTCATTCGACTAGCGTTAATGGCGCCGGCGACTCGCGTTTAAATCGTGAGTGTAGTTGCCACTTATCATCGCCATAGCGAACGGTTAATGTTGAACCGGTGTTTTCCCAAAACGAAGTTCGATTGAACTGAAGTTTCGGCCGATAAGCCGTGGCCAGACTGGCCAACATGAAATCGTTTAATGATGACGGTCGGCGTTTATCTGTCGCTTCGAGTACGTACTCCTTACCATCGAGAAACACTACTACCCAAGCGTGTCCACCTGCTGGTATCTCGCCAATCACGACTCGGGCATCGTAGTCTAAACCAATTAACCAATCAGCCAACAGTAAGGCATGGTCTTCACAGTCTCCATGACCGTAGTAATAAGCTTGTTCTGAGTTTTGCCAGACATCCGACATGCTGGGCCCATATTGTATATGGTCCAGCACATAGCGTTTACGCATACTTAGGGTTGCCAACGGGACCCAAATTCGATCCGTTTGAAACGGTACGAAACCGACTAGATACGAATTTGCGAAGTAGGGTTTTTGATTAATCCCCACGGCAACATAATTGATGATCCGATGCTTGGGGTCGGTTAAATAAAAACTATCGTTGCCTGCTTGATAGTCCGGTGCGCCAACGATGGCGTTTAATTCGTCGGTATTGAAGTGCGACATGCCGAATTGGCTGGTGATGAAACCTCGTTGTTGCTTGTTTTGCGCTAGCGGTTCGACGGTTGAGAGATGGGGTAAGCTGCTAGCCCCATCACCGCCACCTCGTTGGACTACAACGTGGCGCGTTTGCTCTAAGTAAGCTAACGCGATCAGGCAGATTATCAGTAAAGCAAAACTATTCTTAAGCAAACCATTTTTCAACAAACTATAACCCTCAGTACCATCCTTGGTTAGGAGTTAACGCTTGGTTAACCTTTGAGACCGAACGACACAATAATCGCCACGAACAAAAGAATGGTCGAGGCAAAAATCGCTACCGCTATATTGCCGCTTTGTAGTTGTCGCTCGATGTCGACATTCTTGAGCAGTTGTTTATCGACAAACTTTAATGCAATGACCCCAACTAACAAAGAGAGTAGTGTATAGAGCAGATTGATTGCCAAATTAAATAGTGTGGCAATAAAAAATTCACTTTCCATGATGCTTAGCTCTTAGCTGCTTTTCTGGCAGCGGATATGACTTGGTTTGTCATACGTTCGGTAGTTATAAATCCCCAGTTATAGTCTTGATATTTGCTTAGTGGGTTCGCGGCAATAATTTCTTCATCAGTGCTGCCGTTGGCGACTAGCTCTGCGATCATTTGGTAGCTGTCTTCAAGCATAGATATGGTGCGTTCGACGTCCGATTTGTCGGCGAGCGGGCCATGGCCAGGTATGATTTTAGTGGATTCATTGCTGAGTGCCGCAATTGCTTTAAGAGCATCAATCACGCCAGCCATGCTGCCGCCATTGCTCTCATCAATGTATGGGAATACCTTATTGAATAAAATGTCGCCGGTGTGGATGATATTGTCGGATTCAAACATTACTGCAGCATCGCCGTCGGTATGTGCATTTGCGAAATGCATGATCTTGGCGGCATCTCCATTGATGTGAATCGTCATTTGGTCGGAAAACGTTAAGACCGGCAACGCCGATAATGGTGCAGGCTCGAACCCTTCTTCTTTTGCAACACCTTTGGTCACCAAAGAATGGCGTAAGTTTTGATGGCTGATTATTTTTGTTCCACCATCACCAAATGCGTGATTGTTACCAGTGTGGTCGCCATGAATATGAGTGTTGATTAAGTAGTCAATCGGCTTATCGGTGGTTTTCTTAATTTCCTCTCGTAGAATGTCAAGTACGTCGGATACCCCATTATCAATCATCGCGACGCCGTCGTCACCAACGGTTAAGCCGACATTTCCGCCCGTGAACCCACCTGTGCCACTTAGCATATACACCGTGTCGCTCACCTTGGTGGTCGTGAAGCTAAGTTCAGCTTCTTGCGCAATGACAGCGCTCGTAGATGAAAAAAGTGACAGCAGCGCGCTGGTTAGAATCCAGTTGCGGTTGAATGTTTGCTTGATGTTCATGAAATCACCTTGGATGTCTGAGGTTATCTGAATCTAAATCAGAAGTAAAATAGACGACTGTGAAAAATGTAACTGTACGGTATCTTATCGGGATGCAGAAAACGTGTAAACAGAGACCGATAACAATAGAACTGAGCCATCTTACTGTGACGGTGCTTTTGATTGTGTAAAGCGTGTGAATGGGTATCGTGCTCGGTAACTTGAACGACTCCTTGTTAACGCAGAGCTTGATTGCAGCACTTTTACTCGGCTAGGGTACGCATGGCTAGTTAATTCAGCTAAAATCCATCGCGCGACACAATCAAACTATCAGATAAAACGTGAGTAAATACAAAATCGCTATTTTGGCCGGCGACGGAATCGGTCCAGAAATCATGCAAGAGGGTATTAAAGTCCTCAAAGTCATAGAGCAACGCAATGAGGTCGAATTCGACCTGATCGAGGCGCCTTTTGGTGCTAGTGCATATTTTAGCCACGGCAGTTCCTTTCCTGAGGAAACTCAGCGTTTGGTCGACTTGGCTGATGCTGTCGTTAAAGGACCGATTGGTTTGAGTCATCAAGAGTCAAAAAAAATCCCAGTTGATCAGCAACCTGAGCGGGGAGCACTGCTGCCGTTGCGCAAGCGCCTGAATACCTACGCTAATTTTAGACCGGTCTATTTGCCTAAATCACTTGCCCATTTTTCACCGCTTAAAGCTGAAGTTATTGGTGAAGGTATTGATATCATCATGGTTCGAGAGTTGGTTGGTGGTTTGTATTTTGGCGCCAAGGAGATGGGAGTCAATGACCAAGGTAAGCGTTACGTACGCGAGATGCTTGAATATGATGAAGACCAGATCGCGGCGATATTGCATGAAGGCTTCAAGCTAGCGCAATCACGCAAGAAGGTGTTGCACAATATTCATAAGAGTAATGTACTTAAATCGAGCGTGCTATGGAATGAAGTGCTCGAAGAGATTGCCGGTCAGTATTCTGATGTGACTGTGATTCATACCTTGGTCGACGCGGCTGCGACGGCTTTGTGTTTGAATCCTGGTCAATTTGACGTCATGGTTATGGAGAATATGTTTGGTGACATTCTGAGCGATCAAGGTGGCGGGATATTGGGGTCACTTGGCTTGATGCCGTCGGCGTGCCTCGGTGAAAACGGCAAAGCTTATTATGAACCTTCACATGGTTCAGCACCGGATATTGCCGGACAGCAAATCGCCAACCCCTACTCAATGATCGGCTCTATGGCAATGATGCTGGAATACAGTTTCAATATGGTTGATGAGGCACGCAACGTTTGGGATGCTATGCAAAGTGTCTTTGATGCTGGTTACTCAACGGCGGATCTATCTAAGCCTGGCAGCGGTATCAAGCTACTGAAAACGGCCGATTTCGGCGACAAGGTGGTTCAGCACTTGATGGCGAATAATTAGAACTTGCCGATAGGTTATGGGTAGGCGGCCTAGATTGTTATGACTCATCTGTCTAGGCAGTTAAGCCCTCCATGCTGGTTGTATCGAAGCTAGCAACTATTTTTGTTTCGTTTACGGGCAACCTAACTTGGATTGCCCGTAAATATTTTGGCTTGCGCTTAATCGTTTAGTTCGATCGCGTGATACAAGTCGCATAGTCTTACTCTATCAGTGCCGATATATATTTAAGTTTTTTGATACGGATTGGTGATCTCATTAACGGCTAGATCGCCGCTTTTGCCTAATTAATCGCCTAGAAGTATTGATAGGGAGGTTTACAGCTAGATCGGCCAACGCCGAGATTTTTCTGAAGCACCTCGTGAAAATTCGTTTTAACGAGGTGTTAGGTACGTGTTTTTAATAAAAAGTGGCATTTTTACTAATTTTAGACAAAAAGGTGAATCCGAATGTCTGGTAGACGCATCTAAATCACCAAGAACACAGTAACAGTGTTTAACAACAACTGGAGAATACTCATGAAAAACCTATTTATCGCTTTTGGTCTAGCGGCAATGCTGAGCGGTGCAGCGTCATCCCACGCTCAGGATGCAGACGTCAATATTCCGAAGGCACAAGCCGCAAAAGAGCTAAGCACCGGCTCTGATGTCAATATTGAAGATCTCGACTCTGGAATTCGATTGAACCTCACGATCGACGATGACGAGGAATTGACCACTGATGAAAAATTTGCCTTGGCTCGGAGTGCTATTAAGGAGAAGCTTGGTGAAGAGTTCGCGGATGAATTGAACCGCGAAATAGACGGTTTAACTGACGAAGAGAAAGAGAAGCTAGTATCAGCGATTGAGGACGGTTTTACATTCAACGTCGATGGTGATGGAATTCCGCTCGCTGCGCTACTAATAGCGATTCCTGCGGTGGTTCTAACGCTCGGCATGCCGGTAATCATCGTGCTGTTAGTGCTTTGGTTTGGGCATAAGAAACGCCGTCAACGACTTGAGCTGATTAACCGCTTTCTGGATGCCGGTAAAGATGTGCCACCAGAAATCCTACACACGATTGACAATGACGGTGGCGATTCACTCAAGCGTGGAATCATGTTGACTGGGATAGGGCTTGGAGTGGTAGCTGGGTTTAGCGCGGTAGGCGAGAATACGGTTGCAGGATTCGGCTTAATTCCGATGTTTATTGGTATCGCTAGATTGGTGTATTGGTACTTGGCTGAACGTAAGCACAGCCTTTAGTCCGGGCTTGAATCAGATTAGCGACGTTTAGGCATAATTGTGAATAAATTGGATGAGGCAGTGCTGGTCGAACTTGCGGTAAGCAACAACGATCAGCGCGCATTTACTGAGTTGGTAAATCGGCATCAGTCGAACCTACGTTACTCGATGCGGCAGCTAACTAATTGGAATGAAGATTTAGCCGATGACCTTGCACAAGAAACATTTATTCAAGCTTTTAAAGAGTTGCACCGATTTCGCAAAGAGGCCAAGTTCTCCAGTTGGCTTTACCGTATCGGTTACAACGTTTTTCTACAGCATGTTCGTAAACGTCAACTGGATACTCAATCAATTGATGAGAATCCATATATTGCAAATCAAATCGCGGAAGCTCCGCACGGTGAGGAAGACTCACCGCTGCATCAAAAGGTTGCCAAATTGTTAGCTATGTTAGAGCCAGAAAGACGCTCCGTGTTACACTTGTTATTACACAGACAGAATACACAGCAGGAAATTTCAGATATTATGGGAATTCCACTGGGAACTGTGAAAACTCATATCAATCGCGGCCGAGCGGCGTTGCAACAAAGTTTGCACGGCTGGCAGGAGAAAACAGCATGACTGATAAAATTGAAATTGCAAACGCTACACTGGACGACAAGTCATTCAGCGAGTTAGCTATGGGCGCAGACGCTCTTGATGCATTGTTCAGTGATGCACGAGAATCGGCACCTAATTTTGCGTCAGACAATTTCACTAAAATGGTGCTCAACTCGATACCTGAAGAGCCGGTTAGACGCAAGGCCTCTGGTGTGTCATTTGAGTTGATTGGTGTGCTTGTCGGTTTGGTGATTGCTTATTTCATGATCGATTTTAATAGCTTGATCAGAGGCTTTATCGCAATGATGCCGCATTCGATTACACTGTCGCCCATGCATATGCTGATTGCCTTAGGTGGTATAAGTGCCATGTCGGTAGCCGCCTGGTGGGTTGTTGAACGAAGTCGTTGAGTTTACAAGGATTGGTGTAGGTTAAGTTCGGCGAGAATAGAAAGAAATTGTGACGGCAGGCGTTATTCGCTTGCCGTTTTTTTCGTTGGGCATGGTTGGATACTTTGGAGCTAAACCAGATGATTTGGATAGCTATCTACTTTTACTCAGATATTTTTTTATAAAGCATGAAACTAATTCAATCCGCATTAATCGTTGCCGGGCTACTATTCTCGACCACAGCTCTAAGTCAAACGAATCGTGTCTCAGGAACAGTTGATCTACCTGCAGGTATTATTGTTAGTCAAGATGAACTTGTGTTTGAAGTGTCAACTGACCCATTGTCGATCATTTTGACCGATGATGGTGAGCTAGAGACCTCAACGACTGTAACGATTGCTAGATTTTCTCGTTCAGCAAATTATTCTATTCTATTGAAAGATGATGCCTCATCTGAGGATCCAGATGCGCCCGACTACGAAGATTTCCGTTTGCGGTTTGAGTGCATCAGTGGTTGTACGTCATCATTACCGTTAACCACCGCCGGATTTTGGGATACTTCTAAAGGTGTGGTTGACGAGCTCCAAGCAGAGCTTTTTCAGTTGGCTAGCAGTCCGGTTGACGATGACGGCGTTATCACGGTAGATATCGCGTTGGAACGTGCCGATATGTACTCCGGGACTATTCGTTTACCGGACGGTGTGGCGGCGGATGGCGATGAGGAGATTGAGCTAGTATTGACCGGTGCTGCGCTTTCGAATAAGCCCGTGTTCAGTCAAATGATGTCGGCTAGCAAAGATCAAACTGCATTTCCTTTTCTGCTGGGCGTGCCGCGGTTATCGAATATTAGTGGCTGGAATGTACAACTGAAGTGTGAAACTTGCCCAGAAGGGGTTCTCAGCGATCCACAGTTCCCGACCACCGCCGCAGGTAACCCGTTGTCGTTCACCGATGGTGAAAGTTTTCTTTACCGTAAGTTTGATAGTTTTATAAATATGGAACTGACCTTTATTGACGGCGACGGAGAATTAGCCGATAAATCGGCATCGATATTGGGAGCGCTTAGTTTGCTGTTGTTGGAAGGCTAATGCTGGCTAACTGACCGAGCAGGAATAAATTGATTGTGTTGGTCAGCTGATTGGATCTTGCATGACCATTTTGGGTCTATGGCGATCTAAAATACCGCAATTTATAGTGAGCAACTACTGCAGTATCGTGTTTCGTCTCGGCTTTTCACATGGGGCTGATGAAGCTCAGCCCCTTGGTTAACAGCTTAATCTAAGCTGAATTCATTCTTATAGTCTTTTGCCAAAGACGCGTCTTGTTCGCTCTTATTGAGCGTGAACTGGCCAATGGATAGTAGATCCATCTCCGTGCCCATAAAGCAATTAAACGCGTCCTCCGGCGATCCGACGATAGGTTCTCCGCGAACATTGAAACTAGTGTTTACTACTAGAGGGCAGCCGGTTTTCTTGTCGAATTCTGAGATTAGCTGATGATAACGTGGATTGGTTTCACGGTGCACTGTCTGAATTCGCGCTGAATAATCGACATGTGTAACGGCCGGAATTTCTGAGCGTGGTACGTTGAGCTTTTCAATTCCGAACAATGATTGTTCAGTATCTGACATGGATAGTCGTTTATCTTGTTTTACCGCATCAACCAGCAGCATGTAGGGGCTTGACCCAGATAGCTCGAAGTAGTCATTCACACGTTCAGCTAAAATTGACGGGGCAAAAGGCCGAAATGATTCGCGATACTTGATCTTCAGGTTCAAGTTTTTTTGCATTTTTGGGGAGCGAGGGTCACCGAGAATTGAACGTCCGCCTAGCGCACGTGGGCCAAACTCCATTCGCCCTTGGAACCAGCCAACTACTTTTTCGTCGGCTAACGCGGTGGCCGTTGCTTCTATCATGGCATCGCGGCTTTGGTGTTCGGTGAATTTTGCGCCAATCGCGGTTAGACTCGCGCGGATTTCGTCATCGCTGTATTCGCGGCCTAGATAGCTGCCCTGCATATTATCGTTAGCCTGCACCACGCGCGGAACATCATGGTAGAGGTGCGCTAGAGCTTGCGCCGCACCAAGTGCACCACCGGCATCGCCGGCTGCTGGCTGAATCCAGACGTTGTCAAAATAACCGGATCGTTGAAGTTTGCCATTTGCAACGCAGTTGAGCGCTACGCCGCCTGCCAAGCAAATATTTTTTATGCCGGTTTCGGCCGACAGTGATTTGGCTAGCTTGAGAACTATTTCTTCAGTGACGGCCTGTACTGAAGCCGCGATGTCCATATGGAATTGCTCTAGTTCATCCTCAGGTACTCGTGCGGGGCGACCAAACAGCTTTGCGAATTTGTCATTGGTCATGGTCAAGCCAGTGCAATAGTTAAAATAGCGTTGGTCTAACCGATACGAGCCGTCTTCCTTTACGTCAATGATGTGCTGTAAAATTAAGTCTTTATATTTAGGCTCGCCGTAGGGGGCTAAGCCCATTACTTTGTATTCACCAGAGTTCACTCTGAAGCCGGTGTAATATGTGAACGCTGAATACAACAAGCCCAGCGAGTGCGGAAAGTGTATTTCTTTTACAATCTCAAGTGAGTTTCCGCGGCCGATTGCCATTGACGTTGTTACCCATTCCCCAACGCCATCCAAGGTGAGCACAATCGCTTCTTCGAATGGTGATGGGAAAAATGCACTGGCAGCATGGCTGAGGTGATGCTCAGAGAACTTAAGGCGATTTTCCCAGTCATACTCGGTGCCTAAATGCGCCATTGTTTCGCGGATGATCTTTTTCTGGAAAAGTTTCTCTTTGACCCACAAAGGCAGAGCTGATCGAAATGATTGAAATCCCCGAGGAGCAAAGGCAACGTAAGTCTCCAGTAATCGCTCAAATTTAACAAAGGGCTTTTCAAAGAACACGACATTGTCGACTTCATTCAAAGTCAGGCCAGCCTCCTGTAGGCAATACTCAACCGCATTGATGGGGAAGGCTGCATCGTGCTTCACTCGAGAAAATCTTTCCTCTTGAGCTGCGGCGATAATTTTTTCACCGTCAATAATTGCGGCTGCGCTGTCGTGATAAAAGGCCGAAATGCCGAGTATGATCATGGGTAGGCTAAAATAGAGTGTAAATGAACGGTGCAAGTGGGGAGCCTTGGGCAAAGATCACCAAACCACCAAGTAATAGAGCAAAGACCATAATGGGCAATAGCCAAAATTTCTTGCGTACCTTCATGAATTTCCAGAGTTCTTTAATTAGTTCCATTGTTGGTTCCTTGTGTCGCGCTCAGCGTAATGTACATGCCAAGGCTTATTGATTGCGGTTGTCGACGTTAGCTTTCGTATGTTAGTTGCGTAAGATGGGGCGCTCTAAAATTGGTTGTCGAACGAGTCTTTAGTCACTAGGTGAGTCTCGCGCGCTATCCAGTATGAGTCCGCTGCTGGGTCTAATTTTCGGTGCATGGGGTCTTTGCCCAGTAGCCGCATAATTAGGCCAGTTGGCAGCACCGTGCCAAAGAATACTAAGCCCATAAAAATAGGATTAGTGATTTTATGCATCACCAAGCCAAACTTCTGAAACAGAGTATTGAGTGGCGTCAATAATGTCGGCAGTAACAGTGCTGACAACGCCATAAGGCCGGATAAGATCGCAGCCCAAATAGTTATAGAATTGCCATTTATTAAGGGAATTAGAGCTATCACCGCGAATATCCCAGCAAAGATTAACCCAAAGGTGCGGTTTTCAAGTGCTTTGGCGGTGGGGCTGGTGGCGGCGGCTTTGTGCTCTATAGGCATAATTTGAGGTCCGTATTAGCTTGTATGCAGATCGACGTGAAGACGGAAGGTATCGTAAATCAACCGGTTTGCAAAGGGCTGTCCCGCATGTTTTTTCGTGCTCTTTCGGGGCGTTGTAGCAGAATGTTTCTTTGGACTCGTAGTTTAGGCTGAAATTGCGTCTTCGATACGCAAATTACACACAAGTTTAGGTACCGTGATAACATCAAAACTCAATAATAAAACGTGGACTGACAACAGTCCCTTACGATGACAATCCAATATTAGGAGGCTTAAATGCTTGGATTAATGATGGACGAGCAGCTCACTATTACCGCGTTGATGCGGCACGGTAGAGCTATTAATGGGGACAGTGAAATTGTCTCCGTTACCCACGACAACCCTCGTCATGTATACACACAAGCTGAGTGCTACGATCGTGCAGGTCAGTTGGCCAACGCTCTACAACAGCTAGGTGTTAAGCAAGGGGAGGTGGTTGGCACCTTAGCTTGGAACGATTACCGTCATATGGAAGTCTATTACGGCGTTGCTTGCAGCGGGTCAGTGTGTCACACGATTAATCCGCGCTTATTCCCCGAGCAATTGGTTTACATCATTAATCATGCCGAAGACCAATACTTACTTGTCGACCCGATGTTCTTGCCTTTACTTGAGGCCATATCAACCTCGATTCCAAACGTAAAAGGCTTTATCGTGATGTCCGACGAAGCTTCTATGCCTGACACTACCTTAGAGTCTGTTTACTGTTATGAAACGTTGCTGGCTGAGCAGTCGGCAGATTTTGAATGGCCTGAATTGAATGAAACTACCGCATGTTCGTTGTGTTACACCTCGGGCACTACCGGAAACCCTAAAGGTGTGTTGTACTCGCACCGTTCATTGGTGCTGCAGTCCTATGCTTGTTGCTTAAGCGACGGTATGGGGTTGGGCGCCCACGATGTGGCATTACCGATTGTGCCTATGTTTCATGTAAACGCTTGGAATATGCCTTACTCAGCGGCACTGGCTGGCTTTAAACTTATTTTTCCTGGATCCAAAATGGGCGATGGTGAAACCCTGCATCGGCTGATCTCTGAAGAAGGCGTGACGTATGCGGTTGGCGTGCCTACGGTTTGGTTGGCATTGTTAACTTACTTGAAAAAAGCTGGTAAGACAGTTGAATCTCTGCAGCGTGTCGGTGTTGGCGGCTCGGCTTGCCCGCTCAGTATTATGCATGATTTTGAACAAAATCATGGGGTTACCACGGTAACCGGTTGGGGGATGACTGAAATGGCTCCGCTAGGTACCTTCAATGCCCCTAAGCATCCGCGATCACATTATAGCGATGCCGAATACGACCAGCTTCGCGTTCGGGCCGGGCGACCAGTGTTTGGTGTGTCGATGAAGATTGTCGACGAAAATGATGTTGAGCAGCCCTGGGATGGCGTCGCGTTCGGCGCGCTTAAGGTTAAAGGACCTTGGGTTGTTGAGCGGTACTTTAAACATGATGATTCCGCTTTGGATAGCCAAGGTTGGTTCGATACTGGTGACGTGGCAAGTATCAACCCAGATGGCAATATGGTTATTACTGACCGCACCAAAGATGTTATTAAGTCTGGCGGCGAGTGGATATCGTCAATCGATCTGGAGAATTGCGCGGTAGGTCATGAAGCGGTCGCCGAAGCGGCGGTTATTGGTGTTGTTCATCCTAAATGGGATGAGCGGCCTTTGTTGATTGTTGTTAAAGAGCCCGGGGTTGAGGTGTCGCCTCAGGAAATTCTTGATTTCATGGATGGCAAGGTCGCAAAATGGTGGATGCCTGAAGAAGTCGCTTTTGTTGATGAGCTTCCGCACACAGCAACCGGCAAAATTCATAAGATGAAGCTGCGTGACCAGTTTGCTGACTACCGGTTTTCAGATAGCGTCTAAGCGGGCTTACTGCATATACGGATAAGTTTGATGATGGCTCAGCGAAGTCTTGCTGAGCTATCTCGCACCATTAGTTCGTGCGGTAGAATGTGTTTCGGATTGTCGAGAGGCTCACAATCAATAATATCCAGCAATATATTCGCGCAAGTTCGGCCAATCTCTTCAACAGGCTGACGGATAGTGGTTAGCGTCGGCGATAAATATTCAGCAAAACGAATGTCATCAAAACCAACCACAGACATATCTTGAGGCACACTAAAGCCGTGTCTTTTTAACGTGGCGATACAACCTAGTGCCATTTCATCGCACATGCAAAAGATCGCAGTGGGGCGGTTTTTAGCCAATAAAATAGTTTCCGTGACTCGCACTCCAGCCTCTAGCGTGTACTCGCCCTCATGTATTAAATCAGCGGTTAGCTCCACGCCGGCGTTTTCCAACGCTGCTTTATAGCCTTCCAAACGTTGTTGTGAACTTGGAGATTCTGGGTCGCCTGTAATTACTGCGATTTTTTTGTGGCCTAATGACAATAAGTGTTCCACCGCGTCGCGCCCTGCCTGCACATTGTCGATTGAGACCCAAGGGATTGTGCTGGTGTCTATCAGTGACGATTCAGCAAACTCACAGGAATTCACTAGTGGTGGCAACACAAAGTGCTCAGAGGCGAGGTCGCGATCTTCGAAGGGTAGGCGGTGCGAGAGAACGATAATGCCATCGGCTTGTCGTGACTTTACCATGCTGCCGTAGACTAACTCTCGAGACCTCAACCCTTGTGTATCACCAAACAGAACCGAGTATCCGCGATCTGCGGCGGCGCGCTCGAGAGATTGAATTACTCCTGAGTTAAATGTATCGCTGATGTCTGGAATAATGGCAATTATGTTGCCTGACTTAGAAGTGCGCAAACTGGCGCCGAGTCTATTTGGGCTGTAGCCGATCTCAAGTGCAGCGGCCTGTACCTTGTCGCGCATTTTTTTTGACACTCGACTCGGATTACTCAATGCGCGAGAAGCTGACGCGGTAGATACGCCAGCAATTTTGGCGAGCTCCTTGATTCCGATTTTTGCCATAGACTTACTAAGTGGGTTGACGAGTTTGTTTCGCAAGACTCTAACAGGATTTCGGTGGGGAAGAAATAACAGACGTGAGGACTTCGCTCGGTTTGACCGAATTGCAGGCGATTCTATTGGTAAAAATGGAAACGATTTCCTTATTTTGACTTTGGTGAGGTGAAAAAGGTCCTCTCTGTACAGTGGATGGGCATAGATATTGCCGCTAAATAGCGAAGGTCGCAAATTAGTTAATAGGCAATTTGTACGAAATTTCGAGATATTAGGGTGGGCGATTCACGATTTACACTCGGTAAAATTCGCTCTGATATTGATCGCTGTGGCTTTATTGTCACTGGAGTTTTAGTGTTAATAATCTTTTTTAAGTGATTGAAAATAAATAAAAATAAATGGTCACATTTGTTTTCTCTAAAGCGCCAGGCTAAGGCTGTTATTGACGGAGTTGAAGACTTATTTCTTATGGCTGAGGTGGGTTTAGCTTGGTTCGTCTAGATCCGAATTTAACATCTAGTTGAAAATAATTTTTATTAAGCTGGAAATGTTAGCGGCTATTAAGCGATAATGGTAAACGATTACCTTAACTAAATTATAATTATAAAAATATAGGGCTACGGTTGGCTTGTTTAGCAAGCTGTACGTCCTGCCGGAGATTTGGATGCAACTATCAATGCTGGATTTTTCGATTATCGTAGCGTATTTGCTCGCTACGGTAGTGATTGGATTAGTGCTAAAGAAGCGCGCCGAAAGATCAAAGAAAGACTATATGTTGGGGGGCAATAAGCTGCCTTGGTATATGCTCGGTTTGTCGAACGCGTCGGGTATGTTTGATATCTCCGGCACCATGTGGCTTGTCACTCTATTGTTTGTTTACGGGCTCAAGAGCGCTTGGATTCCATGGTTATGGCCAGTGTTCAACCAGATCTTTTTGATGGTCTTTTTGTCGATGTGGTTACGTCGTTCGAATGTCTCGACTGGTGCTGAATGGATTGGCACGCGATTTGGCCATGGTACCGGCGCACAATTATCCCACACCGTGATCGTGGTATTTGCGATCCTGCTTGGTCTTGGCTATTTAGCCTATGGCTTCATTGGGGTCGGTAAATTCGTAGAGATATTTTTACCATGGGAAGTCGTTTCGGCGTATTTGCCGTTTTCCGTCTCGCCTCAATATGTGCCGCATTTCTACGGAGTGGTGCTAACCTGTTTCGCTGTTTTCTATTCGGTGCTGGGCGGCATGATGAGTATTGTTTGGGCCGATGTGATTCAGTTTGTGTTAATGGCTATAGCGGCAATTGTAATCGGTGTTATAGCCATGAATGCGTTGGGAGATCAGTCCTTATTGGTTCCTGATGGTTGGTTGACGCCATTTTTTGGAACCAGTTCATCGCTTGATTGGGGGCGTATTATCCCAGAGGTTAACGACAAAATCGTGAGCGACAATTTTGGAATCTTTCATATCTTTTTCATGATGATGATTTTCAAAGGTGTGTTGGTCAGCATGGCGGGGCCTGCGCCGAATTACGACATGCAGAAGATATTGTCCACTAAATCCCCACGCGAAGCAGCACTAATGAGCGGCTCGGTGAGCTTGATTTTAATGCCACTAAGGTACTTCATGATCGCCGGATTTGGGGTTTTGGCCGTGTTGAATTTTGACAAGCTAGATTTGATGGTGAACGGGCAGATCGATTTCGAGCAAATATTGCCATCAGCGATTAACGAATTTGTTCCTTCAGGTGTGCTTGGCCTGTTGTTGGCTGGCTTATTAGCGGCCTTTATGTCAACTTTTGCCGGCACGCTTAACGCTACGCAGGCGTACTTGGTTAATGATATCTACCTGAAGCACATTAACCCTGAAGCCAATGCTAAAACTATAACGAGAATCAACTGGAGCGCCGGATTGCTCATGGTCTCGGTCAGTATTGTATTGGGATTCTTTGCTGGCAACGTAAACAATATTTTGCAATGGATCGTGTCGGGCCTATACGGCAGCTACGTCGCCGCTAATGTATTAAAGTGGTACTGGTGGAGATTTAATGGCACTGGTTTTTTCTGGGGTATGGTTGGCGGATTAGTCCCGGCGTTAACGTTTCGATATATCTTCGAAGGAGTATTTGACCTTTATACATTCCCGTTGATGTTGTTGCTCGCGGTAATTGGTTGTATAGCCGGCACCTTATTGACCAAGCCGGTGGACGATGAAACGCTAAAAGCATTTTACAAAAACGTAAAACCCTGGGGCTTTTGGGGGCCGATTCGCGACAAGGTGATGGCT
Source organism: Arenicella xantha (assembly GCF_003315245.1). Classification (NCBI taxonomy): domain Bacteria; kingdom Pseudomonadati; phylum Pseudomonadota; class Gammaproteobacteria; order Arenicellales; family Arenicellaceae; genus Arenicella; species Arenicella xantha. The sequence goes on along the minus strand of NZ_QNRT01000002.1, from coordinate 303,472 downwards.
GAAGACCCGAGTTTTGCGCCAAATGATAATTTTAAGCGCGACGCGTTTAACGTATTTATTGGGGTTATTTGGCAGACCTCATTGGTGATTCTACCGATATTTATTGTCCTTAAATCAGGTTTGCCGTTAGTTGTTACTGCCGGTATCGCGATTGTCAGCACTATCGTGCTCAAAAAGACATGGTTCGACCGATTGCCGCAAGATGTTGTTAAAGGAGCATAACCATGTCGCTAATTAATCGATTTCCTGATGACTTTATATGGGGAACCGCTACGTCGGCTTACCAAATCGAAGGCGGTGCAAATCAAGGCGGCCGAGGCCGGTCAATTTGGGATGCTTTTTGTGACATTCCGGGCAATGTTGTTAACGGTGACAGTGGCGAGCAAGCCTGCGATCACTTTCATCGCTTCGCCGAAGACGTGAAACTCATGGCGAATATGGGCGTCGGCGCATATCGTTTTTCTATCTCGTGGCCTAGGTTGTTACCAAACGGCACGCGCGACAATGTAAATCAAGCCGGTATTGATTTTTACAATCGCTTAATTGATTGCTGTTTGTCGCATGGCATTCAGCCGTGGGTTACACTCTATCATTGGGATCTGCCTGATGACCTGCAGACATCAGACGGTGGTTGGATGGGCGAAAAGACTTCTGGTCTATTTGCTGACTATGCGCAATTGTGTTTTGAGCAGTATGGCGATCGAGTTAAGCACTGGATCACCATTAACGAAGCCTGGGTCGTCTCGGTGTTGGGTCATGGCCAAGGTGTGTTTGCGCCTGGGCATAGCTCAAATTCCGAGCCATACCAAGTTGCTCACAATTTGTTATTAGCGCATGGTAAAGCCGTAAAAATCTATCGTGAACAATTTCAATCGACTCAAGGTGGAGTGATTGGCATTACTAATAATTGTGATTGGCGCGAGCCGTTAACGAATGATCCGCAAGATCATGCTGCAGCGCAGCGCGCACTTGAGTTCTTTTTAGGTTGGTTTGCCGATCCGATTTATTTGGGAGATTACCCTCAAGCAATGCGCGATAAGGTTGCAGATCGGTTGCCAGAAATGACTCCCGAGCACAAAGCACTAATACAAGGTTCTTCTGATTTTTTTGGTCTTAATCATTACACCACGATGCTTGCATCGGAGTCTGACGGTGACGTAAAGGATCAAAATGTTTACGGCAACGGCGGTTTATCTGAAGACCAAGGGATTGATCTGACGGTTGATAAAGACTGGGAGAAAACCGACATGCAGTGGGCCGTCGTGCCGTGGGGTTGTCGTAAACTATTAGAGTGGATAGCCGCTAGATATGATAATCCCGCGTTATATATTACCGAGAATGGTTGTGCTTATGATGACGAACTTGTAGATGGCAGTGTCAACGATCAGCGACGAATTGACTACTATGCGAGCTACTTAGAGGAGTGTGCAAATGCTATTGACAACGGGGTTAATCTAAAAGGCTATTTTGCATGGTCGCTGTTGGATAATTTTGAATGGGCGCAAGGATACCAAAAGCGCTTCGGATTACACCATGTCGACTTCAAAACATTTAGGCGAACGCCTAAAAACAGCGCTTTATGGTTCAGCAAAATGTTAAAGCGTAATCTTGATTGAGAAGCCTAATTTTGATTTATTATTTAGTACCATCCATGGAAGGTAGGTAGTTTGGATCGGTGTCTGGGTTAAACAGCGGCTCCCAAGTTGTGACGGAGCCGCTTTTCACACCGTGGCCGCGATTGCTGGTGAATGTAATTGCTTGTAGCCGGTAGATAGGTCTAATTGACGATAGCCAGTCATCAGCTAAACCTGATCTAGTTATTACCTAATTAGCCGTCAAAGTTATACACGTGGTGTGTGTGTAGCTAGTGTCGACGTCTAACTGTACGTTACGCTTCTAAGTGGTAGTCGTTGATCCATCGAGCAAGCTCTCGATCTTCGTTGTACCTTTCAATTTGTCGTCTAGCATCACGCTTGCGTTTGCTACTTTTTCGGCTATCCTTCTTTTCAAACTGTTCGAAGAACTGGTCTTCAGACATGTCTTCAAAATCGCCGAACAACAATTCTTCGCTTTGATGGTCGGATTTTGAGCTGTGTTTGCGCATGATATGCGACTCCGTTGTGTAGTTAGAAAGTTAAAACTAGTTAGGATGTTTAGATGCGACATCATTATAAATGTGGCTTATAAACAAGGCTTAACGTCACACTAATTATTGGACTATGATATGACTATGTAAAAAGAATTATTTTTATTGTCACGATCAATATCTTTGTTTGTCATGCCCAGTCACCTAGCCAAATTTGAGAGCACCGCACTGCTAAATGGATATTAATGCTTTTAAGACCTTTCTCGAAGTAGCCAAGACTCGACATTTTGGGCGGGCGGCGAATAACCTGTGTGTCACGCAGTCGGCTGTGAGTGCACGTATCAAGGCGCTGGAAGAGAGTCTAGGTGCTGAGTTATTTATTCGTGAGAGAAGCAATATCCATTTGAGTCCGAGTGGTGAAGCGCTGGTGATTCATGCCAGTAGCATTGTGGATATGTGGAATCGTGCACGTCAGGAGGTTAGTCTGCCGAATGGTATGCAATACAGTTTGAACGTTGGTGGTTTACCTGGATTGTGGGATATCTTACTGCAAGACTGGTTGAATCAAGTGTTGTTAGCTCAACCTGATTTGGCAATGAATGCTGACATTTATAGCGCCGATGTGTTGGTTGAAAAGGTTCTTAACCGTTCGATAGACTTGGCATTCTTTTACGATGCGCCACACTCACCGCAACTCACATCCCAGATCTTTAGTAAGATAAATTTGCGCTTAGTTTCGTCTAACCCTGATGTGTCGATCGACGATGCAATACAAGACCGTTATATTTACGTCGACTGGGGAACCTATTTCGGCGTGCAACATGCGGCTGCGTTTCCGAGCTCATCGATCGCCAAGCTGTATACCAGCTCTGGTCGTATCGCATTTGAGGCGATCAAGGCGAATGGTGGGGCGGCCTACCTTGCCGAGCCAATGGTGCGTTCAGCGGTTCAGCGTGGTGAGATTAGCTATGTCGCCGATGCTCCGGTATTTGAACGAGCAGCCTATGCGGTGTTCCATCAAAGTAGCAATAAGGCTGAGTTTGTTACCCAACTCTTACAAGACTCATTAATGCAAGATTAAGCCCAGCGTAGTTTGAATTTTGCCTTAATGCGTGTTTGCTAAAGCGATGCTCTGGTTACTGAGAGGCATTGCTTTTGCGTTACCACATACCTTTAACTAGTGATTAATTGCGCTGTATCATAGCGCGAAGCATGGTATAAAAAGATTGATCGGTACTCAACCCTTTCTCCGAATGCTCGAATACTACACGCCACATTTTATTACTGCCGTATCACTATTTCTATCGGTTTACCTGCATGCCAAACCAGGCTCCGTCTATTGGAAAGCTTCGCTAATATCGGGTTTGATCACCGCAGCATTGGCCACACTGGTCATTTTTGCACTGCACGACAATTATTTGCAGCTAGTTGAGCCGATTTCCTTGTTTGACCACACGAGTTTAATCGTGACGGTTGCCGCTCTGGGTTTTGGCTATGGCTTTGTGATGGCGCTTTTAGTTGGTTATGTGCTGATTTTTGCTCCTTCATTCTTCGATTAGATAAAACCTTTCGACAATTTTTTGCCGCTAACACTGTAAATAGACACGGATTGTTGTCGCTTTCGGAATGAATCCTTTATAAGGACTGTCTCTAAGTTTCTGATATTTAACAAACATAATTTCTCTTCTTTTTTTGAATCCAAAGCCACTGACTTTGCATCTAAGTATGTAAGAGCAAGTGATTGTTCGGCACGCGATCAAAGTGAAGCAGCTCGTCGTCGAACCTATTTGTAAATGATATCCGTGCAGTTATGCACAATCAGTGGAAATGAATGAGGAGTAAGTATGTTGAAATTAGATTCGACGGTGGTGAAATCTGCCTGTATTACCATAATGGTATTAATTGGTGCTGAAGCGATGGCAGCGGAAAAATTTCGCATTTACGGTGATAAAGTGACTGGCTCTCGAACTCGGCCGATCGAAGTAGAATCGGCAATCCCCTTCAATAAAAGCTATCAAGCATTGAGCGCGGAGCAGAAAGCTGCGTTCCGAGCTAACTACGGCATTCTGAAAGAAACTGAGCAGCCGCCATACCCCAAAAAAGGTACGAAGGATATTTATAAAGCCTTGATTAATGCGAATAAGGCGATCGGCATGCCGGGCAAGTTGTTCTTAATCGCCAATGTTAGCGAACAAGGTAAAGTGATAAATATTGCTGTATATAACAGTCCTGATGAGCGTATTACAAACATTGCTACTGCGGTTGTTGGGGCAACTGATTTTGACCCTGCAGTGTGTGATGGAACTCCTTGTCAGATGGAGTTCCCATTCGAGTTTGACCTTCGAGTCCTCGAGCGTGAAGAAGTTGATGCCATGCGGCGACTCAGAAGGGCTGGGTAATATTTACCTCTGAATTGTGCAGTAGCCGATGCCTGACTAAACGTGAGGCATATTTGGCCCCGATCATGGATTTCATGGTCGGGGTATTTTTTTATATAGCAGGCACTTACTGTTTAAGCTTGCCCGGTATTATCGCATTCAGTCATTAATAACGATCAGTTTTGCGTCTGGAATTGAGTTGAAGCGGGTTTTAGTCGCCGCGGTGTAGGCCCCCATTTGATGACCAATAAGTAAGTCGCCAATTTCTAATTCTGGCATTGAAATATTCTCGGCAACCACGTCGATACTGTCGCAAGTCGGGCCCGCAATAATGCTAGGGTAGTGCTCGCCATCGCGGAACACTTCTAGTGGGTAGATCGCATGGTCAAAAAGCTGGCCTGAATAAGAACCGTATATGCCGTCATCCAGATAATACCAATGATACCCGTTGCGCTTAGATTTTCCGGCGACCGTAGTAACGCTGGTAACAGCGGGCGCAATTAAATAGCGGCCTGGCTCGGCAATCAGGTGCCAATCTTGGGGTAGTTGCGCAAGCGCAGCTCTGATCGGCGCACAAAAAGCGTTGATGTCGATTCCTTGTAACTCGTAGTCGGCAGGGAATCCACCACCAATATCTAATATGCTTAGAGGTTTATTGGCGGTAGCATTGATTTCTTGCATTAGTTGATGGCATTTTTCGATCGCCTCGACATGCTTGCTGGCGTCGGTACATTGAGAACCAACATGAAACGATAAGCCCTTAATATGAATGCCTAAGTCGTCGGCGTCCTTTACCAATTGCTCAACTTCTTCTGGGGCGCAACCAAATTTTTTGGATAAATCTACCATGGCTGCAGCGCTTCGAAAGCTAACGCGCAGCAGCACGCCAACGCGAGAACGATAAGGCACTAGTTTCTTTAGCTCGTGTAAGTTGTCTACCACAAACGTAGTGGCGCCAAAGCGTAATGCGTCACGGATTTCCTGATCCTTTTTGATCGGGTGTGTGTGAATCGTACGCCGCCCTGATATTTTGTGTGCTAGTAACAGGTTCATTTCGCCAGCTGATGCAATGTCAAACCCGCCGCCTAACTGGTCTATTACATGGATGATTTCCGGGTCCGGATGCGCCTTAACGGCATAATATAGATCTACCTCCGGAAGCGCGGATTGTAAGGCTTTAAATTGATTGCGTAGAACTTGAGCGTTGAAGATCAATAGTGGTGAGCCATGTATGGCAACCTGCTGCCGATAAAATTCGGCTGACGCATTGTCTGGTTCTGCGTTGATCAGCAGGGGCCGTTGGTCAATTTTTTCATTCGGCAGCATTAGTAACTCCCATTGGTAGGATTCATTAGACTTATCGACCGCTGTTGATGCTCAACGTGACTAAGCTTTACCAATAGCGCGTTTGACGTATTGGGGTAGGGCAAACGAAGCTAGGTGGATCGCGGGGTTGTAGTATTTTGTGTTGAGTTCGAGTGCTTGAAAGGACTGCTCGATCGCGCTTTCAGTTCGATGACCGGCTGCGTGGTTATTGGTCCCCCATGCGAAGGTCATGAAACCGCCGTAGTAAGTCGGGATTGGTGCGCAATAAAAGCGCATATCAGAGAAATGTGCGCCCATTCTTGCGTGAGTGTTTTGAATTTCATCTTCTTGGAAGAATGGCACTCCATTTTGCGTCACCATAATGCCTTCGTTGGTTAGGCAGTTCTTTGCATGCGCATAAAAATCATTAGTGAACAGAACTTCGCCTGGCCCGATTGGGTCAGTGCTGTCTGAGATGATTACATCAAATTTTGGGTTGTCGCTGTCGGCATATTCTTTTACAAAATCGAAGCCATCTGCGATTACCAAGTTTAGTCTCTCGTCATCGTAGGCGCCCGCTGAATGATTTGGCAGGTATTCTATTGCCATGTCTACAACGGCCTGATCAATTTCGACTTGAGTTACATGCTCAACTGGGTGTTTCAGAACCTCACGAATCATGCCGCCGTCGCCGCCGCCAATGATTAACACGCGCTTTACTGATCCATGTGCCAAGATGGGCGTGTGGGCGAGCATTTCGTGATAGATGAACTCATCGGCTTCAGTGGTTTGCACTACGCCGTCTAAGGTCATAACGCGACCTAATTGGGCGTTATGAAAAATCATTAAGTGCTGATGGTCAGTCTTATTCTCAAAATACATTTTGTCGATACGATATTCTTGGCATACCGCGTCGTACAGAGTTTCTTTAAAGTGCTTCATAGTTTCTATCGCTACTTAGTTGCTGGCGCTATTGATTAGGCGAGTAGTTGGTTCGTTAGCCGCGCTTGTTCCACGCAGTGACTTCATCGCGTGCGTATTAGAGATCGTTAGCCGGTTCGATGTGCTCAATATTTGCACCGCGTAGGTGCTCTGACACATTGATATTAGCCGGCTTAAATGCGTCGCGGAGCACCGGTATGGTAGCTTCCGGTTGCGCGTCGCCGCACATAAAAACATCAAATGCCGCAAAGTTTCGTTCCGGCCAAGTGTGTACGCTAATGTGAGACTCGGCAAGTACCGCGACCCCTGAAATACCACCATTGGGTGTGAAGTGGTGTAGATGGATATGCAGCAGAGTTGCGCCAGCCACGTCAACCGCTTTGCGTAGCGCCTGCTCCATTAGCTCTAAGTTGTCTAAGTTTTTGGCGCCCCATAAATCCAGAATAATATGCGTGCCGGCAAACTCTACGCCGTTGCGAACGATAAAGTGATCAGCGGTATGGCTGGAATCAATTTCGGTTTGATTATGGGTTGGCCAGTTGCACTGCACAGCATTGGAGCTGGAGTCAATTTGGTTAGTATTCGATTGAACAGGTAGAGCGCCAGCGTTGACGGTGGCGCAATTAACAGTTTCGAGCGTCATCGACACATCCTCGTAAAAACAGCGGTGATAAAAAAGCTAACGCGTTTCTTGGCGGAATGGTTGGCGCTGCATAGTGCGGCCAATAGACGATCCAATAACGCGCAATTAGCGACGTAACATAAAAACCCCAAGGGTTAAAAAAGTGCCGACATTCTAATTTCTTTCTGATAAAACACAAGTCATTTTTGATCGATGTTTTTATCTCTATTTTCACGTATTTCTGGTGACTCGGGAGGTGGCTTGAAACAGGTCTCGCTATTTAGCGTATGCGGTGTTCTAGCTTGAGTGAGGTTGGGCTTCGTTCAATGGGAATACGACTGAATTTTGCGCTATAGATGATGTCAGTAGATCGATCGCGCCAAGGCTAGGCAAGGTTAGCTAAAGTGGTGAGATGTGTGATGCTGAGTTTACAAGCTTTCAGCCGGATCAGTGCTGTATTGACTCAGCGATAATGTATTACGGCGGTACAGTCGATAGAAAATATTGATCAAAATTCGATCAATATGCTTGATCTACCTAATTCAATCCCCATAATTCACGCATTCATTTCGATGCTTAATTTTAGACTTATGACCGATCAAAAGAAAACAGACTTAGACCAAGCTAGTGCCGCCAATGCTGACACGCAGGCGGGGACTGACAATCAACCAGATGTAATGGTGGATGATCAAGTAGACCAGAGTGCAGGGGAAGGAGCGCAGGATGCTCCGCAGCCCGGCAGCGTCGAGTCTGAACTTGAGGCTGCTCAGATTGAGGTAGCGAATCTGAAGGATGCATTTTTACGTGCGAAAGCAGAAGAAGACAATGTGCGTCGTCGTGCAGAGAAAGAAGTCTCGAACAGTCGCAAATTTGCTGTTGAAGGGTTTGCTAAGGAGATGCTCAATGTTTATGACAGCTTAAAGCTTGCGGTTGCCGTGGAGCTTGCTGACGATGCCGATGATGCGATTAAAAGCGTGCACGAAGGAGTGAACATAACCTTGAAGCAATTACAGGCTGGCTTCAGTAAATTCTCGATCAGTGAGATTGTGCCAAATGTTGGTGACAAGCTTGACCCAAATCTGCATCAAGCGATGAGTTTAGTGGAGTCTGCTGATGTCGCCTCTGGCTGTATTTTGAATGTCATTCAAAGTGGCTTTCAGTTGCATGAGCGATTATTACGACCAGCGATGGTAGTGGTAGCTAAATAGCGACACTTTTCATCAAAAATCGTCACTTTAGAGCAGCTTGACGGTTGAATTCACAAATATGAGCCCTACTACTCAGGGCAGAACAACTTTATTATTTGAGGTAATACAAAATGGGCAAAATTATTGGAATCGATCTGGGTACCACTAACTCTTGCGTTGCGGTAATGGATGGCGACAAGCCACGCGTTATCGAGAACAGCGAAGGTGATCGCACGACGCCTTCGTATGTTGCATTCGCTGATGATGGCGAAGTATTAGTAGGCCAACCTGCCAAACGTCAATCTGTTACTAATCCAGCGAATACGCTGTATGCCGTCAAACGACTAATCGGTCGTAAATTTGACGAAGAAGTCGTGCAGCGCGACAAAGATCTAATGCCGTACAAAATCGTTAAGGCGAAGAATGGCGATGCTTGGGTAGAAGCGAATGGCAAAGCCATGGCGGCACCTGAAGTGTCGGCACGGGTACTGCAAAAAATGAAAAAAACTGCCGAGGAATTTCTTGGTGAAGAAGTCACTGAAGCCGTAGTGACTGTACCGGCTTACTTTAATGACGCTCAACGCCAAGCAACGAAAGATGCAGGCAAGATCGCTGGCCTAGACGTTAAGCGTATTATTAATGAGCCAACAGCTGCTGCACTAGCCTACGGTATGGATCAAAAAACCGGTGACCGTAAGATCGCCGTGTATGACCTTGGTGGTGGTACCTTTGATGTGTCAATTATTGAGATTGCTGACATCGATGGTGAGCACCAATTTGAAGTGTTGTCGACTAACGGAGACACCTTCCTAGGCGGTGAAGACTTTGATAATCGCATTATTGATTATCTTGCCGACGAATTTAAGAAGGATCAGAACATCACCCTTAAAGGCGATGCATTAGCCATGCAGCGCTTAAAGGAAGCGGCTGAAAAAGCTAAGATTGAACTGTCTTCTAGTTCGCAAACCGAAATTAATTTGCCTTACATCACGGCCGATGCAACAGGTCCAAAACACTTGGTGCTTAAGTTGTCACGTGCCAAGTTGGAGTCATTAGTTGGCGACCTAATTAAGCGCACTATTGATCCTTGTAAAATGGCTTTAAAAGACGCCGGCTTGTCTGCCAGTGAAATCGATGATGTAATTTTGGTTGGTGGTCAAACACGTATGCCGAAAGTACAAGAAGCGGTACAAGAGTTCTTCGGAAAAGAAGCGCGTCGCGATGTTAACCCAGATGAAGCTGTTGCGATGGGCGCAGCGATTCAAGGTGGTGTATTAGGTGGCAATGTCAAAGACGTTTTGTTGCTTGATGTGACGCCATTGACGCTTGGTATTGAGACTATGGGCGGTGTTCGCACAGCCTTGATCGATAAAAATACAACGATCCCAACTAATGCGAGTCAAGTGTTTTCAACTGCTGAAGACAACCAAAGTGCGGTTACTATTCACGTGCTTCAAGGTGAACGTGAGATGGCTGCTGGTAATAAGTCATTGGGTCGATTTGACTTGTCGGATATTCCGCCAGCGCCACGTGGTGTGCCACAGGTTGAAGTGACTTTTGATATTGATGCCAACGGTATTATGCACGTTTCGGCAAAAGATAAAGCGACTGGCAAAGAGAACAAAATCGTGATCAAATCGAGCTCAGGTCTGAGTGATGAAGAGATTGAAGCGATGATTTCAGATGCTGAAGCACACGCTGAAGAAGATGCCAAGGCGAAAGCATTGGTTGAAGCGCGTAATCAGGCCGAGTCGATGGTTAATGGTGTTAAGAAAACCATGGAAGATGCTGGTGACAAGCTTGATGCTAGCGAAAAAACTGCTATCGAAGCGGCGATTGCTGAAGTTGAAGAAGCGGTTAAGTCCGACGATGTTGATGCGATTAACGCCAAAACCGAAGCGCTGATGCAAGCTAGCCATAAGCTTGCAGAGCAGATGTACGCTCAAACTCAAGGTGCTGAAGGCGCAGATGCGGCTGATTCGGGCGCGGCTCAAGACGACAATGTCGTCGACGCTGAGTTTGAAGAAGTAAACGATGACGAGCGTAAGGATGCCTAAACGGCGGACGTAGCACGTTCAAGTTAAGCTTGGGTACATATGTCGCAGGCAAGCAAGTAACGCTTGGTTTCTACTAAAGTACCTAAGGACCATCAACCTCCGCTTATTGGCGGAGGTTGTTGTTTAAACTGGGTCTAAATTGACGCTGCGGCGTTTCCAAATATTGTAAGTATTATGGCAAAACGAGATTATTACGAAGTATTGGGTGTATCAAAGTCGGTCGATGAGGCGGAGTTAAAGAAGGCCTACCGTCGGTTGGCAATGAAGCACCATCCAGATCGCAACCCCGACGATACCGAGGCTGAGGCTAAATTTAAAGAAGCGAAGGAAGCCTATACAGTACTTTCTGATGGTGAGAAGCGTGCTGCGTATGATCAGTTTGGTCATGCTGCGTTCGAAGGTGGTATGGGCGGTGGTGGCGCTGGCGGTTTTGGCGGTGGAGCCGGCGGCTTCGGTGATATTTTTGGTGATATGTTTGGCGATATTTTTGGTGGAGGCGGCGGTGGTCGTCAGCGCCAACGTCGCGGTGCCGATCTGCGATATAACTTAGAGCTTTCTCTCGAAGACGCCGTCAAAGGTACTGAAGTTAATATTACTGTTCCGCGAATGTCGAACTGTAAAACCTGCTCGGGATCTGGCGCTAAGCCCGGCAGTTCACCAAGCCAGTGTGGTACTTGTCATGGGCAAGGCCAAGTTCGAATTCAGCAAGGTTTCTTTTCAGTACAGCAAACTTGCCCGCAGTGTCACGGCAAAGGCACAGTGGTCAGCGATCCCTGTGGCGACTGTCATGGACAAGGCCGAATTAAGGAAAACAAGAAGCTGTCAGTAAAAATCCCAGCTGGTGTGGATGAAGGCGATCAGATTCGTCTCTCTGGTGAAGGTGAGAGCGCCGGTAGTGGTGGCGTTAATGGCGATTTATATGTTTCAGTTGTGCTCAAAAAGCATGCGATTTTCACTCGTGAGGGCGTTGATCTGCATTGCACTGTGCCGATTAGCTACGCTACCTTGGCGCTCGGCGGTGAGTTGGAAGTGCCGACCTTAGCTGGACGAGCTAAATTGAAAGTGCCAGCAGGAACGCAATCTGGAAAGATGTTTCGTCTACGCGGTAAAGGCGTTAAAAATGTTCGCAACGCCGGATTTGTCGGCGACTTATACTGTGAGGTGGTTGTTGAAACCCCGGTTAATCTTACTAAGCGTCAGAAGGAATTACTGCAAGAGTTCGATGCAACGCTACATGATGGTGGCAGTAAGCATAGTCCGCAAGAAAACTCTTGGTCGGACAAAATTAAATCGTTTTTTGATGATTTAGTCACCTAAAAGCGGCTGTGTGATTTGAGTAACTAAACTCATTAAAAAGCCCGTCAATTGACGGGCTTTTTATTTGATAATAAATGCGTAAAAACTTTAAGTTGTTTTCTTAAGAGTTTGATATTTAAAGAATGTTCTTAAATTTTCTATAATGTTATACAACGCTCAGTTTGTAATAGCGCTGTGATTAAATATCGGTCAACCGACTATTTTCAGTGGATTACTTTAAGCGATAACAAGGTGTGTACTCGCCGGATAATTTCATGCGGCGTTGTTCTACAAAGCTAGCAAGCAGGGCATCTAAAGCGCTCATGATCTCTTGATCACCATCCAATTGATACGGGCCATTTTTGGCAATGGCGTCTATTCCATTAGGCTTAATGTTGCCAGCAACGATGCCTGAGAAGGCGCGTCGTAAATCGGCGGCAAGATGCGCAGCTGGCTGATCTTTCTTTAGGTTCAGTGCTGCCATATTTGCATGAGAAGGGATAAATTCATGCTGAAAAGACTCATCAATGGTCAATGACCAGTTATAGAAAAACGCGTCGTCTAGTGCTCGACGGTTTTTGTATACCTTCTTCATCTGCCGAGCCATATGGTTAGCAACTTCAATGGGGTCATCGATTACGATGCGGTAGAGTGATTGCGCATCGGGTCCTATGGTGGCGCCAATAAACGCATCCATTTGATCGAAGTAGGCGCGGCTTTCGGCTGGCCCGGTGAAAACTAGTGGCAAGGTCACACCGCGATTCTTTTCGTGCAGCATAACGCCGAGAATATACAGAATCTCCTCGGCGGTACCGGCACCACCTGGGAATACCACAATGCCGTGTCCCATGCGCACAAACGCTTCCAAGCGTTTTTCGATGTCTGGCATGATAATAAGTTCATTGACCACGGCATTTGGAGCCTCGGACGCGATAATTCCTGGTTCGGTAATGCCAATATATCTTGGATCTGAAATGCGTTGCTTAGCGTGTGCTATTGCCGCTCCTTTCATGGGGCCTTTCATAGCGCCGATGCCACAGCCGGTGCAGATGTCGAGCTCTCGCAAGCCTAGTCGATAGCCGACTTCTTTGGTGTAATCATACTCAGTCTTATTGATTGAGTGACCGCCCCAACAAACGATCATATTTGGGCGTTTGCGTGGTTTTAATGCACGAGCATTGCGCAGCGTTTTGAACACCATGTCGGTGATTGTCTCGCCACGTTGCTCCCACACTTCAACTTGGTCCTGTAGGAATACAATGTCTCGTAATACTGCAAACAAATGATTTCTAATACCCGCGATAATGCTGCCGCCAACAAAAGCGTTGGCCGGAGCATTAATGAGTTTGAGTTTAACGCCGCGTGCTGAGCTCATTACTTCAATATCGAAGTCAGAGTGGGCTGCGAGTAGCTCATGACCATCGTCGCTATTAGCGCCGGTGCTTAAAACGGCTAGTGCGCAATTGCGGAATAGGGTTTGGTAGACATTGTTGCTGGAGCGATGTAGCTCAGCGATTTCACTTTTTGATAAGACATCTAAGTGTCCGTGTGGGGTAATTATTGCGTTAACCATTTTTTACTACATCCTAACTAGGTTGGCTGTTTGCGAACAGTTGATCTGTGAATTAAACAGCGATTTGAAACCAAAACTGGCCATAAAAAAGGCTGTCCGTAGACAGCCTTTTCTCAATGGATTTATATGAGCTTAGCGTTCAGCGGCCGCTTTGGCAATCAATTGATCAACTACTTGAAACATTTGTAGTCCTTTGCCGCCAAGTTGTTCAGATGTTCGGTATTTCCCATCAACAATGATTGCTGGCACGCCTGTGGCGCCTGAGTCACGAGTGACTTTGCGGGCATATCGCATTTTGCTGTCGATCTCAAAAGAGTTGAATGCTGAAGTTACTTGCTCTTCGGTTTTGTCAAATGCCGCAAGAAATTTGACCAAGCTTGGTAATGTATCGATTCGGCTACGTTTTACGTGTATTTCGGCGAACAGGTCATCGTATGCTTGTTGCGGAACGCCCAGTGCTTGCATGGTGTAATAGGCCTGACCATGAAATTCCCAACGTTTGCTAAATAGTGCAGGTACCTTTACGAATTCTGCGTTTTCAGGTTTGTTTTGCAACCATGTTTTAACTGAGGACTCAAGGTTATAGCAGTGACCACATCCGAACCAAAATAGTTCGATAACTTCAACCTTCTCTCCGGTTGAAACTTTCATTGGTGAGCTAAGAGGTTCGTATTTTGAAGCATCAACTTCTTGCGCAACGGTTTCGCCTTGACACGCCATCAATAAGGCGGCGCACAGCACGAAAGCGCTAGAACGTAGTGTTTGTGTGAGGGAGGAACTGTGTGTAAGCATGGTATTTCTCATTAATTTACGGATTCAATTGGGAGTGGCTTTAGAGCCACAAGCGGATGACGTGTTCGTCTATTTTACGGGATTTATAACATTATGAATGTTAACGTAAACTTAACACGGTGTCGGTAATTTGCTAATAAGGCGCTGGTGGAGGTTTTCAAAGCCTCCGTTACTCATGACGACCACATTGATCGCTTGGTCGCCGAGCTGTGTGGTTTTGGAGATAAGTGCTTCGAGTAGCGAGTCAACGGTGTGATGAGTGCTAATCTGCTCGTTTTCGAGCTCGCTAATATCCCAATTGACATCTCCGTTAGCATATAAAAAGCAGGCGTCAGCGGCACTTAACGCGTCGCTTAATAGATGCTTATGTATGCCTTGCTTCATAGTGTTTGATCTGGGCTCAAGTACAGCGATAATCGCTTGCTTGCCAACTTGATGCCGCAGACCCTCTAAGGTTGTTTTAATGGCAGTCGGATGATGCGCAAAATCATCGAAAATACGAATGCCATTGTTGTCATAAATTTTCTCCATGCGCCGTTTAACTGATTTGAATGTAGAGAGTGATTCAACCGCATGTTCTACGCGAATCCCAACATGGTGTGCTGCCGCGACGGCCGCTAAGGCGTTCATCACGTTATGGTCACCAATGAGATCCCAAGCAACTGCGTGGGCAGAGCCTTTGTGGTTGATCTCAAATCTAGACCCGTCATCAGACGTTTTGCTTGCAACCCATTCTGCATCGCTGCTGCCAAAGCGCGCGGTTTCGCTCCAAACGCCCCACTTGAGTAGTTCATCGAGTGCGGGGGTATGGCGATTATGGATAATTTGGCCTTGGCTTGGAATGGTTTTAATTAGGTGATGAACCTGAGTTTGGATTGCGTGCAAGTCAGCAAATATATCGGCATGGTCAAATTCAAGGTTGTTGAGAACCAATGTTCTAGGCCGGTAATGGACAAATTTAGACCGTTTATCGCTAAAGGCGGTGTCATATTCGTCGGCCTCGATCACAAAAAAAGGTGTGTTGCCTAATCTGGCTGATTGGCCAAAATTTTCCGGCACTCCGCCGATCAAGTACCCCGGCGCTAGATCATTTTGATCGAGTATCCACGCTAGCATGCTGCTGGTTGTGGTTTTGCCGTGCGTGCCGGCAACCGCTAAAACCCAGCGGTCTTGCAATACATGTTCACCAAGCCACTGCGCGCCAGACGTGTAACGCAAACCGCGCTCTAGTACGTGTTCAAGTTCAGGGTTGCCGCGTGAAATGCTATTGCCGACGACGACAATGTCTATGTCGTGGTCAATTTGCTCTGCAGCAAAGCCTTCGTATAAGGTGATTCCCAGTGATTCGAGCTGAGTGCTCATTGGCGGATAGGTATTGGCGTCTGAGCCGGTAACAATATGACCAAGGTCTCGAGCAAGGCGTGCCACACCGCCCATAAAGGTGCCACAAATTCCAATAATATGCAGTTTCATTGCGCTTTGATTTGCTCTGTTGTTTGCTGCAACTCAGCCATAGATTGAGCTTGCAGTACTTTGAAAGCATCGACATCAAGAAAGAGATTAATCATAAAGCTAGCGCTAACCAAGTATGCGGCAATGGTGATTAAAAGTGATTTAATGAATGAGCACTCTAGCGCGTCGCGGAGAATGATGATGGCCAAGTAGAACCCCCACAATTGCGCCACAAAGGCCGGTAGAGTCAGTTCTTTAACGTTGGTGGCAATAATTAGTATGATCGTGGTCAGGCAAGCGATACCAAGCGAGGCGGTAGTCATTTGGACAAAGCGATTTGCCTTGTTGTGAATTTTCAGGATCAGGAAATCAATTGATACACCAACCGCCAATAGGCTCGCCGATGCTAACGTCGGAAAATAAAAAATCGGCGTTTTTGAAAGGTGTATCGTCGACAGCGCAATCGCTACAAAAAATAATAGTAGCGCTGCTGGTGGATGGTACGCAATATCCTTCGGTGAACGCCGTAAGGTATATATTTGCAGAATTTGTTGGACAATTGACATTCAATAATTACGGGTTGGGTTAAGCAGAATATTGGGTGTTTGACAGAACACCGTGGTAGCATCAGCGATTAAGTATACTAAAAACGACGGCAAAAATAGATCAATGAATTTTTTAATTGAGGAGCAATCCCAGCTCAAGGACCTAGAGCCTCTCCTCACGCAGATCCAAGCCGAATCCGGTGTGGTTTCGGTTGATACAGAGTTTCTTCGTGAAAAAACATACAGCGCCAAGTTGTGCCTAATTCAACTTGGTATTGGCGAGCATCAGTATTGTATTGACGTGCTGGCGATTGACGACCTAGGAGCAATTAAAGCGTTGTTCTCGGATACCAAAGTCCTCAAGTTATTTCACGCCGCTCGGCAAGACATGGAAGTGATTTACCAGACTTTAGGAGTTTTGCCGAGACCTATTTTTGATACCCAGCTTGCAGCTGCTTTCTGTGGCGCCGATATGCAGATAGGTTACGGTGCGTTAGTGGAAGAAGTGACTGGTGTGGAACTGCCTAAGACGCAATCACGAACTGACTGGACTCGGCGTCCGCTTAGCGCTGAGCAGATAAAATATGCCGGTGAAGATGTCGAACACTTAGAAGCTATCTACCTTGATGTTAAGGCGCGTTTGGATGATGCCGACAAACACCATTGGTATCTAGAAGAGATAGAAACTTATTATGATCTTGATAAGTATGTAATTGACCCTGAAGTGGCTTATCAGCGCTTATCGGGCGGAGGCCTGAACATTAAGCAGCAATATATCTTGAAGGCATTAGCCAGTTGGCGCGAAGTGAGTGCGCAAGCTCGCGATATTCCACGTACTTGGGTAATGCGTGATGAGAAATTGTTTGATTTGGCGACTCAGCAGCCGAGTAACGAAGAGCAGATTAAATCAATGGGCGTATTTGGACGCAAGTCAGGTAGTTATCTTGCTCCCCAAGCGCTGGAAGTGATTCAATCGGTGGTCGTTGGGGAAGAACGAATTTGGCGTAAGGCTGAACCTCTCACCAAGCCGGAGAAAAGCCTTTGTAGCGGTATGATGCGACATCTAGCCAAGCGCGCAAAGCATTTGGAAATAGCACAAGCACTGCTGGGTACTCGTAAGGATATGGAGCACTTATTTCGGTATCGTCAGTCTAAAAAACTAATGAACGGCTGGCGCAAGAGTGCGGTTGGTGAGCCTCTGCTTGCTTATTTAAAAGAACACAAAGCCTAAATCGCTGAGCGATTCTGGGTTGCGATTATTTGTGTTACGACTATTTAAAGGGAAAGGGCGCTCTAGGAGTCACTTATAGATTGCTTTGAGCCGAATACCTAGCCAGTTCAGTTTCTATTCAGGCTCGGTGATTTAAAGTGACTTCATTGAAACTACCAATGGGTACTAAACCGGAGTCACACTATGAAACTCAATACCAAAAAAGCCAGAATTTCCGTTACTCGTTCAGTGATCGCAGCCACCGTCGCTGGATTGATTGCTGCGCCGGTTTCGGCAAAGCAGGGGTACGATAATTATTCGGGCGAATTATACGATTATGCCACTGTCGTCGATGTTTCACCGATCGTAGAGACATATCAAGTGAGCAACCCTGTTGAGCAATGTTGGGACGAACGTGTGCCGGTGAGATACCAGTCTAACGGATATAAGCAGCCGCGCGCAAAAGCCAGTAAAACACCGGAGATTCTGGGTGCTATAATTGGTGGCGTTATTGCCAATCAGGTTGGTAAGCGTGGTGGCGGTAAGGCTCGAGATGTTGCCACCGTTGCTGGTGCAGTGCTCGGTGGTTCGATTGCGCGTGATATTAAGCACGACAATAATAATCGCTATCGCGGTGGCCAAGCGGGCCGTTATGAGTCCGTACGATATGAAACGGTTCAACGTTGTGAAGTAAAAGAGAGCTTCGTGACGCGCGAGCAAGTAGTCGCGTATGATGTTGCATACAAATACCGAGGTAGTGTCTTTCACACTCAAATGGGGCATCATCCTGGTGATAAAATTAAGTTAAAGATCGCAATCGATCCGGTATAAAATGAAGCGGCGGCGCGCCTTGTTCGCCGCCCAGCATTTAGCTAAACGCGACTTTCCATTATTTTATTGTTATTAATTCAGCGGAACGACTACTAAACACCATGATTCGAACCTTTTTCATTCTTGCTGCCGGTCTATCGATAGCCCTAATGTCGGGCGCACCGGTCAATGCTCAGTCTAGGTTTGACGCGTTTCCAAGCGCATCTCGTTATATTGCTCAGAGTAATGGCATTCGTTCACGTAGCGAGGTGGTGCAAGAGGTTAAGGATCGCTATAACGCGAAGGTGTTGCGGATTCAATTAAATAAGGATCGCAGTGTTTATAAGGTTAGGGTTCTGATGCCCAACGGCAAAGTTCGCGATCTGTCGATTCGTGCTAGCCGCTAGTTGTTGTCCCAAGCCGAGGCCCGAGTATGCGTATTTTAATCGTTGAAGACGAAGTCAATTTGCAGCAGCAGCTTGCTGATAGTCTGCGCGAGCAAGATTATGTGGTAGACGTTGCGAGTGATGGCGAGGAAGGGCTGTATTTTGCCGAAGAATACCCGATTGATATGGCCATTATTGATCTCGGTTTGCCAAAATTAGACGGTGTTGAGCTAATTAAGCGCGTCCGAGCAGGCGGGCACAGTTATCCGATCCTTATTTTGACGGCTCGTAGTCGATGGCAAGAAAAGGTTGAAGGCTTGGAGGCTGGTGCTGATGATTACTTAACCAAACCATTTCATCCTCAAGAGTTATCGGCTCGTTTAAAAGTATTGCTCCGACGTTCGGTGGGCCTTGCTGACAATAGTTTGGAGTGTGGGCCAGTGAAAATTGATACGTCGTCGAAGCAAGTGTTTCTAGATGGCGAATCACTAACCATTACCGCGTTCGAATATCGGCTTTTGTCGTATTTGATGATGCACACCGGTAAGGTGCTTTCTAAGCGCGAGTTGGTTGATCATATTTATGAAGAAGACGATGATCGCGATAGCAACACCATCGAAGTGTTTATCCGTCGGTTACGCAAAAAACTAGACCCTGATGGCACACTAAATCCGATTGAGACTCAGCGCGGTCGTGGGTATCGCTTTCGTTTGGCTCGGAATAATACTTAGCTAGGGCACTCGTCGACCATGATTTCACTTCGTCGCAGGCTGCTTGTTGCAACCAGTATCGTGTTGGTTGTGTTTCTGAGTCTGATGAGTGTAGGTTTGGGGCGCGCGTTTGAGCAGAGCGTTATGAGTAATGCTGAAGCGGCTTTGCGCAATCAAATTTTGTTGTTGATCGCTAATTTAGAAGTGGTCGATGGGCAAGTGTCGATGCCGGAATCGTTGCCAGAGCCTCGCTTATCACAAACCGACTCGTCATTGTTTGCGCAGATCCGCTCCTTCGACGGTCAAGTGGTTTGGCAGTCGCGCTCTTTGCTCGGTGAATCACTGCCGCGTTTAGCATCTGAGCTTGGTGAGTTCGAGTTTTCGTCGGACACCGCTTGGCTTGAGCATCCTCGGTTATTTACGCAGTCTTTGGCAGTGGCTTGGGAGACCGACTCCGGCGACCTTCGGCTTACCATCGAAGTTGCTGAATTCGCACAAGTTTACCTAGATCGAATTGCCAAATATCAGCAGCAGTTGCTGTTTTGGTTGCTTGGTCTTGGAGCAGTTTTGTTGACTCTATTATTGGTGGTGCTGGGTTGGGCGTTGAACCCTCTACGCAAAGTTATTGTTCAAGTCGGGCAAATAGAGCGTGGTGAAAAGCAACGCTTTGATGAGAATTATCCGTTAGAAGTCAATCGCTTAACGCAGAATCTTAATCAGCTTCTTAATCATGAATCGGCGCGTATCGATCGTCAGAAAGAAGTGATGGGCAATCTCGCGCATAGCTTAAAAACCCCAATTGCGGTGTTGTCGGGATTACACTACGATCCGCGCAGCGACGCCGATGTACGTAAGCAGCTGAGTGCGATGCAATCGATTATTGATTACCAGCTACAAAGTGCATCAGCGGTAGGGCGCAGGCGTTTTAGCACGCCGATCAAGATCGCCGAAATGTCGGCATCAATAACCGCTAGTTTGACCAAGCTGCATGCCGACAAGAATATTGTTCTGCAGCTTAGTATCGACCCTGACCTACAGTTCTTTGGCGACCAAGGGGATTGGATGGAATTATTCGGCAATCTTGCTGATAACGCTTATAAATGGGCTCGTCGAGAAGTGAAAATAGCGGTGACTGAGCTGAAACCAATTGGCCAGCAGGTGCAGCGCAATGGGGTTTGTCTAGTTGTCGAGGATGATGGCCCTGGGGTCGATGCTGAGCTACAAGATATGATTTTGGAGCGTGGAGTTCGGCTAGACTCGCAAACGCCTGGGCACGGCTTGGGCTTACACATAGTTAAGGGTATTGTGGCAGCGTATGACGGGCATATCAGTGTCGCGAACCGACCCCAAGGAGGCGCTCGTTTCGTCGTTGAGTTACCCTAAGTTAGACTGGTTCCGTCGTTATCTAAACGCTGATTCGCTTAGTCGAGTCGATACCATTGTATATTGCCTGATTGAATAGTGTGTATCATGGGCCGCCACTTGGCACAGTGATAAATTCGCGTTCTAATAGCAAATGCTCGTAGTCTCATGCCATTATCACAATCGTGATTTATGGTGCTACAGGTCGAGCGTTTATCTACGTTTGATAACCCTAATAAAACTAATTCAAGTGAGAGAACAATATGGCAGTCCCAAAAATTCTAGAAAATCTAACCGTTCCTGCCATTGCGGCACCAATGTTTATTGTTTCAGGCAAGGAAATGGTGCTTGCTCAGTGCAAGGCTGGAATTGTTGGGTCGTTTCCGGCCTTGAACGCGCGCGGTGAGGGCGAGTTCGAAAAATGGTTGATTGAAATTACTGAAGAGTTGGACCGTTACAATCAGGCGAATCCAGACAAGCCAGCAGCCCCGTTTGCGGTTAACCAAATTGTGTTTAAAAGTAATGCCCGATTAGAAGAGGATATGGCTTTGTGTGTAAAATACAAAGTGCCAATTATCATCACTTCGCTAGGCGCTAATGAGGCGGTAAATGAGGCCGCGCATTCCTACGGTGGTATTGTTTTTCACGATGTGATTAATCAACGTTTCGCGCGTAAGGCAATCGCCAAAGGCGCTGATGGTTTGATTGCGGTGGCTTCTGGTGCTGGTGGCCACGCTGGTACACAAAGTCCATTTGCGCTCGTGCAGGAGACCCGTGAATGGTTTGATGGGCCGCTCGCGTTATCTGGCTGCATTGCAACCGGTGACTCTATTTTGGCGGCGCAGGCTATGGGCGCTGATTTCGGATATATTGGCTCGGCTTTTATCGCCACCGCGGAGGCAAATGCGGCGAAAGAGTATAAACAGATGATCGTAGATGGCGATGCCGACGATATTGTTTACTCGGATTACTTTACGGGCGTGGCCGGTAACTATTTGAAACCGAGTATTGCTGCTGCCGGTATGGACCCAAACAATCTGCCAAAAGGTGATATCAGCGCAATGCAAAAGCTAACTGATGAGCAGAGCGATGCCAAAGCGTGGAAAGATATATGGGGTTGCGGGCAGGGCATTGGCGCGATCGATGAAGTGCAATCTGTTGCAGATCGAGTGTCTCAATTGCATGCAGAGTATCAGGCTGCGAGAACCAGGTTAGCGTTGTAGTAACGCTAATTAGGTCGTTATAGCGCTATCTTTTTTAAGGCCGATTTATTAGTATTTGGCAAATCGGTCAACCACTTTCCTTGCGTAGGAGTTAGGCATGAAATTAGTAACGGCAATTATTCGTCCGTTCAAATTGGATGATGTTAAGGATGCATTGTCCGCAATCGGTGTCATGGGCATGACGGTATCTGAGGTCAAAGGCTTTGGGCGTCAAAAAGGCCACACCGAAATTTATCGAGGCGCCGAGTACGCTATCGACTTTATTCCAAAAACTAAAATTGAAGTAGCAATCGCTGATGATGTGTTGGATAAGGTAGTTGACGCGATAGTTGAGTCAGCTAAAGGCAACAAAGTCGGCGATGGCAAGATATTCGTTACAGATTTGGAGAATGTAATTCGAATCAGAACCGGTGAAATCGGGCAAGAAGCTATTTAGTTTCGTTGATCTGTTAACTCTTCAGTATTTGAAAAGCATTCTTGTATGAAATTTAAGCGGAGGTAGTTCTTGCCTCCGCTTGGTCTGCTTTGCTAGCGCGGCAATTGGTGGTCTCGACAGAGTGGTGAGCGCACGCTGACTCGTAACGGCAATTGTGTTGCCAATTAACTTTGATCTAGTTCGCATATAGCCTGATTGTTGCTGATTTTTTAGTACTAAATTGAAGCTCAATGAGGTATCTTTCGAACCAATTATGGCGATTGCCTTAAGCAGTTCGGCCAGATCTTGTCACTTTAGCTCTAGAAAGCATATTACTATGGAATTGAACCCCATCTTCGAACTAGGTAAAGACCTCGAAGAGCGAGGAAACTTGCTCAGGGGGTACCTTTGACTACGATTCAAAGGCGGAGCGTTTAGAGGAAATATTGCGGCAGATGGAAGACCCAAGTATTTGGGATGATCCGACGTTTGCGCAGAAGTTAGGGCAGGAAAGAGTCTCTCTCGAAAAAATTGTCGCGACGTTGGATCGTGTTAAAAATGGCGTTGCTGATGGCATTGAAATGCTCGAGTTAGCGGCCGAAGAGAGCGATCAGTCGTTGGCTGATGAGGTTCGTAACGATCTCACCGACATTGAGACAGAGCTTGCCGTGTTAGAGTTTCAACGAATGTTCTCTGGCCCAATGGATGCCAATAATGCCTTTATTGATATTCAATCTGGTTCAGGCGGTACCGAGGCTCAAGATTGGGCTAATATGTTGCTGCGCATGTATCTACGTTGGGCCGAGTCACAAGGTTTTAAAACCGAAATAATTGAGTTGTCTGAAGGCGAGGTCGCCGGTATAAAAAGTGCCACAGTTAAGGTTGCTGGTGACTATGCATTTGGCTTTTTGAGAACCGAGACTGGTGTACATCGATTAGTTCGGAAATCCCCATTTGATTCGGGAAGTCGTCGTCATACATCGTTTGCATCACTCTTTGCCTACCCTGAAATCGATGACAATGTTGACGTGGAAATTAATCCAGCAGATCTTCGTATTGATACTTATCGGGCCAGTGGTGCCGGTGGGCAGCATGTCAATAAGACCGACTCTGCGGTTCGTATAACACATGAGCCGACAGGTATTGTGGTGCAGTGCCAAAGTGATAGATCACAACATCGCAATAAAGATTCTGCAATGTCTATGTTGAAGGCTAGGTTGTACGAGCATGAGATGCAGAAGCGTCAATCTGAGCAGCAAGCAGTCGAAGAAGAAAAGTCTGATATTGGTTGGGGCTCACAGATACGCTCCTATGTATTAGACCAATCTAGAATTAAAGATTTACGTACAAGTGTAGAAACTGGTAATACCCAGGCGGTACTTGACGGAGATCTCAATCAGTTTATTGAAGCGAGTCTTAAACAGGGACTATAGCGCTATCTATAGCAACACTAACGTTATTAAAATCCAAGCCGAGATACAGTGAGCAAGCAAGACAATCAAGATACCCCGCAGGTCGATGAAAACGAATTGATCCAACAGCGCCGAGAAAAGCTCGATGCATGGCGAGAACACGGTCAGGCCTTTCCTAACACGTTTCGGCCGAAACATCTCGCGAGCGAATTGCTTGCGGAATACGGTGATCTCGACAAGGAGCAATTAGAAGCCAAAGGCGTCAAAGTTTCGGTCGCTGGTCGAATGATGAGTCGGCGCATTATGGGTAAGGCGAGTTTCGCTCACGTGCAAGATCGAACTGACCGCCTACAGCTATATGTGGCAAGGGATGCGTTGCCAGAAGGTTTGTACAACGAGCAATTTAAAAAGTGGGATATCGGCGATATTGTCGGTGCCGAAGGAACGTTGTTTAAAACCAATCATGGTGAGTTGAGTGTTAAAGTCGATCGACTCGAGTTGTTAGTTAAGTCACTTCGTCCGCTGCCTGAAAAATTTCATGGCTTAACCGATAAAGAAACCTCTTATCGCCAGCGCTACGTCGACTTGATTATGAATGCTGACAGTCGCCATGTTTTTAAGACAAGATCTAAAATCATAAGTTATATACGTAACTTCATGATTGATAAAGATTTCATGGAAGTTGAAACTCCAATGATGCAGTCTATTCCTGGCGGCGCGGTGGCGCGACCATTTGTGACTCACCACAATGCATTGGACATGAAGTTATTCTTGCGAATTGCACCTGAGCTTTATCTCAAACGTTTGGTTGTCGGTGGTTTTGAGCGCGTATTTGAAATTAATCGGAATTTTCGTAACGAAGGTTTAAGTACTCGCCATAATCCAGAATTCACTATGCTGGAATTCTACCTAGCGTATGCCGACTATACTGACCTGATGGATATCACCGAGGAGATGTTCAAAGGGATCGCAAGTCAGGTCACCGACGGTGGCGTAATCAATTATCAAGGTGTGGAGATCGACTTTACCAAGCCGTTTCAACGTCTTAGTGTGGCAGATTCGATTTTACATTTTAATCCAAGTCTGTCGGCAGCTGATTTGCTCGATCGTGACGCTCTGGTGGCCTACGCTAAAACGTTGAAAGTACATATCAAGGACTCTTATGGTTTAGGCAAAGTTCAAATCGAGATATTCGAGAAAACGGTTGAAGAGCAATTAATTGAACCGACTTTCATTACTGCATATCCGGTAGAGGTATCACCGCTATCCAGACGTAATGACGACGATGAGTTCGTGACCGATAGGTTTGAATTATTTATTGCCGGTCGTGAGATCGCAAACGGCTTTTCAGAGTTAAACGACCCTGAAGATCAAGCTGAGCGTTTTCAACACCAAGTGTCTGAGAAAGATGCCGGTGATGATGAAGCCATGCATTACGATGCCGACTACATCCGAGCATTGGAGTATGGAATGCCGCCAACCGCAGGCGAGGGCATTGGTATTGACCGCTTAGTGATGCTGTTCACTGACACGCCGTCGATACGAGATGTGTTGTTGTTTCCGCATATGCGTCCTGAAGCAGACTAGAGCGGCGCATGGCCAAGACTAATATACCGCTAATGATTGGCGCGCGTTATTCGCGTGCCAAACGGCGCAATGGATTCATTTCATTTATTTCAGTGATTTCGATACTCGGCGTTGCGCTTGGTGTTTGGGTATTGATTTCCGTGATGTCAATAATGAATGGTTTTGGCAAGGAGTTGCGCGGTCGCGTCTTGGATGTCGCGCCCCACGTAACAGTGACCGGGCAAGGTGGTTGGTTGAGTGATTGGCAAGGCTTAACGCCTGCGCTTGATAAGGTGCAAGGTGTTAAAGGTTACGCACCTTATATTTACGCGCAGGGCTTAGTTACGTTGAATGGCTCAGTGACTGGTGCGCTGGTGAAAGGTGTTGTTCCTGAAGAAGAATCTAAGGTGTCGGCAATTGCTGAGCATATGCAAGAGGGTAGCTTTGCTGCGCTTAAATCCGGTAAATACGGTGTAGTGCTAGGTGAGGGTTTAGCTTACAAAATCGGTGCTAGTGTGGGCGATAAGGTTACTTTTATTTCCCCTCAAGGCCAATCGACTCCTGCTGGATTGATGCCTCGTCAACGACGCTTCGATGTAGTCGGCGTGTTTGGTGATTTTGGCCCTGACGAATTCGACAGTGCACTGGCGTATATTCATATGAACGACGCGGCTCGTTTATATAAGGCTAACAAGCAAGTGAGCGGTATTCGACTGACCTTGGATGATCCATATTTAGCTCGTGAAGCCTCGGTGTTACTTGCTACCGAACTCAATTATAAGTATCACGTCGACAATTGGACGACTCAGCATGAAAGCTTTTTTCGGGCGCTGAATGTCGAACGGCGGATGGTGTTTATCACCTTATTTATGATTATTATTATCGCCGCGTTCAATATTGTATCGACCTTAATCATGGTGGTTACTGAGAAGCGTGCAGATATTGCGATCTTGCGAACGTTGGGCCTGTCTCCTTCCAGAGTTATGGGCATTTTCTTTGTGCAAGGCGTTACTACCGGCGTAGTCGGAACCCTGATTGGTGCTGCTGCTGGTATCGCGACCTCGCTAAATTTAGCAGAGATCATAGTATTTATTGAGAGTCTGATCGGCTACGAATTGTTGCCATCGAGTGTCTATATGGTCACTGATTTTCCGGCTGAATTACGTTTCGCCGATGTGTCTTTAACGGTGATCGGGTCGATCATTATTAGTATGGTGGCGACCCTGCCGCCGGCATGGAAGGCGTCTCGTACGCAACCGGCAGAAGCACTTCGTTATGAATAGTGAGAGCGTGAGTATGAGCCATACAGCGATATTACATTGTCAGCAATTAGGTATGACTTATACCGAAGGGCCAAATGATGTCGAGGTGCTACGGTCGGTCAATTTGCATATTGAGCCAGGCGAGCGAATTGCTATCGTAGGGCAGTCAGGATCGGGCAAGAGCACGTTACTGCATTTGCTTGGTGGTCTGGACTTACCGACTACTGGGTCGGTGTGGGTTAACGGTCAGGAAATGTCAGGGCTGTCTGATAAGAAGCGTGGTTTAGTGCGTAATGAATTCCTAGGTTTTGTGTATCAATTTCACCATTTATTGCCAGAATTCACCGCGCTCGAAAATGTGGCTATGCCGTTGTTGATCCGCGGTACTGACACGGCGGTTGCCAAAGCAAAGGCTGCTAAAATATTAAATGAGATCGGATTGTCTCATCGCTTGGAGCATCGACCGGTTGAGCTTTCTGGTGGAGAACGTCAGCGTGCTGCTATTGCTCGTGCATTGGTAACTGAACCGGCGATCGTGCTGGCGGATGAGCCGACCGGAAATTTGGACGAGAAAACCGCGCAAGGCGTGTTCGATATGATGATGGAATTGAATTCGCGTATCGGAACAGCGCTGGTCATGGTTACCCATGATACGCGCTTAGCGAATAAAATGGATACAGTGCTACATCTAGAGCGCGGAACCCTAACATCGGCTTAGGGCAAGCTGGTTGGCTTAGTTATGCTAAATTGCTAAGTTACAACCGCTAGCCGTTGCTTTCGGCGGTATTTATAAGCACTTGTTCTGCATTCGGAATAATTCAGTATGCTATCAATTACTTGGCAGGTGTATCTGTTTTGCCGCGGGTTAGGCGAATTTGTTTGCGTCGCTTCCAGCGCTGTCGTACTTGAGATCGCCATGCGGCGCTTATAATAAAATGCACGCTTACGCTTATAACAATCCCCACAATCAAGCATCCTAGCCAGAGCGCAACATAGTGCCAACCCAGCTGAAATATGGTTATTTGATGTAGCGCCACCGGCTCAACACCAATAATCATTGCTCCAAGTAAATAGCAGGGCGTATAAAGCGGTATCCATGTTAGCGGGTTTGAAATCCAGATGCCGGCGACGGCAAACGGTAAGTTGCCGCGCATTAGCGCTGCGAGAAAAATGGCAGGAACCATTTCAAACGGCATCGGAAGGAAAGCGCAGAATAGACCAATCGCCACACCTTTGGCGGTGCTTTGTCGGTTGAAACTCCAAAGTTCTTGTTGTTTAAGTGAGTCGCCGAATATATGTAGATATCGGTATTGTTGGATATCTTTAACGGTAGGTAGATACTTTCGGAGATAGGTAAATATTTTCACAGCAGTGTGATGCTCAACAACATAGCGGGAACGGCCGTTGCATTATAGGCCTTTACGCGTCAGAGTGTTACTATACCTTAGTGTTATGTAATCGATGTGACCGAGTTTTTTGGTTCATGTTGCTGAAGTGGTGTTGGCATAGTGCTGACTATCGCTATTGGCAACAAAAGCTAGGTCTAGGAACGAGCACAATAACGGACGCTGAGGTACCCTGTAGTAAGCTCGTCGGAGAACACGCTGCGTCATTGGTTTTTGTGATGCTAGGTCGAAAGGCATTGTTATTGAATTAGTCTTGTAGATAGCGCTAAGGACTTGGCGATCTACACACTTAATGCAGTTCCCAAGGCGCGATTAATCATGCCTTGCGTCAGTTAGTTTTTAGATTTTCTGTTCGATATTTATTTTAGCGCCTATCTAACTAGGCCACATTCAAAGCAAAGGAGTTGTTTTGATCAGTTTCCAATATCTGCGTCGGCAGGCGCACAGCAATATGTTGTTATTTGCGCGCCAGTTTCGGCCGACGGCTTCTTTTCGCTTTAAACAGGGCGTGCTGAGTGCACCATGCTTCTTGGTGCTTTTCTTTCTGGGCGTGTCCACCACACTCGCTTTGCGTCAACTACCGCTACTCGATTGGCGATTTGTTGGGGTTTTGCTTCTTGTGCCGTTGTTGTTGAGTGTTCGGTTTTGGTTTATTCGACCATTGCTCAGCTTGTCGCTTGGATTCTTTTGGGCGGTCATGCATTTTTCAGATCATGGCGAAGCGATGTTGCCGCGAGAATATCAAAACGTCGATTTTGTAGTGATTGGCGAGGTCGTTGGTTTACCTCAGCAGCGTGGGGCTGATATCAAATTCGAGCTAAAGATTAATCGTATTGCGTCGAGTTTGCCGTTAAGCCAGTTAATCGGTCGTAAAATACAACTAAGTTGTTATCGCTGTCCGAAAACCATAAAAGCAGACCAGCGATGGCAATTCACGGTGCGTTTAAAACGACCGTATGGTTACGCAAGTTGGGGCGCTTTCGATTATCAAAAATACCAGTTTAGGCATCAATTGGTTGCGCGGGGGTATGTTCGAGAATCCTCCGAAGCTCAGCTTCTCGGCACTTTGGGGCGCTCGGTAAACGGTTGGCGAGAGCGGCTTAGAGAGCAGCTCGAGGCGCATATAGAACCCGGCGTTGGACGCAGTATGATTCTTGCCCTTGCGTTAGGCGACAAATCGAGCTTTTCAGCAACACAGCGTCAGACTCTTCAGACCTCAGGCGTTGCGCATTTGATGGCGATTTCAGGTCTGCATGTTGGCCTCGTATTTATGTTTACTAGTCAGCTCTTTGCATGGGTATTGTGGCCATTCGCGCGCGTGTTTATTCGAGTGCCTCGGCAGTCCTTGGTGATGTGGCCGGCGATGGCTGCTGCGATTATGTATTCGGCGTTGGCGGGGTTTGCGGTGTCTACTCAGCGAGCCCTCATAATGTTGTTGGTTTATGTTTTGTGTCGACTGTTAGTGCGACGTCTTAGTTTGACGCAGGTTCTGTTGCGGGCGATTGCAGTATTGATGTTGCTAGATCCTTTTTCAGTGCTCGATACAGGGTTTTGGTTGTCTTGCGGTGCTGTATGGGTAATTGCTATTTCGACGCAGCCTCATGCGAACGTGTCGCTAATTTGGTTGCAGCCTAAATTGTGGATCGGAATGATGCCGATAACGAGCCTGTTCTTCGGGCAAGTTTCCTTGGTGTCACCGATGGTGAACTTAGTGTTGGTGCCGGTTTTCTGTGTTGTATTGATTCCATTGACCTTGATCGCAATCTGTCTGCTTTCTATCGGTGCTGAATCGCTTGCGGCATGGTCCTTAGGTGTTCTGGCGATCGTGTATCAACAGATTTACCAGGGGTTGGAATGGGTTGCGAGTTTGGCTCTTGCGCGCGCCTTCACACCACCATTGGCTATTTGGCATTGGCTCCTAGTCGGCTTGTTGATCGGCGCGTCCTATTTAAGGTCATGGTGCGCACCATGGCTGGCCGCGGCATTAGTGCTTGCCATTATATTCAACCCGTCATTCGGCGAGTCTAATAAACTGCGAGTGGTATTACTTGATGTGGGGCAGGGTTTGGCGTTGGTGGTCGAGAGTGACGATCAAGTCTTAGTCTATGATGTCGGGCCAAAATACTCCTCGGGGTTTAGTACCGCTGATGCAGTTTTGTTGCCGTATTTACGATATCGAGGTATTACCGCAATCGATACGCTTATTATAAGTCATGCTGACATGGATCATATTGGTGGTCTAGGCGACCTGCTGGAAGCATTTCCGGTGCACCGTACCTATACTAGTCGACTGGACAAGGTTCCCGCGTCGCAACCCTGTGAGGCTGGTCATTCTTGGTCAATGGGCGCTACTCAGCTACGTTTTTTGAGTCCTGATGCTGGCACGCCCGTAGGCAGCAATAACCGTTCTTGTGTGTTGATGCTTGAACATGCCGGTGTGCGCGTGTTGCTGACTGGTGACATAGAGAAGCAGGTTGAACGTTACCTTTTCCGTAAACCTGATTCAGATCTATCGGCCGACATTATGTTGGTGCCGCATCAGGGCAGCAAAACTTCATCAACTCGCGAGTTTGTCGATGCTGTCGACCCCCAACTCGCCTTGGTCGCGGCCGGTTACTTGAATCACTATGGGCATCCACATGCCACGGTCTTAGAGCGGTACTACGAGCGACAAGTGTCGGTAATGTCTACAATCGAGAGTGGTTCAATATTGCTAGAAATTGATAATGACGATTGGCGAGTTAGCAGTTATCGCCAGTTGGCGCAACGATTCTGGCATTACCAAAAAGTATCCAATAGAGCCAGATAGTTTGGTAGACTTTCGGCACAAGAGTTCGAGCCTCCCCGCGCACCATGTGATGCTGGATGCTCGCCGACAATAATCATAAATCCAGCCTTTAAAATAGCGACGGGTAACCCAATGTTTGAATTGTTTAAAGCGGGCGGTCCGCTCATGTGGATCATTCTTATTTGCTCGCTGGTAGCGCTTACGATTGTATTTGAGCGCCTTCTGACGCTGCGTAAAAAGCAAGTTGCACCGGCCAGTCTACGTCAACAAGTTCTCGATTTAGTTCGAACCGGACGCGTAACAAAAGAAAAAATTGATGTAATACGTCAGCACTCTCCATTGGGCGCTGTCTTTGCTAGCGGCTTAGATAACTTACCGTATGGTGCAGACTCTATGCGCGAAGGCCTAGAAGAGGCGGGTAAGCAAGTAGTGCATCGATTGGGGCGCTACTTGAATACACTCGGTACGATTGCCTCGATAACGCCATTAATCGGCTTGCTCGGGACTGTAATCGGCATGATTAAAGTGTTTACGGCGATCACGGCCAGTGGCGTCGGTGACCCAACGGTTTTATCGGGAGGCATCTCCGAAGCATTGATTACCACTGCCGCTGGTTTATCTGTTGGTATTCCGTGCTTGATGTTCTACCGGCACTTTCGTGGCCGCATTAACGAATTAGCCGTTTTGCTTGAAGAAAACGCGCTGGCACTACTTGATACGCAGAAAGCATAATGAATTTCGGCTCAAATCAAGATCAAGATGAAACCAATATTGAGCTAACGCCACTGATTGATGTGGTGTTTTTGCTGCTGATATTTTTCATGATCTCAACAACGTTTACCAAAGAAACCTCACTGAAGATTAACCTTCCTCAGTCGTCCGGTGAGCAAACGGTGCAAGCACCAGCTAGCGTTGAAGTGCAAATTGGTGCGGAATCGGAGTACGCTATTGTGGTGGGCTCCGATGGCGCCTCACAACCATTGCTGAATTCAAATAGAGATACGCTCAAGCGAGCTCTGAGTGAATTTCAATCGCAACCTAACTTATTATTGATTATTCGCGCCGACCGTAAAGCGCCGCACGAATCTGTTATTAAGGTTATGGATGTGGCACAGGAGTTGGGATTAACTAATCTTACCTTCGCAACCAAGCAGTTCACCGAATAATGCTCGGCTGACACTATGATAGAAACCAATACATCGATAGCTACCGACAAGCGTGACGCCAGTGCGTTCGATGTTCGTGCTGTATTTTTACGGCTACTTCGTTACCTATTTAGGCACGGGCATTTGTTGGCGCTGGCCGTTGGGTTCATGGTGCTGACCGGCCTTATTGAGGCCTCGGTCGCGGCTTTTATTGAAAAAGTTTTGAAAAATGGCTTTTTAACTGGCGACCAATGGTTTGTTAAGTGGTCGGGTATTATGCTGATGGTCGTGGTGTTCGCTCGCGCGATTTTTGGGTTTATCGCCAACTATACAATGGCGAAAGTCGGCCGTTTGGTGATTTACGAAATTCGGCAAGATATTTTCTATAATTTATTACGATTGCCAACGCGTTACTTTGATCAAAATTCATCGGCTAAGAACGTCTCAAAGCTAATCTACGATGTAGAGACTACCGCTGTTGCAACCACTGACACCTTATCGATTTTATTCAAAGACTCGGTAGTCACCATTGGTTTAGTGAGCTGGCTGTTTTATAAAGATTGGCGATTGACGCTGATTTTCTTACTCACAATTCCGTTTCTTATTGGCATTATTCGTTACGCTAATAAGCGCTTTCGACGCACCAGTAAGGAAATTCAAGACTCGATGGGCGGCATCGCCGATACCGTGAAAGAGGCGTCTATTGGCCATAAAGTGATCAAAGTCTATGGTGGGCAAGAGCAGGAGTTTGAAAATTTCACCAATGCGAATCGATTTAATTTACAGCAGAACCTGAAACGCGCCAAAGTATCGGCTGGCATAGTGCCCTCGACTTTATTGTTGGTTGGGCCAATCTTGGCATTGATCCTGTATATTTTCTTAAATTATCTCAGAGAAGGTCCGGAGTCTGCCGCGGCGTTTGTGTCGTATATCATGGCCTGTTTAATGTTGATGAGTCCGTTAAAGCGACTCGCTAAGGTGAACGAAAAGATCCAGATTGGCGTCACGGCAGCTAATAGTGTGTTTAGTGTTATTGATGCCGAGCCAGAACAAAATACCGGCACGGTTGATTATTCAGAGACTCAAGGGCATTTACGGTTTGACGATGTTTCTTTTTGTTATGCGCAGGATGATGATCAGCCAGTTTTGCAGAACATCGATTTTGAAATAAAGCCAGGTGAGCGAGTTGCATTGGTCGGGCCGAGCGGTAGTGGCAAGTCGACCATTACGTCATTGATATTACGGTTTTATCGGCCTCAGTCTGGCGTGATTAGGTTGGACGGCCATGATTTGAATGATCTGGTATTGGGCGATCTACGTGATCAAGTCAGTCTTGTGAGTCAAGAAACCTCGCTATTCGACGACACTATTGGCCGAAATATTATGTACGGCATGCTCGATACCTATGATGAAGCTCGGTTGAATGCTGCAATAAAAGCCGCGCATGTCGATGAATTTTTGCATGAGTTGCCGCTTGGACTCGAAACCGTTGTTGGTGAACATGGCCTGCGGTTATCTGGTGGCCAACGTCAACGAATTGCAATTGCGCGCGCGATCTATAAAGATTCACCGATCCTTATTCTTGATGAGGCTACCTCAGCGTTGGATAATAAGTCAGAACGGTATGTTCAAGATGCGCTTGAAGCCTTAATGAAGGGGCGAACCTCTTTGGTGATCGCACATCGGTTATCCACGATAGAAAGCGCTGACAATATCGTGGTGTTGGATCATGGTCGGATTGTTGAGCAGGGACCGCATAAAAAGTTATTACGCCAAGGCGGTGTTTATGCCGATTTGCATCGCGCTCAGTCGAAAAACCCGGGCAAAAAAGGCTTCTTTTTCTGGAATCGCTAGCTCTGTCATAGCGTGTTATGAGCATCCGCAATAGTTTATTAAAGAGCTGGCATAAGCCTAATTATGTGACTGTTCTACTATGGCCGTTGTCCGTGCTCTACCGAGTACTTTTTGCCGCCAATCGATGCTTGTATCAATGTGGACTGAAGTCTGTGTACCGTGCGCCAGTGCCGGTGATTGTGGTGGGAAATGTGTCCGTTGGGGGCACGGGTAAGACGCCGCTGGTGATTTACTTGGTTGAACTATTGACTGCTCAGGGGTTTAAACCTGGGGTAATCAGCCGTGGTTACCACAGTCAAGCACATGCCGGACCCTTGCTGGTATCGCCACAGACTCCAGTTCAGCAAGCGGGCGATGAGCCGGCGTTGATTGTGCGTCGAACCGGCGTACCTTTATGCATCGATTCCAATCGTAAAGCCGCCATTGAGTGTTTACTGGATAACCACGACATTAATGTCGTTATTAGCGACGATGGTTTGCAGCACTTTGCTTTACAGCGCGATATTGAAATATGTTTGCTGGATCAGACATCGCCGATGCTAAATGAACATTTATTACCCGCTGGGCCTTTTCGGGAACCGCTCATGCGTGCGTCGTCTTGTGACATTGTGGTGCACCATGGTGGCAGTGAAGAGCAGGGGATTACGATGCAGCTCGAGGCGACGTCGCCATCGCCCCTTGTGACCGCCACTAGCGCAGAGGGAGCGGAGTTTAACGCGAGTCAGCCGTTTGTCGCGGTAGCCGGCATTGGCAACCCAGATCGCTTTTTTAATACTTGTCGAGAATATGGGTTTACGTTCGAATCCAAACCGTTTCCAGATCATCATCAGTTTTCCAAAAGTGACATTGATTTTGGTGATCGAATTGTTCTAATGACCGAAAAAGATGCGGTGAAATGCCAAGAATTTGCTGACGCACGACACTGGTATTTGCCAGTAAGTGCTAAACTATCAACAGGTTTCGATGAACAAGTAATCGCGTTATTAACCAAGGTAGTGAGCTAGATTATGGATCAAAAAATATTGGAAATTCTGTGTTGCCCGATCACCAAAGGGTCACTTGAATTTGACGCTGAAAAGAATGAGTTGATTTCTAAATCAGCGAAGTTGGCTTATCCAATCAGAGATGGCATTCTCATTCTGTTGGAAGATGAAGCACGTGAACTCGAAGTGGACTAGGGCGAAGCTTGTATGTCTTTTACTGTAGTAATTCCGGCCCGATACGCATCGACTCGATTGCCCGGCAAAGCGCTGGCCGATATCGGCGGTAAGCCAATGATTGAGCATGTCGTTGATCGTGCTAATGAGTCAGAGGCCACACGTGTCGTGGTAGCGACTGACGACGAGCGAATCGCTAATGCTCTTGAAGCGATTGACTGTGAAGTCTGCATGACTCGTGCAGATCATTTAAGTGGTAGCGACCGATTGGCGGAAGTGGTTCAGACTCTAGACTTTTCGGATCAAGACATTATTGTTAATGTTCAAGGTGATGAGCCGTTCGTGCCTAGTCAACTTATCAATCAAGTTGCTAATGCGTTGAGTCAATCCTCTACAGCGGCAATGGCTACGGCTGCAAAGCCATTAGTGGACGAGCAGGAAATCATAAACCCCAACGTGGTGAAAGTGGTATTTGCGCAAAACGGCGACGCGCTCTATTTTTCTAGAGCGCCGATTCCCTATGCGCGTAATGACAGGCAGGCTAGTGCTTGGCACCATATCGGCATTTACTCGTATCGGGCGGGTTTCTTGCGCAGTTACCACAATCTGTTACCCAGTAATATGGAGCTGACCGAGTCTTTAGAACAGTTGCGAGTATTAGACAACGGCTACAAAATTGTGGTCGAAACGGTCGATTATGAGACCGGCGTTGGCGTCGATACTCCAGAAGACTTAGAAAATGCTCGAAAGCTCTTTGCCCGTTAACTTGCGCACTTGAGCATGTAATAAGAGTCCGTTCATTCCGCCGTATAATTTTATTAACTACTTAATGCAGGCGCGCAGGTAAAGACAATATGGCTATGACTAAAATTTTGTTTGTGTGTATGGGGAACATCTGTCGATCGCCGACTGCCCACGGTGTAATGCAGGCGAAGGTGACGGAGCGAGGATTGGCAAAGCGTTTCCATATTGAATCAGCCGGAACTCATGCATATCATGTCGGCGAAAAATCCGACCCACGGTCTCGGCAGGCCGCTGCTCAACGAGGCGTTGATATGGAGTTTATCCGTGCCCAGAAAATCTCGATACTCGATTATGATGAATATGATTACATTCTGGCGATGGACCACGATAATCTAGAGTTGGTCAATTATTACGCACCACAAGGTCACCAGGCTGAAGTCGCATTATTTCTGTCGTATGCCAACCAAGCGGGGTTGATTGACGAGTTGGTCGTGCCAGACCCGTATTATGGTGGCGAGTCCGGTTTCGAGCAGGTGTTCGATTTAGTCGATAAAGGCTGTGATGCTTTACTAGAGCATATTCTCGATGCCTAAAAACATAGTGCACATTATCGTCGATACCAGCGAGCAAACCCTTGAGGGCTTCTGTGACGCCGGTAATGCTGTGTATCGAGCATCGATCTCGACCGCCAGTAATGGCGTGGGCCAAATGATGGGGAGTGAGTGCACACCGCTTGGTGAGCATCGAATTCGCGCTAAAATTGGTGCTGGACAACCGTTGAATTCGGTGTTCATAGCGCGCCGACCAACTGGTGAAATATGTTCTGACGCGTTGCTTAAGCGGTTCCCTACGCGTGACTGGATACTTACACGCATTCTGTGGTTATGTGGTAATCAATCAGGGTTTAATCGCGGCGGGTCAGTTGATACACAGCGGCGTTATATATACATACACGGCGCACCTGACACGCACTCAATGGGCGTGCCGAGTTCACATGGTTGCATCAAGATGCGAAATAACGATATTGTGCGACTCTTCGATCGAGTTGAGATCGGCACAAAGGTATCTATACAATAAATATTATGACTTATTCTGAACATCATTTACCGCTTGGCCCAGTGATGGTCGACGTGGCAGGATTAACGCTGGAGCAGCATGAACGTGACCGCTTGCTACATCCTAGCGTTGGGGCGGTGATATTATTTGCCAGAAACTACCAAAGTCGAGATCAAGTTAGGGCGTTGATCAAGGAGATTAAGGCGCTGCGTCATCCTGCCTTGTTGGTGTCGGTTGATCAAGAGGGCGGTCGGGTTCAACGCTTTCAAGACCAGTTTACCCGATTGCCAGCTGCCGATGAATTCGGCAAGTTATGGCAAGAGGATTGTCAGTCTGCGCCGGTAAAGGCATTTGAATCAGCGTTTACCATGGCAAGTGAACTTATCGATGTTGGCGTAGATTTTAGTTTTGCGCCGGTGTTTGATGTGACCTCTCAAGCCAGCGATGTGATTGGTGATCGGTGTTTTCATGCGGATCCAATGGTCGCCGCCGAGCTTTTAGGCGCCTACATTGATGGCATGCATGCGGCGGGTATGGTCGCTATTGCAAAGCATTTTCCTGGCCATGGCGGTGTTAGTGGCGACTCGCATCATTGTTTGCCCACGGACCCCAGAGCAATACAGGAAATAACAAAGCGTGATTTGGTCCCGTACCAGCAGCTTATTAATGAAATTGCCGGGGTTATGACTGCTCATGTTCTATTCAGTGCCTGCGATGACTCGATTCCGACTTATTCTGACTTTTGGTTGCAGACGGTATTGCGACAAGAGCTGGCGTTCGAAGGGGTTATCTTTAGCGATGACCTTACGATGCAAGGAGCAATTGATGCAGTGCCTGGTGGCGCTTCGCAAGATAAGTTTAGGGATGCGGTGGATGACCGCTCAATAGCCAGTAGTTCAATCGTGGAGAGCGCTCAACGCGCTATCTACGCTGGATGCGATATGGTCTTAGTCTGTAATCGCCCCGATTTGGCGGATGAATTGCTCGAAGGTTTAGAGTTTGAACCTAACGAGGCCTTATCTGCTAAACTCTCGCGGCTTAGCGCACGCGAATCGAACATTTAACTCACTACTGAAAGAACATAGAGGACTTCAATATGATCAAGCTGTTTAAACCAGTTGCAATATTAGCACTACTGGGCTTCCCGATCGCAGTGATTGGTTACCGGATGAGCCTTTATCCGTTTTCTGTGGCGGCGACGATTATTACCTACACGGTCGTCCTTTCCGTTGCGGTGTTTTTCCTATCAATGGTCATAACCTTTGTTAAGCGCCGATCGAATCCGGCAATGGCTAAA
Source organism: Arenicella xantha (assembly GCF_003315245.1). Lineage (NCBI taxonomy): Bacteria > Pseudomonadati > Pseudomonadota > Gammaproteobacteria > Arenicellales > Arenicellaceae > Arenicella > Arenicella xantha. Next base: position 265,434 of record NZ_QNRT01000002.1, on the reverse strand, counting down.
GCTGCACGAACTGCAGCGTACCTCGTTATGATTCCAATTATCGGGATGGGGTATTTAAAGTTAACCGCTGACAACGTGCCACCAATCCACAATATATCGACGGATGTTACTAATCCTCCAGCGTTTGATAAAATTGCCGGCATACGTTCAGAGCATCATAATCCACTTAACTACGACGCTGAAACCTTAGCAAGTGCCCAGGTATCAGCTTATCCCAATGTCAAGACCTTGTTGACTGACGTGCCGACGCAAGCGGCTTTTGACCGAGCGCTGTCGGTGGCAAAGTCATTGGGTTGGGAAATTGTTAATGTAAACGCCGAAGCTGGTGTAATCGAAGCCACGCAAACTACCATGTTATGGGGCTTTAAAGATGATGTGGTGATTAGAGTGGCGCAGCAAGGAGATAAAACCGCCATTGATCTGCGTTCAGTGTCGCGGATTGGTATAAGTGATTTAGGTGCAAATGCTAAGCGAATTGAAGCTTTTCTGGAAAAGTTTGTGGCGACAAACTAGGCTAATCAGTATTAGAAAAGCGGAGTGCATTGCGAGCTAAGCTGCGATGCAACTCCGTTCAATATGCCACTGTAACACAGTGGCTTATAAGATTTTTGGGCGGACAGGGGAAGGGGAGAGCTACTGCTTTCCCTTGATGATACCGAGACGGTTTAGCAGGCCTTTTTCTCGTTGGGTCGGTTTGGTTATTACCGTTCCGCCGTGCTGTTTGTCTTCGGTGCTTGGCTCGAGTAATTGAACGTTGGCTAAGTCGACATCACCTTCGAGTTTGACCAATTTGTTGCCATCAAATAGCGCCGTTATTAAACGTTGCGACGTTTGATTTTTAGCTTGGTGCCGTTTGGAATAGAAATAGTCCCAGCGCTGCTCATTAAACGGATCAATTACCATTGGCGTGCCAAGAATGAACAAGACTTCTTGTTTAGTCATTCCATAGCGAATTTCTCGCAAGTCACTATTATTGATTATATTCCCTTGCTGAATATCCGGTTGATACGGACGAATGCAGCCAGTCATAACAGTGGCGCATATAAGAAGGGTCAAGCACGGTTTTGTTTTCGCTAATTTTGTCATCATGGTTTTATTGTGCGCTGTCATCACAGCTCCATCAGGACGGCTATTTCGTCGCAATTCTTGAATTTGTAGCAGTTTACACAAATTCCCCAAATTTTCTCGGGAAATATCTCTTTATTAACCGTTTTGAAACCTAATTTGTGAAAAAAGATCGGTACGTAGGTCAACGCCATTAGTCGTTTGACCTGTCTGGCTTGAGCCATTTCAATTAAATGTTGCACAATCTCGCGGCCTAGGCCACTCCCTTTGATGTCGGTCCTAACCATCAGGCTGCGTATCTCGGCGAGTTCGTCGGTGAAATTTTCAAGTGATCCGCAGGCGATGATATCTCCCTGCTGTTCAATAACTCGGAAGTGTTCTAAGTTTTTTAGAATGTCATCGCGGGTACGGGGTAGCAGGTCGCCCATTGAGGCGTAGTGATTTAGCAATTTTTGGATTGCTTGGACATCGACGTGCGTTGCAGGTCGAACCTGCGCAGAATTATGAGGCATCTTAAAGGGTTGTACTCTTTAGTTGGCGGCTGCCAACATTTCTTGGGCATGCGCTCGAGTTCTTTCGGTAATTACTTCGCCGCCGAGCATGCGAGCTATTTCAGTGGTTCGGCCGTCAGCATCTAGTTTGACCAAGTTCGAGTAAGTTTCTGAGTCGGTTGTTACTTTGTCAATAAATATATGTTGCTGGCCCTGCGAAGCAACTTGCGGTAAATGCGTTATGCAGATTACCTGTGCGTGTTTTCCAAGGTCGCGAAGGCGTGAGCCGACAATTTGTGCGACGCGACCACCGACACCAACATCAACTTCGTCGAAAATCATGGTCGGTGTATCGAGTTTTTGACTTGTAATTACTTGAATCGCAAGACTGATTCGTGACAGTTCACCGCCTGAGGCTGTTTTATTTAGTGATTTTAGTGGCATCCCATGGTTGGTGCTGACCATAAACTCAATATGGTCAATCCCGTGGTCAGTGACCACAATGTCGTCACTTATTTGTGGCTCTACTACAATTGCTAGTTCGCCGCCACGCATACCTAAGTCCTGCATCTGGCGAGTGATCTCTTCAGATAGTTGCTCCGCTACTAATTGCCGTTTCTCAGAAATTGCTTGGGCAATTTTGAAGTAGCTAGCTTTTGCTTCTTTAATCTTCCGTTGTAGTTTCTCTGGTTGCGAACTGCTGTCTTTCAGTTCTTCTAGCTCTACATGCAAAGCCTGATGGCGACCGGGTAATTCGCTCTCTCGGCAGCGGTGTTTGCGCGCCAAATTGATAATCGTGTCTCGACGTTGCTCAATTTCGCGTAAGCGCTCGGGGTCCTGATCTATTTTACTCCGCACCGCGTTCAACAATGACTGTGCTTCTTCAATTTGCACTAGAGCGGTGTTAAGGAGGTCGTTAACAGGAGTAATGCTTGGGTCGAATTCCTGTAAATCGCTAAGTGAGTGAATTTGACGACCCAGTTCCGACGTCAAGTTAGACGATTCGTTCTCAAACAATGAGTCGATGGCCAGTTCAATACCGTCGATTAACTCTTGCGAATTATTCAGTCGAGTATATTCAATCTCGAGCTCTTCGAATTCGCCTTCAACCACGTTAGCTTCATCGAGCTCACTAACTTGGAATTCAATTAATTCAATGCGATCGGCATTGTCACTGCGTACTTGAGTGGTTGAACCAAGTTCTTTTTCTAAGCGTCGAATTTTCGAAGCTAGTTTGGCCATGACTTTGATGGCGTCGCCGTGACCTGAAAATTGGTCTAATACGCGCCGTTGATCGGCACTTCGAGATAAGGCTTGATGCTCGTGTTGGCCATGCAGGTCAACTAACAAGTAACCTAATTCGCGCAGACTAGCTAAGGTAGTGGGCTGGTCATTTATGTAGCATTTGGTCGGCTTACTCTTGCGCAGAACTCGACGAATCAAGCATAGGCCTTCATCATCACCGGACAGGTCGTGCTCAGAAAGCCATTCTTGTACTTCTGTTAAGCCCTTAATTTCAAAAATAGCGGTGATTTCACACTGCTCTTCGCCGTGACGAATCATCTCGTTTTCGGCCCTTGACCCAAGTAACAAATCTAAGGCATCGAGCAGAATTGATTTGCCGGCGCCGGTTTCGCCAGTAACGACAGTTAAGCCATCATCGATCTCTATTTCAAGATGCTTGATGATTGCAAAGTTTCGGATAGTAAGTTCGCGTAGAGCCATTTTCGCAGTATAGCAATTATTTTGAAAAAACTAGCGTGTTTCTTGTGTTCGTCCCCAACCTAATTTTGCTCGTAACATAGCGAAATAGTTATAGTTTTTCGTATGTAGTAACTTTACTACGTGCTTGGATCGAGCAATTTTAACCGTTTCATCGCCAATTAAGCTGTAACCGATCAAACCATCGGACGAAACATGCGCACTATTTTTAGTTCGGTTTTGAATTGTAAATGCTAAATCACTGTTCGCGGGTAGGGTAATTGGGCGATTTGACAAGGTGTGCGGAGACACTGGCACTACGGAAATTACGTCAGTGCCTGGATGCATAATGGCGCCTCCGGCAGATAAAGCATAGGCAGTCGAGCCCGTTGGCGTGGAAATGATTACCCCATCTGAACGCGCGGCGGTGACGAATTGATCATTGACTTGGACTTCCCAACTGATGAGCTTTTCTAGGGCATGGCGGCCGATAACAATATCGTTTAATGCGGTTTGTTGATAAAGCACTTCAGTGCCACGGTAAACAGTGACATCCAGCATCATGCGGTCTTCCTCGGTAAACTCACCGTTTAAGATCATGTCTATCTCTTCGAGCATATCGGCCAGAGGAATATCAGTCAGAAACCCTAGTCGACCGCGGTTAATGCCGATGACTGGGATTTCGGCTTCCGCCATTCGACGTGCCACATGCAGCATAGTGCCGTCGCCACCGATAACCACGGCTAGATCTATATCTAGGTGTACGGCGTCATGCAATAATTCTTGCGGTAGGTCGCGAATAATTTCCGCCGCAGTCGTATGACCTAGTTTGACACGTAATCCTTTTTTTTCGAGGTGCTGAGTGAGCGCTTTAACGGGCTCTTCAACACTGGCATCTTGATATTTTCCGAATACGCCGATAGTTTTAAACATGCAATAATTGAATTATGATTGACCGCGGTCCATTGTCGCCAATTTACCTTCAGCTTGTCCAGCGACGACGCCGGATTGCTGGCATATGTCGAGCATTCAGTGATTCGACTAGTAAAACCAGCGGTACTAGATTGCTAAACCTGACTTGCAATTAAATGTTGATATTTTTTGATACTAATCCGGAATGCTTAAATACATTCAGTGTATGGTTACGTTGAATGAAAATTAACACCACAGAATAGCCCTGTTAGAAAATTTCATGAGTCTAGATCCACGTGCGGAAAATGTATTAAAGAACTTGGTTGAAACCTATATTCAACAAGGTCAACCAGTTGGCTCTCGTACGCTCTCAAAACTCCCTCAGCTAGGCGTAAGCTCTGCTACGGTTCGCAATGTCATGTCGGACCTCGAAGAGTTGGGCTTGATTACCTCTCCGCACACATCCGCTGGGCGCATTCCTACTGCACAGGGATATAGGTTGTTTGTCGATAGTATGATCAAGGCGTCGCCATTCACGCAGTCCGCGATTAAGCAATTAACCGAGCGATTTGATAATGAGTCAGACCCAGATGCTTTGTTGTCGCATGCGTCTGATGTGCTGTCGGAGCTCAGTCATTTTGCCGGTGTTGTGGTGTTACCTAATCACGCAGCAGCGCGCTTTCACCAAATAGAATTCATGCGCTTAAGCGAAGCGCGTGTGTTGGCTATTTTAGTCACTGAGGATGGACGCGTGCAAAATCGTGTTTTGCCCAGTTCAGAGTCCTTCAGCGATGCCGAGCTGGTAGAGGCAGCGAATTTCTTCAACAGTCGCTATAAAGGCAATACGCTCAATGATGTACGGCGATTATTGATCGAAGATATGCATAAAGACAACGATCGAATGCATACGATTAATCGCACTGCAATGCAGGCTGCAAGTCGCGTAATATCTGAGGAAGAGTCAGATAAAAACAAAAAAGACGTAGTGTTAAGCGGTGAGCAAAAGTTGCTAGATGTTCCCGATTTGTGCCAAATAGAAACTTTGCAGCGCTTGTTTGATGCGTTTAAAACAAAACGCGACTTATTAGATTTGCTAGATCGTAGTTTAAAGGCGGAAGGGGTTAGCGTGTTTATCGGGGAGGAGTCGGGGTATCTCGCCTTAGGGGAGTGCAGCGTAATTGCTAGTCCGTACCAAGTCGATGGCAAGGTGCTCGGCACATTAGGCGTGGTGGGACCAACCCGTATGGCCTACTCGGAAGTTATCTCGGTGGTGGATATTACCGCAAAATTACTAAGCCAAGCGTTAACTAAGTCGTCACGCGCTTAAACTTAAATGAGCCCTCAGCTTATAATGAGCCCTCAGCTTAAATGAGCCCTCAGCTTACAATGAGCCCTCAGCTTACTAAGGGTAAAAAGTCCTCAGCACATCAAAAGCCCAACCTTCGACGACCACCTTAACTCTCCGGTAATCGACAATGAATAGACTTGGAAAACAAACCGTTGGTGGCGGTGTCAAAAAGATTATCTACGCGTTGCGAACGATGCAACGCATAGGCTTGCTCGATTCCAATAAAGCGCTGCGCTCAAACAATGCTTGTAAAGCGTGTGGACTCGGAATGGGCGGGCAGGCTGGGGGCATGACCAATGAGCAAGGTGATTTCCCTTCGGTCTGCAATAAGAGTATTCAAGCTCAGTCTACTGATATCCAACCGCCAATCCCTGAAGCCCTATTTGATTTCACGCTCGAGGATTTTCGCGCACTTACGCCGCATGAGTTAGAGCATTTGGGGCGTCTAGGTTCGCCGATATATAAGTCCGCTAAAGAGCAGTGTTATCGACCGGTTGAATGGGAGTGGGCTATGCAACATATTGTTCAGCGCTTCAGATCATTGCAACCGGAGAGAACCTTCTTTTATAGCTCAGGTCGATCCTCGAATGAGGCGGGCTTTGTTTTTCAATTGTTAGCCAGAGCATTTGGTACCAATAACGTCAATAACTGCTCTTACTATTGTCATCAAGCAACCAGTGTTGGGCTGTCATCGACACTAGGAACTGGTACGGCAACGGTCGAGTTAGCCGACTTAGATTTAGCCGATTGCATCTTTGTTATCGGCGCGAACCCGGCGTCAAATCATCCGAGATTTATTCATAAACTCAAGGCGTGCCGTGATCGAGGTGGGCAGGTCATTGTAATTAACCCAGCACGGGAGCCTGGTTTGGTTAAGTTTGCGCTGCCTAAAAGCGCTAAATCTTTGTTAATCGGTGGCTCGGAGATCGCCAGCCATTACTTGCAACCGCGTATCGGTAGCGACACTGACTTACTTAACGGTATCGCTAAGGCCGTGTTCGAGAACCAGCAGTCGGATCAGGCGTTTATTGAAAGCCACACTAACGATTTTGCACACTATGAACAACAGCTAGGCTCGCTTAGTTGGTCGAGTATCGAGGCATCCACGGGATTGTCAGAAACTCAAATTCGCTCGGTAGCGTCAGCCTACGGCTCGTCAAAAAGTGCTATTTTTGCTTGGGGAATGGGCGTAACCCACCATTTGCATGGGGTCGAAACGGTTGAAGCCATTGCTAGTTTGTGTTTGTTGCGAGGTATGGTGGGGCGGCCTGGTGCCGGATTGTTGCCGCTGCGTGGGCATAGTAATGTGCAAGGTATGGGTACTATCGGGGTAAAGCCAAAGCTCGATGATACGGTTTTGGCAGCGTTAGAATCCAAGCTCGGAATTCGCCTGCCGAGTCAGTCGCAATCTCCTGGGATGGACACTTTGGCGTGTCTTGAAGCCGCTGATAACAACGAAATGGATGCAGCGATCTTGCTCGGCGGTAATTTATTGTCGGCGACCCCCAACGCGACTTGGGCTCGAAGTGCGCTTAGCAAGGTTGATTTTAAGGTTTGCCTAACCACAACCCTCAATGCTTCCCATGTCGACGGCTGCGACGGGGCAGAGATGCTGATATTGCCGGTGGCAGCACGTGATGAGGAGCCGGAACCGACCACTCAAGAATCGATGTTTAATTACATTCGATTAAGCGACGGCGGCATACAACGTATCGCGTCGGCACGCTCTGAAACAGCTATTTTGGCGGAACTGGCGGATGGAATTGTTGATGAGGTTGACTTTAGCTCATTGCAAAGCCATCAAGCGGTCAGAGAGCTGATTGCCGAGACTATTCCTGGACTGAGTGAGCTTTCCGGTATTCACCAAAGCAAACGCGAATTCCATGTCGCTAATCGCTTAAAACATGTCCCGCAATTCAATACCGCAGATGGGTTGGCGCGATTTGTATATTCCGCAACGCCGTCGGTGGCAGCGCTAAGGCCGTTTACTCTGATGAGTGTGAGAAGTGAAGGGCAGTTCAATTCCATCATATACGAAGAGCAAGACAGCTATCGCGGAACTAAGGACAGATGGACAGTGTTACTTAATCCAAAAGACATCGACCACTTGGGTTTAGTCGAGGGCGATAAAGTAGACATCACCTCGGACGCTGGTGAAATGCGATCAGTCAGCGTTTATCCATTCGATTTACCACGTGGCAATGCGATGGCCTATTACCCAGAGGCAAATGTTCTTATTGGTTTGAGCCGTGATTCGCGTAGTCAGACTCCTGCATTTAAGTCAGTTGCCGTCAGCATTAAGCAGACCACTCAAAAGTAACCCCAGCCACGGAAATTAAATCATGAAAACTATGCTTATTTATTGGCCGATTTTAGCGGTGTTGCTGATTCCAATTTGGGTATTATTACTCAACGCATTGCGCAAAAAAGCTGCTCGGCAGTCTGGCGAACAGCATGCTGATAGCGCTATTAATAACAAAGGCTGGCCGCTGCCGGTTGTGCTGACTTCTAATGCTTTAGAAAATCAGTTCCAGTTTCCGATTGTATTCTACGTGTTGTGTTTGATTTTAGCCCAACTCGGTTCGGTGAGCATTTTTGCCTTGATCGTGGCTTGGTTTTTTGCGCTCGCTCGCTGGGGGCATGCGCTGGTTCACGTCACATCCAATACGATCACCTACCGCCTAAGCTTATTCGGTTTAAGTTGCATCGCATTGCTGGTGTTGTTCGCTCATGTCGTTATGGTGCTGCTCGCGCATAGTGCATAGTGACCTAAGCCTCACTGCGCTTCGCGTAGACTTCACTTTCAATAAAAACAAAACATTAAATCTGAAGAAAATATGTCTGAGAAAAAATTTGATATTGTGGTGTATGGCGCCACTGGTTTCACTGGACGATTAGTCGCTGAATATTTACAGCAACGCTACGGTAACGGCGATGAAATACGTTGGGCTATGGCAGGTCGTAGTCAAGACAAACTCGTATCGGTCAGAAATGAGATGGGGTTGCCGGAAGATACCCCGTTAGTTGTTGCTGACACGTCAGATGATGTTTCTTTGCAAGCCATGGTGAATAGCACCGAATTGGTTCTAACAACTGTCGGACCTTATCAGTTGTATGGCTCAAAACTCGTGGCCGTTTGTGCCGCGTCGGGCACCGATTACGTGGATCTTTGCGGTGAGTCTGTGTGGATGAGGCATATGATTGACGCACACCAAGAGACTGCGCAAAAAACTGGAGCAAGAATTGTATTCTCATGCGGTTTTGACTCGATCCCGTCTGATCTTGGCATATTTCGTCTACAAAACCTTGCTAAACAGAAAACTGGTCAAGTGTGCCAACACATTAGCGGTCGAGTACGTGGCTTGAAAGGCACGTTCTCTGGCGGCACCGCAGCAAGTCTGCAAGCATCGTTAAAGGCCGCCAAGACCGATCCGGAAAATTTAAAGCTCGCCGTAAATCCCTACGCGTTAGTACCTGGATTTGTCGGTGTTGAGCAGCCTAATGGTGACCGAGTTATTTATTCGGAAGAGCTTAAAAGTTGGGTTGCACCGTTTGTAATGGCGGCAATCAATACGCGCAATGTCCATCGCAGTAATGCTTTGTTGGGTCATGCGTATGGAGCTGACTTTACCTATGATGAAATGTTGCTAACTGGCGATGGCGAAAAAGGTGAAGCGATAGCAAACCACGTAGCCAACGATCGCAGTTTGGCGGGGCCAGATGCACCGAAGCCTGGCGAAGGCCCGAGTAAGGCTGAACGCGAAGCTGGATTCTACGATATTGCGTATATTGGAGAGTTGCCCGATGGCAACAAAATGACATTGGCGGTAACCGGTGATCGCGATCCTGGATATGGGTCGACCTGTAAGATGATTGCCGAAAGCGCTATTTGCTTAGTCAAAGATGCTCGTGACACGGCGGGCGGCTTATGGACCACGGCACCGGCGATGGGCGATAAGCTGATTACGCGTCTCGAGGCCAATGCCGGACTAACTTTTAAACTCGAAAGTTAGTCTCCAATTTTGAACGGGCAAGGGAATGCCTGTTATCAATTTTAAAAATAGCACTTCAATAGTGGACGCTTGATCTGTAACCAGCGTCAAATCTCGTTTTAGCCTACTCCTATTACTAAAACGTAATCCCCTGTTCACTTGAGGGTAATTAGCACGCCCTTACTATCAAGTTATCAAATTGGTTTCTTATCACTTGTCGTAAAAGTAATGTTTGCTCTGTCGATAAGCTGCCAAGAGATTTCGTTCAGACTTATTCCTACGGAGACGTAAATGACAAAACAATATACAAATTCGCTGGTGTCGATTATGAAGTGGGGCGCTGTGGTGGTCGCCACTGCCACTGTCGTAATTTCGATTCAAGCCAGTGCTGATGGTCCAAAAGCCGACGCCTCAAATGCTGTGAGTTCAGCAATCAGAGCGCAAGACATTGTGCCAGCCGCACAAATTACCTCGGATTCGATGCAGAAAAGGTCATGGAGTCCGTCAGATGGATTTGCTGATCTGGTTGAAGACGTTAGCCCTGCAGTGGTTCATGTCGCAACCGCTGGGTTTATTCAACGTCGTCGTCTTGGCAATGATCCGTCGATGCGGCAATTTAGGGGGCCGCGCGGCTTTGAAGATTTCTTTAAAGATTTTTTCGGCGATCAATTTCCGCAAAATCCAAACCAAATTGAGCCAGATGAGCCCGATTCAGATAGCGACGCGGAGAAGCAAACCCAGCCTCTCGGTATTGGCTCGGGGTTTATTATTAGTGCAGACGGTTATGTTGTAACCAATCACCATGTTATTGATCGCGCTGATGAAATTATGGTGACGTTACCTGACGGCACTGAATATGAAGCTGAAATAAAAGGCAGCGATCCTAAAACTGATTTGGCGTTGTTAAAGCTTAAAGATGCTAGCAATCTGCCGTATTTGTCGTGGGGCGATGATGAGGCTTCGCGAGTTGGCGATTGGGTTTTGGCAATTGGTAACCCGTTTGGACTCGGTGGCTCGGCTAGTACCGGTATTATTTCGGCAAGAGGCCGTGATATTAATGCGGGCCCGTATGATGATTTTATTCAAGTGGATGCAGCGATTAATCGTGGTAATTCAGGTGGGCCATTATTCAATATGCGCGGTGAAGTCATCGGTATTAACTCAATGATCTATTCGCCTTCCGGTGGCAGCGTCGGTATTGGCTTTGCCATTCCTTCACATATGGCGAAAGGTGTCATTGATCAATTGCGCGCATCCGGCGAAGTCGAACGTGGTTGGATAGGTGTGTCGATTGGCCCGATTACTGAAGAGCTAGCTGAGGTGTTTGGACGAGACAACGAGGAAGGGGCACTAATTTCACAGGTGTTGAAAGGCGCGCCGGCAGATAAGGCTGGTCTAGTGGCTGGCGATATCGTGTTGTCTTTCGATGGCACGGATATTAAAGAAATGCGTAATTTGCCGCGTACCGTGGCGCAGTCCACCGTTGGTAAAGCCTATGACATGGTTATTTGGCGTGACGGTAAGCGTAAAACGATCAAAATTACTACTGAGGCGTTTCCAGAAGATGATGCCGTAGCGGGGGCTGAAACTAAGCCCGATGTTCCGGTTAAACAAGAAAGTGATGAGTTGCTTGGCGCCGAGTTGAGTGAGTTAAATGATCAGCTACGGTCACGTTATCGCATCTCTGAGGACACCAAAGGGGTATTACTAACCGCTATTGAGCGTGGTGGTTTGGCGGCTGAAAACGGTTTAAGACTTGGTGATGTAATTACTAAGTTCGATAACCGCCTAGTCAGCAAGCCGGAAGACGTGATTAATGCGCTCAAACAAGCCAAAAAATCCGGCGATGGATCGGTGGCAGTGCTACTGAATCGGCGCGGCATTCCTGGTTTTCTAGCATTTAAGTTGAAATAGCGGCAATTTCACCACTGATCGAACTTAAAACCAACAATCGTAAGCAGTCCCAGCTTCTAATGCTGGGAGCTGCTTCCTAAATAGCGTAAAATTAACGGAAACCAAAAATGACTAAAAAAAATATGATCCGAGTACTCGTCGTTGAAGACGACAAAGAGACCGCAGCCTATATCGTAAAAGGCTTGACGGAATGTGGGCACATTGCGGATCACGCTGCCGACGGTCGCGAAGGGCTGTTGATGGCGGATTCGACTGACTACCAAGTCATCGTGGCTGACCGTATGTTGCCCAAAGTTGATGGTGTCACGATGACACGGACTTTGCGTGGCAGTGGTAATCGCACACCAATTCTAATGCTCAGTGCCCTTGGTGACGTTGACGATCGCGTTGTCGGTCTGAAAGCCGGTGCTGATGATTATCTAGTTAAGCCTTTCGCATTCTCTGAGTTACAAGCTCGTATCGAAGCACTGGTTCGTCGGGCTGAGCCTGAGTCGCCGGATACAGTACTCAAGGTTGCCGATCTGGAAATGGATTTGCTGAAGCGTGAAGTGCGTCGGGCTGATGAAAAAATTGATTTGCAGCCACGAGAGTTCAGGTTGTTAGAGTATTTAATGCGTCATAGTGGTCAAGTGGTTACTCGCACCATGTTACTTGAAAAGGTTTGGGATTATCATTTCGACCCACAAACCAATGTAATTGATGTGCATATCAGTCGTTTGCGGGGCAAGATTGATAAAGAGTTTGATGTGTCCCTGCTTCACACCGTGCGCGGCGCGGGCTACATGTTGAGTGAACCAGATTAGTCCATTTAAAAGTTCAGCGTTTCGAATAACGCTCGTATACCTAGTCCTATTCGGGATCTCGGTGTCAATTATTCTCGGTTTTATATACTGGTCAACGATTGTTTACAAGACACAGCAAACCGATGATGACATTAATGCCGAGATTTTGGAGTTATCCAAAGTCTATGAAGACAAAGGCTACCCTGGGCTGGTGGTATTGCTGTCGGAGCGTATCGAACGATTGCGCCCCGGCGATCCGACCCTGTACCTACTTACCGATCATCGCTATCAGCCATTAGTCGGAAATATTGCGCCGTGGCCGAAGGTTGCTCGCGACGTTAAGGAAGGTTGGCTCGAATTTCAATTGGAGGCTGATGAACGCCAAGGCGGTGATCGTGAGTTTACCGCTCGGGCGAAGACCTTCGTTGTCGAGAATCGGTTTAACTTGTTGGTCGGTCAGGGAATGAAGGATCTGACGACGCTTAAGGCATTGGTCGGAAGGGCGTTGATTTTGGGTTTGATCTTAACCCTAGCGCTCGGGATTATCGGTGGCTTCATGATGCGGCAAACGCTGAAAAGTCGCTTAGGTGCAATTAATCTCACTAGTCGAAAAATAATGCAGGGCGATTTGCGGAAACGAATCGCAACCCGCGGCACCGGCGATGAATTTGATGAGCTAGCGGTAAATTTAAATAGTATGCTTGACCAGATCGAGCACGGTATGGAAGGCGTTCGTCGAGTCTCGGATAATATTGCACACGATTTGAAGACGCCTTTGGCGCGCCTAAAAAACCGTGTTGAAGTACTCAAAATGCGAGTTGAGCAGGGCAGTGAGGAAGAAGCAGCGGTCGATCAGATAATTCTTGAAGCGGACGGCTTGCTTGCCACGTTTAATGCCTTGCTACGAATTGCGCGTATTGAATACAGTGAGCAAAGAAAGGGGTTTAAGAAGGTTGATATCAACTCGATTTTGTATGACCTAGAAGATCTTTATGAGCCGTTGATCGAGGAAAAGGGGCAGACTCTGTCGGTTGAAATTGGTACGCCGATGGAAATGTTCGCTGATCGAGATATGTTGTTTCAAGCCTTCGCTAACTTGCTCGACAATGCGATTAAATACACGCCACAAAATGGTCAAATTGTTATTCGTTCGTTTCAAAGCGAGCAACAATGGCAAGTCGAGATCTCAGATAACGGACCGGGTATTCCTGAATCAGAATATGAGAAAGTAGTGCAGCGTTTTTATCGCTTGGATCAGAGCCGCACCACGCCAGGGAGTGGCTTGGGATTGGCTTTAGTTTTCGCGGTGTTGAAGGTGCACAAATTGGATTTGGCGTTTCAAGATAACCATCCGGGCTTAAAGGTAATCATTAGTGCTAACCCACGTGAGATCAGTGAGTTGGAACGCACAGTCAATGAGGTGCGGTCTAGCGTCTAGGTTCGGCAGCGTTGCTTGATGCTATGACTGGTACGCAGATTATCGTTTAACCGTGACCACGCGATAAGCCCCTGCAGTGTTGCTGGCGAGGGTAGTTTTGCTGCTTAAGCGAATTAATCGTCGATGTACTGGTTTGCCAACCCACTGGTCCCATACCCAAATGCCTTGATCATCTTGTTCTATATAGATAGCGGCATGATGGCCTCGTGTGCTTGGGTAGCGATCGTTCTTAAAGGTGGCGATGATAGTTCCCGGTTGAATGGTATTGTCAAGCACCGGTTCGCCAGGTAGCCACTGGTCTGTATTGGGCGCGCCGCTACAGCGCTTAATCAGCGACACACAATGTCCGTCGCCGACAACTCGCCCACGATAAGTGTGCGCGTCAGTGCAGTGTAATTGCGTTTGGCCTAGCCAGCCCGAGTCGCGCGTTTTTTCAGCCAGATGGTTTGACACGCAGGCCGTTAGTGTCGACAACAAGAGAGCCGTGATAAGTGTTGAGTGGGCCTTCAGCTTGCGTATTTTTTCGATGCTTTCATTCACATTGCAATCACCGTTGTTTGCCTACTATCGCTCTATTATAAAGACAAGCTTACTCGTTATGACACAAACTACACGCGTTTTAATTATTGAAGATCACAAAGACATCGCTGAGATGCTTTATGACTATTTTGAGCGTCGGGATTATGAGATGGATTATGCCAGCGACGGTCGCATGGGGTTTAATCTTGCCAGTCAAAATGACTACGATATTATTCTGCTCGATTTGATGTTGCCCGAGATGGACGGCCTCGATGTGTGTCGAAAGCTGCGCGAAGAGTCCAAGGTGTATACGCCAATATTGATGTTAACCGCTCGTGACACCTTAGAAGACAAGGTCATTGGCCTAGAGACCGGCGCAGATGACTATTTGGTCAAGCCGTTTGAAATATTGGAGCTTGAGGCGCGTATAAAGGCACTCATGCGACGCAAGGGGCAGATAGCGCAACAGGAAGTTTTGACGGTGGCCGATTTGGAATTAGACACTGGCACGCTTGAAGTTCGTCGTTCTAATAAATCAATTTACCTGTCGCCGATTGGCTTGAAAATACTGACGATCTTAATGAAAGAGTCGCCTAAAGTCGTAAGTCGCAATCAATTAGAGCATGAAATTTGGGGCGACATTTTGCCGGACAGTGATACCTTGCGGAGCCATATGTATAATCTGCGTAAACAGATTGATAAGCCGTTCGCGCAGCCGCTACTGCAAACAATACAGTCACGTGGGTATCGTATTGGTGATGCGCCGTAGATAAGGATTGCTTGATCACAAGGCGGTTAACCACTGGCCTTGATGAATGACGGCGCTGCTTGCTAAAGATCAACTTGCTAATTGGCTGCAAGTCGACGGAACTCTGGGCGCGGTCTTGCTAGTGACTAGTTAGCTCGATACGATGCAACTTTCAAATAAACCACTCAGCTATTGAAAACCGAGACTATATAGTTATGCACGGAGACATTAGGCAATCGATTATTCGCAGCAAGTTGAGTCGAAAAATGACGCTGCAAGCTTGTTTGATTGCGTTAGTAGCGGTGCTTGGTATTGGTTTTGCTAGTGTGGTTATCGAACAATTTTTAGTTAAGCAAGCGCTCACGGGAGAGTCGCGGCATTTTTGGGAGACCTACAATGTCGATCCGAGTTTTCCCCCGCCCAATACTGACAACCTTAAAGGCTATTTGACTGTCGCTAATTCTCAAGAAGGTGTGCCGGAAGAGTTAAAAGGCTATGGTTTAGGGTTCCATAAAATGCATGGTCAAACCGCGCATTCATTGCTTTATACCAGTGAACATGACGGTAAGCGCCTGCATTTGTTATTCGATGGCGAGAGCGTGCTGCGTTTGGCGCTGTTTTTTGGAATATTTCCGTTAACCATTTGCTTGGTGTTGATTTACGTTGCCGCTTGGTGGGTTTATCGCGAATCAAATCATCTATTGAGCCCGATTGTCTGGCTAGCCAATAAGTTCGACCGTTTTGATCCGGCACATGCCAGTGCTAGTCTTAAAGACCTCTCCGATATCCCTGGTGACGTAGATTGGGAGGTTGAGAAGTTGGTGACATCGTTTAGCTCTTATTCGCGCCGGATACAGCGCTTTGTTCAGCGTGAGCGGGCATTTACGCGTGACGCGAGTCATGAGTTCCGTACTCCGTTAACCGTAATAAAAATGGCATCAGATCTACTGTTAGCCGAGCAAGACTTAGACGCCTATTCAAAAAAATTCGTGACTCGTATCAAAGGTGCGGCACGGGACATGGAGGAGCTAATTGATGCGTTTTTGATTTTGGCACGTGAAACCGATAAAGAGTTCGAAGACGAGCATACGGTGATTGCTGATATCGTTGAACGTGAGATTAGAGATGCCGAAATATATTTAGACGATAAGCCCATTACAATCGAAGTGGATGAGCAGTTTCCATTGCAGCTGAACACGGCGCGTAAAGTTGTGTCTATTGTGTTGGGGAATCTGATTCGTAATGCTGTTTTGTATACCAATGAGGGCACCGTCAAGGTCACCATTAAGGAGCATTCTGTGGTCATAGAAGACACGGGCATTGGTATGACCGAAGAGCAAACTAAGAAAATTTTCCAACCTTATTACCGTGCCGATCAGGTAGGTAAAACAGAACGTAAAGGCTACGGAGTAGGGCTAACCATCGTTAAACGTTTATCAAATCGGTTTAACTGGATCGTCGAAGTTGAGAGCGAAGTAAACGTTGGCACTAAAATAGAATGTATCTTCGATGAGTCGTCGCGCCCCAATTTCCTAAAAAAAAGACGTAATAAGAGATAGCGCCCAATGCTGCAGTAGCAGTAAATATTAAATCGGGGCTGGTAAACCGAGGGCAGCAAGCGCATAATTCCGAGCCTAAACCCGATACCACAATTTCTAATATTTACGAGCGCGCTGATGTTAATCCGTCGGTGTTAGATAAGCTGATGACTGAATCGGAATACGCCGTCCGGCCGAATAAAACACAACTTAAAAAAGAGATCAAAGCGTTAAATCACTTGGGTCAAGAGTTGATTTCTCTGCCGCCATCGGCACTGAAAAAAGTTCCCTTAAGCGACAATATGCTGCGCGCAATTGAAGATGGCAAACGCTTTCAGCGCGGTCCTCTACAGCGGCAATTGCGTCGTATTGCGTCGTTAATGCAATATGAAGACGTTGATGCGATTCAACTCGAACTTGCGCGTCAGAAGCAGCCCACAAAACAACAAACTGCCGAACTCCACCAGTTGGAGCAATGGCGTGATCGACTGATCGGCGGCGATGAACAATTGCTGACCGAATTGATCGATCAATATCCGGTCATTGACCGCCAACATATTCGTCAGCTTGTGCGCAATGCCGGTGCCGAATTAAAACGAAATACAACTCCCAAGTCGGCTCGCTTGCTGTTTAAGTATCTTTCCGAGATAAAACGGACCACGCCAACCGACGAGACTGATCCGCCCGCTAACCCGTCTGCGTAGTACGTAGACGGTTTCCTGTTTATACTTTTTCCTTTGAGCAACTGAAACAATGTTTGGACAACTAGATATATTGCCGCCCGATCCGATACTTGGACTCAATCAGACTTTTCAGCAGGACGACAATGCAGACAAAATTAATTTGTCGATTGGTGTCTATCAGAATGCCCAAGGTTTGACGCCAATATTCACCGCAGTCAAAAAAGCTGAGCAGCAGTTATTAGCCGCTCAGAATACTAAATCATATGCCCCGCAGGCTGGTGATCCATCATTTTTAGAGCACATGACACGACTGTTGCTCGGCGATGAGCTTAGCGAGCAATTACAAGACCGTGTTGCAGCTGTCATGACTCCCGGTGGTTGTGGGGCATTACGAATGGGCGCTGAGTTATTGAGTCATGCCAAGCAAAATGTCACGTTGTGGGTTAGTGATCCGACATGGGCTAATCATTATCCGTTGCTGCAAAGCGCTGGCCTGACATTAGAGAAATATAGCTACTACAGTGCCGAGACCCACTCAGTTGATTTCACGGCTATGTTGGAATCGCTTCAGGCGATCCCGGTGGGCGATGTGGTGCTGTTGCACGGTTGTTGTCATAACCCAACCGGTGCGGACATAAGTCCGGCGCAATGGGATCAAGTAATTAGCGTTCTCGCCGAGCGTCAATTAACACCGTTCATTGATGTGGCCTACCAAGGTTTCGGTGATGGCTTAGCCGAGGATGCTTATGGCGTGCGCGAAGCGGTTAAGCGCTTACCCGAGGTATTGGTAGCGGCATCTTGTTCGAAGAATTTTGGGTTATATCGTGAACGAATTGGCGCGGTAATGGTCATTACACAAGACCCACAGACCACCTTAGCGGCCAAATCTCATATTCTTACTGCAGCGCGCAGTTCTTACAGTATGTCGCCGTACCATGGTGGCGGAATTGTTGGACTATTATTGAGTGACCCCGAACTTACCAGTGAATGGAAGACTGAATTAGAGCAGGTAAGGCTGCGAATGAATCGCTTGCGTCTTGAGCTAGCCGAAGGTTTAAATCAGGCTCAGTCGCGTATTGATTTTAGCTTTGTGGCTGAGAGCAAAGGCATGTTCTGTTATCTGGGCATACCACTTGAGGTAGTGCATGCGTTGCGCTCAGAATTCGGTATTTATTTGCTCGACAGTACACGTATCAATGTCGCTGGATTATCACAAGAAAACCTTCCGATAATTATTGATCGGGTATCCGAAGTCTTGTCTCGTTAGCGATTAACTATGCAGCACTCGCTGGGCGCTAGCTGAGAGAAAAATTACAATTACAATAAGAATGATTTAGGAGAGAAGATGGCTGCACGAGGAGAGTTTAGTTCACGCACAGCGTTTGTATTAGCCGCATCTGGTTCGGCAATTGGCTTGGGGAATATTTGGGGCTTCCCAATTAAAGTTGCATCGAATGGCGGTGGAGCATTTGTTTTCACCTATATCATTCTTACCTTCTTATTAGCGTATCCCATTTTGATGGCAGAGCTGGTTATTGGTCGTTACGCGAAGGCTGATACGGTTCGGTCAGTGGCGGCGGTCAGCTCTTCAGCATTTCGTCCTTTGGCGTTTATGACCGGCTATTGGGGAATGTTAACTGCTAGTTTAATACTCAGTTTTTACGCCATTGTCGCCGGTTGGATGATTGCTCATGGGGTTGGTGCTGCCGCGCAAATCATCGGTGTCTCTGATTCATGGTTGGTGAGCGAGTCTATAACTCGGAGCGTTCTTTTTAGTGCTGTATTCTATGTGCTGACAATAGGAATTGTCGCCAACGGCGTGGCTAGCGGTATTGAAAAGTGGTCTACTCGACTAATGCCCGTATTGATTCTCCTGATCGTGGCGTTGATTGTCTATATCGCTATGCAACCAGGTGCCGCTGAAGGTTGGAAAGTGTATCTGCAACCTGATTTTTCCAAGGTTCTAGAGCCCGGCTTAGTGATGGATGCGCTTAGTCAAGCATTCTTCTCGTTATCACTGGGCGTTGGCACAATGATGGTTTACGGATCTTACATAAGTAAGACTGAAAACTTGCCAAAGCTTGGTGCAACGGTGGCTGGTATGGATATCGGTATCGCGGTGTTAGCTGGCATGTTGGTTATTCCGGCCATGTATGTAGCGCAGCATAATGGCGTGGTGATTTACGACGAAGCGGGTAATCTGATTGAAAGTGGACGTCTCATTTTCAACGTGCTGCCTTCTCTGTTCGACACGATGGGCGGTGCTGGGTCTATGGTGGCGTTGGTGTTCTTTGCCTTAATGAGTATCGCCGCTTTAACTTCATCAATTTCGATGCTCGAAGTACCGGTAGCATACGCCACTGATAGTCGTAGCATGAATCGTAAAAAAGCCGCTTGGGTCGTCGGAATGGCAATCTTTGCGTTTAGCGTTGTGATTGTGTTGAACGCTTCTTGGTTGTTCGACTGGGTAGTACGAATTGCGACTGAATTCAGTGAGCCATTGGTAGGAATATTGTTTTGTATCTTCGTCGGATGGATTTGGCGTCGTGACCAGCTTTTGACCGAACTTAAACAGGGTAGCCCGCATCTGGAGCGTACCCTGTTCTGGAAAATTTGGCCTAACTACGTGCGATTCGTGTGTCCGCTTATTGTGGTTGCGCTGCTTATACGTAGTTTTGGCTAACTGACTTTTTGAAATGGCGCAGCTTCTGCGCCATTTGCCTTAAGCACTCTTCGGTTGTTTCCCAGCCGATACAGCCATCAGTGATGGACTTGCCATATTCGAGTTGAGACTTATCGTCACCGAGTTTTTGACTGCCAGCGATTAGATGGCTTTCCAGCATTACTCCCACAATGCTTTGATTTCCTTCAAGAATTTGCTGGGTAATATTGTCCAGTACTAATGGCTGTAGTTCAGGGTCTTTATTCGAATTCGCGTGACTACAATCCACCATAATGTTGATCGGAAGTTGGTTTTCGCGTAAAGCTCGTTCGGTTAACCGTACATTGACTGAGTCGTAGTTTTGTTTGCCGCCACCGCCTCGCAGCACGATATGTGAATACTGGTTGCCTGAGGAGTGCACGATCGACACCTTACCTTCTGGGTCAATACCTAAAAAACTATGGCCGTTACTGACTGACTGCAGAGCATTAATTGCCACGCCGAGCGAGCCATCGGTACCATTCTTGAAGCCAATTGGCACCGACAAGCCGCTGGCCATTTCTCGGTGAGTTTGTGATTCGGTAGTCCGCGCGCCGATTGCCGACCAAGTAATTAGGTCTTGCATATATTGCGGTGAAATAGGGTCGAGTGCTTCGTTAGCTATGGGTAAACCAATTTCATTGATCTTTAACATCAACTCGCGACCTATGGACATGCCTTTTTCGATTTGAAAGCTGCCATCAAGATAGGGGTCGTTGATCAAACCTTTCCAACCAACGGTGGTACGCGGTTTCTCGAAATACACGCGCATCAAAATAAATAAATCGTCCGCTAATTCGTCAGCCAAAAGCTTAAGGCGTGAGGCATATTCAATAGCTGCCTTCGTGTCGTGCACCGAACAGGGGCCTACTACCACGAACAGTCGTTGATCCTTGCGATCCAAAATATCTCGAACAGTCTGGCGACTGGCTTCAACATGTGACGCAATTTGCGGGGTAAGAGGTAACCGTTTTTTAAATTCAACGGGAGTAACCAACCGTTCAAGGTTGGCGATATTTGTGTTTTCGAGACTCATGGGTCCAGCAGGGGGTTAGGATGACTACTTGCTGCTATTTAACCATAGAATGTTGTGTGATGGCACAGCAAGCCGGCGACATAGTCAATTTTGTTTGTCTTTTGCTACCAACGCTAACAAAGTTAAGGAAATAGCCCAAGCAATGCCGATATAGATCATTAAGGCGGTAACATTGGTGGTGAATGTCACTGCGCCAAGTCGTTCACCAGCAAGGTACGAGAGCGGGCCGCCGATCCCGCCTAACACCGCCGGGAGTAAAGGGTGAGCGTTGATCCACGACAAAGAGTGATTGATGGTCAGCGCAAAACCAACCCACAAGAGCATAATCCAGGCCGGCGACATGGCCGTGACAGGGCGTG
Organism: Arenicella xantha; assembly: GCF_003315245.1. Taxonomy (NCBI): domain Bacteria; kingdom Pseudomonadati; phylum Pseudomonadota; class Gammaproteobacteria; order Arenicellales; family Arenicellaceae; genus Arenicella; species Arenicella xantha. The sequence continues at coordinate 244,207 of NZ_QNRT01000002.1, read as the reverse complement.
GGTCGGTAAATTGTAAGAACCCTAGCTGAAGCCACAAGGTATCCACCATCAACCCGAGTAAGACACTTAGCGCGACCAATTGCAGGTCGCTCTCAACTCGGCGTTTATTATGCAATTGATACGAGGCGAGTGCAGCGCAGCATGCGAAAGCTGGCCACAATAGACCTTTAGCGCTACCCAAAACACAGGCAAACCAAGTGGCTTGAAATAGGCTGGCATTAATCAGCGTGGACCATCGAAATAAGTTGTTCATTGTGGTGTGTCCTATTTAGCGTGTGCTTGTTTGTAAAGTCCTGATTGATCGACCCTAACTACAGGTTCGCCACTCACTGTAATAGCGCTTACTCAGGCGGAGAGCGCTGATACGGATAATCGCCACGATCTTCATGCGGTGTGTTGTGTCAGGCTCGCATCAGAAAGCTATTTTATCAGGCGCCATAGTGCTAAATGTGATGCTGATGAATATTGATTAAGCGGTAAGCTCACATTTTTCGATTAACGTCATCTTGGTTAAATTGTTAGCAATAATGATGTAAACGTCGGCCTTCTATGGGTATTATCGAAGCGCACTCGGATGGTGCAAATTAGCGCACATATTTTGCGCAAGGTCAGGTTGGTAAATTACTAACCTAGAAAAATTAAAACAATAGAATGAGGCGGAGTAATTGGTGCGAGTAGTACAAGTAGTTCAAAGAGTGCGGTGCGCGAAGCCTGTTGCTCCAAGCCCATCTGCCATCATCACGCTTGCCGCCGCGACACTATTGGTGTTGTTTGGTGTTAGTGCTGCACGCGCATCAACGCCACTGCTTACTCCAGTTGGCGTGTATGAATTACAGTGTGATGAAACTTTTTCCTGCCCAACTTCGCTAATGCCTCGTGTGGCCTTTTGGGTTGAGGTATTTAGTCGTTGGGATACAGGTACCGCCGTGTTCCACGATAAAGACAATCCACATCGAGTTTACTCGACTGTTAAGCGTGAGGAGGGCTGCAGGCGCTCGCGCAAAGGGGACTCTATTTATCGAGAACGGAGCAGGTTAAAACGCGACCTTGAGAATTTGGCAAGCAAATTAAGCAAAGATCAAACCTTGAGCGACAGCGAGCAGTTCTTACACTCGTTGTTTGTGGGAGAGTCGGTTAGCGAAGTGCGTGCAGCGGCAGGGCGGATTCGTTGTCAGTCTGGTAACAAAGACAGAATGCGCGAAGCATTAACCCAGTACGTTCGATATCAGCCGACAATATTAGAGGCTCTAAAGGGGCAGAACCTGACTCCTGAACTGCAATATCTACCGTTTGTTGAATCGGCTTTTAATCCTGAAGCTTTGTCGCACGTTGGCGCCGCTGGATTGTGGCAAATTATGCCAAGCACGGGGCGTACGCTCGGCCTTACTGTTGATGCCAAGGTAGATCAACGCTATGACCCGACTGCCGCCACGTTTGCGGCAGCCTTGTGTTTTCGTAACAGCGTTGACAACTTAAGTGAGACAGCCTTTGAGAACGGTCACAGCGTAGTTGCGAAAGACCTGAATCCATTCGTCATTACCTCCTATAACTATGGGGTTCGCGGAATGCAGCGGGCAATTAAGCAAGTCGGGCTGGACTACGAGCGACTATTGGTCGAGTATAAATCGCCAAGTTTTCAAACCGCGGTTAAGAATTTTTATGCGAGCTTTTTAGCTGCTCGTCATGTGGCAAAAAATAGTGAAAAATTCTTTGGTGTTATTCAAGCGCCTGATTCCGACCAAGATCTAGCTTCTAGTACAGTTGAGCTTACGAGAGCTACCTCGGTTAAACGCGTGGCTCAACAGCTTAACGTTGATGCGGCTACGCTGAAAAAGTTGAATCCGGCGCTAAAAAGAGTAATTTGGGAGCACAAAGCGTTGATACCTAAAGGGTATCCATTACGTTTACCGAACACTAATGCGAATTGGACGGCGTCAATTGATAAGATGAATGCGTTGCCTAGGGAGACTGAGCGGCCCGGTTTCGTCTGGCATCGGGTTCGCAGCGGGCAAACGGCTTGTGGTATTGCTGAGCAATATCGAGCGTCCTGTCGCAAGTTGGTGCAGTTAAACCGGCTAAACAAAATGGGCACTATCTATGTCGGTGATCGAATTAAGGTGCCTACCGCAACCGGCGGTATTTCAGTGGCTAAATCATCTAGGTCTCCCGCGGTTGAGACGTCATCGACAATGGCGTCTTCGGCATCCGCATCAAGTGATGCCAAGGTGCAGAGTTATCGCGTTAAGCGAGGGGATACGTCATGTGCTATCGCTGAACGGTTTGGAATGCGTTGCGCGGAATTTCTCGCGGTTAACGGTTTAACAACTCGCAGTGTGATTAAGGTGGGCCAACAAGTTCGTGTTAGTTCAGCTAATAGTTGGCACACTGTATTGCGAGGTCAAACTCCTTGCGGAATTGCCGATATATACGGTGTTCGATGCAGTGCGTTGCTGGATGCAAATCGACTGCAACGCTCGTCGATTATTCAGGTTGGACAGCGCTTGCGGGTACCGAGCAAAGGTTATTAGTATCTGGTGCCTGCGGTGCCTCGAATTTTTAGGATGAATACCGAGTAATTGCGCTTAGCACTAGGCAACGACGTGCCTGATTGTTAGACTCCTGCTGACAAAAATAGGTACAACGTCAGCTTTGTGCAATCCTCGGCAACCAACACGTGCCAGCAAGGAATATCACTTCCTCGGGATCCCCTCTAGTGGGAGCATTGTTCGCGTAAAAAAAGCGTACCAAGACAATCCTGAAACCCAACCAAATCGCTGATTATGACCACGAAAAATCAAGAATTGGCAAATTGGGTGTCTACCGTTGCTGCGCAAACACAACCGCAAGAAATTGTTTGGTGTGATGGCAGTGATTCAGAGTACCAACATATTATTGATATGATGTTGGAAGACGGCACGTTGTCGTCGCTTAACCCTGAGACACATCCAAATTGTTATCTACATCTCTCTGACCCGCAGGATGTTGCGCGGGTTGAACATCTTACGTATATCTGTACTGACGCGCCAGACACTGTTGGTGACAACAATAACTGGATGCCGATTGCCGATGCAAAGGCGAAAATGAATGCTTTGTTCGACGGCTGTATGCAGGGTCGAACGATGTACGTTGTGCCGTATTGTATGGGCCCCATTGACTCACCTTACTCGCGCTGCGGTGTTGAAATAACCGACAGTCCTTACGTCGTTATCAATATGAAATTGATGACTCGGATGGGCGCAGCGGCGTTAGCCAGAATCGAGCAAGAGGGCGGCTTTGTTAAAGGTTTGCATTCTATCGGTGAGTTAGACCCAGAGCGCCGTTTCATCATGCACTTCCCGCAAGAACTCAGCATTATGAGTTATGGTTCGGGCTATGGTGGCAATGCATTGCTTGGTAAGAAATGTCACGCCTTACGTATCGCTAGTTGGCAAGCTAAAGACGAAGGCTGGTTAGCCGAACATATGTTGATCTTGGGCTTAGAAAGCCCGGCCGGCGAGATTCACTATATTGCAGCGGCATTCCCCTCAGCCTGCGGAAAAACCAATCTTGCCATGTTGATTCCGCCAGAGGAATATAAGGATTGGAAAATTTGGACATTGGGCGACGACATTGCGTGGTTGCATCCAGGTGACGATGGTCAGTTGCGCGCAATTAATCCAGAGGCTGGGTATTTTGGCGTAGTGCCGGGTACCAATGCCAAGACTAATCGCAATGCCTTCGACATGATTCAACGAAACACCATTTTCACCAATGTGGCGCAAACCGCAGATGGTCAACCTTGGTGGGAAGACAAGAAAGAGGGCGTGCCAAGCATTGACTGGAAGGGCGATGCCTATCAATCTAGCAATGGTCCTGCGGCGCATCCAAACTCACGTTTTACGGTGGCCGCGACTGAAAATCGAGCCTATTCATCGCTGGCTGAAGCACCTGATGGCGTGCCTATATCCGCGATTATTTTCGGCGGTCGTAGACGCGAACTTGCACCGCTTGTTTATCAAGCTAAATCTTGGGAGCACGGCGTATTAGTCGGTGCCAGCGTGGCATCAGAAACGACTGCGGCTGCGACTGGAAAGGTTGGTGTTGTGCGACGTGATCCGATGGCGATGAAACCGTTTTGTGGATATAACTTCGCTGATTATTGGGGGCATTGGTTGAGTTTCTCTGAGCGCCTAGATAAATTGCCAAAGGTGTTTCACGTGAATTGGTTTCGGCAGAATGAGGACGGTGATTTTCTTTGGCCTGGTTTTGGTGATAATTTGCGCGTGCTTGAGTGGATTATTAAGCGCTGCAAGGGCGAAGTCGATGCAGACGAAACACCTATTGGCTATTTGCCGAACGCTGAAGGGCTGAATATTGATGATTTAGGTATCGACCCAGCCGTCTGGCAGTCGCTGATTTCGATCGAGCCTGAGCAGTGGCGACAAGAAATGGATGAATTTGGCGAGTATTTGGCCAGCTTTGGCGATCGTTTGCCGGCTAAGCTCAAAGCGCAGCATGAACTTGTTAAGGCTGCTTTAGCGAGCTAGTAGTTGCTAGCATCGTTGAGGCAGTGCTATCTCAACGATGTTAACTATCAGTAGTATAAAAAAAGGCGTACCGTAATCACGGTACGCCTTTTTAAATTGTTAATCGGGGCTAGTCCACTGATGGTAGGGCGATCGCCTAACGAGCTACCTTACCTACCTATTAGCATAACTACCTTTAACGCGCCATGAAGGCTTTACGCGCCGTATTGAACTCATTCGCAACTGACTTTTCGAGTTCAATTGCGTCATCTTCAGCCTGTTTAAATGCGGCCATTTTTTCTTCGTTGCCTTCGGCTTCTGGGGTCAATGCCGCGCGCTGTTCATCAAGGCAAAGTAAGAAGCTTAGGTTTCGTTCTTGGAACGCCTTAACCGCGTTTTGCGCAGCAATTAGCTCGTCTTGGCTAGCAACGTGGCCATCCGGGATAATTGGTGTGTTAGTAGGCGCAATACACTCAGCAATAGATGCTTGGCTAGTTAATGTGAGTAAGATAGCAGTAAGAATAGAGAGTCTTTTAGTCATGGTATTGATGGTCAGAAGTTATGGCGATAATTAGATACTAATGCAATTGTGATCATTGTGCGATGGTCTGTCAAATCAATAAAAAAGGCTCGCACTGGGCGAGCCTTTTTATACAGACTGAGCAATTGTTCGACTATTTGAACAATTTAACCCCTGGCGCGGAAAGTTCACCGTCTTGAGATGCAAACCATGCCGCAAGTGCTTCGATGTCTTCGATGCTGAGCCCTGAGGCGAAACCTTTCATCACAGCATTGTTGCGGCCGGTAGCTCCGTCAGATGTTGCAGCGGCGCGGTAATCTTTAAGTGCTTGAACAAGGTAGCTCTCGTACTGACCAGCTAGCTTTGGAAAACTAGGTTGGTCGCCGTCACCAGTTGCTCCATGGCACGTCGCGCATGTTGCTGAAGCTTTTTGGCCTTTCATTGCCTGCGCTTTGTTGACTACCGCTGAGCGTTTGTGGCCAGACATGGCAGCGTAAAACGCGGCGATGTCAGCAATATCTTGATCGGATAAGTTGGCAGCTTGAGCGCGCATAGTGCCATGTGAGCGTTCTCCAGAACGATAAGCCTTTAGCGCAGACACTAGGTACTCAGCGTGTTGACCACCAATTTTGGGGATGTTATAGACTGGGCCGGGGTTGCGATAACCCTCACCAGCATGACAGCCATTACAGGTCTGCGCTAGGTTTTCACCTCGTACGGGATCGCCTTCGGCCCACGCAGGTGAAGTGAAAATGCCAGTTAAGGTCATTACTAATAAGATAGATTTGCAAATATTATTCGACATAAGTAAAGCACGCTGAATCAGTGAAAAACGATTTCTCGATCACGGGTTTGGATCAAACGACTGTTTGAAAATGCTAGGCGGACTTTAAGGAAGGTTGGCGCCAAACTCAAGTAATTTCGGGAATTAATTGGAATTTGTTGCTGCGCAATTGCTTCCTAAGCATAGATTAAACTCAGAGTTCGCCGAGTGCCGTAAACTTAGTTACAATAGCTAACTCAATAGCCTACGAGAAAAACAGATTGTCAGATCAACCTAGTAGTAACGCGTCAATTGTCGGCGACCAGACAGTAAACCCCTTTAACACCGAGGCGGGCAGCAGCTTGTCGCTAGGCGCTGGTGGTCTAGGCGATGATTGCTATGCGGCGGTTGATCTGGGTTCAAACAGTTTTCATATGGTGATCTCGCGATATGTTCACGACGAATTTGTGGTGCTAGACCGGCAGCGAGAGGTGGTACGTCTAGCGGCGGGCTTGGATGACAATAATAATTTGTCCGAAGAGGTTGCGCAGCGTGCGCTTGATTGCTTGTCTCGGTTTGGTCAATTGTTAAGAACTCTGCCGCCGGCCAATGTGCGTGCGGTTGGCACCAATGCGTTACGCCGATTGAATGCCAAGAAAGGCTTCATGGAGCGAGCTGAAGCGGCGATTGGCCATAATATTGAAATTATTGCTGGTCGTGAGGAGGCCCGACTCATTTATCTCGGGGTTTCTAAATGGTCAGCTTACGGCGACGAATCTCGCTTAGTGATCGATATCGGTGGCGGTAGCACCGAGATTATTGCGGGTCGTGGTGAGTCGGCCGTGTGTCGCGAGAGTCTCGAAGTTGGTTGTGTGGTGTTAAGTCGGCAGTACTTTTCCGAAGGCAAGCTGAGCAATCGACGCTTTAAGCGCGCGATGTTGGCGGCTGAATTGGCCATTCAACCCGTGGTCGAACAGTTTCGTTTGCACGGTTGGACTCAGGTGATCGGCTGTTCCGGAACCATGAAGTCAATGGCTGAGGCGGTAATCCAAGGAGGCTGGTCAAAAGATCGCTTGAATCGCGAAGGCTTATTCCGGCTGCGTGATCATGCCATTGAGGCTGGTCATGTGGATAAACTTAATTTGTCTGGCGTGAATTCAGACCGTTTGCCAGTGTTTGGCGGCGGATTGGCTATTCTTCTCGCATTGTTCGAGCTGTTTGATATCCAAGAAATGATGGTTTCTGATATTGCGCTGCGTGAAGGTGTGTTGTACGACTTGGTTGGGCGTAGCGCCGCGGAGGATATTCGCGACACGACCGTGGCTTCAATGTTGTTGAGATGGTCGGTCGACACCGAGCATTCCACTGGCGTGCGAAATACCGCGATTGATCTCTATGATCAAGTCGCTTCGGCTTGGGATATTCGTGACAGCTTGTTTCGGTCAGCTTTGGGCTGGGCGGCGCAATTGCACGAGGTTGGCTTACAGATTAGTCATGACGGATATCACAAACATGGCGCGTACCTAGTGGGTAATGCGGACCTTGCTGGTTTTGCGCGCCGCGATCAATTGCTTCTTGCGGCCTTAGTGCGGGGCCATCGACGTAAATTCCCATCGGACACCTTTGAGGATCTGCCGTCCACGATGGTTACGCCGGCTAAGCGTGTTGCCGTCGTGCTGCGGTTGGCGGTGTTGTTGCATCGAGGTAGAGGCAGCCATGTGCCAAGCTCAATTGATATGAGCGTAGAGGCGCAGCAAATCGTTCTCAAATTCGAGCCGAACTGGCTTGAGAGTAACCCGTTGACCGAAGCAGATCTTCGCCAAGAGCGAATTTGGCTTAAATCGATAGGGCTTAAACTTAGTTTTCGATAACGTATGGCAGCTTAAGCCGCCACCGCTTTTAGTTGTGTGCTAGCAGAGTCTTTAAGAGTGCTCTAATAATACTTTAGTAGGTGTCGGCATGGGCTTCTAGTAAAACTTGCTGCGCATTTAGATCGGGCTCGTCCGGCGTTTTCTTGATCGTCTGCACATACCGGCCATCGGCTTGCATTAACCATGAGTTTCGATTGTCGGCAAGATACACGTGCAGATCTGCCAAGATGGTTTCTTTGATATTGGAATCAAGAATCGGTGTGCATTGTTCAATTCGGTTGCGAAGATTGCGCGGCATCAGGTCTGCGCTCGATAGGAATAATTCACTTTCTGCTTCGCTGTTTAAAAAGTAAAATACTCGGCCATGCTCGAGGAAACGGCCAACAATGGAGCGGACTTCAATGTTTTCGGATAAGCCAGGGATACCGGGGCGTAAACAGCATATGCCACGCACGATAAGGTCTATTTTGACGCCGGCCTGAGATGCTTCGTATAAAGCGTTGATTACGGCTGGGCTGGATAAACCATTTACCTTGGCGATAACATGCGCTGGCCGGCCAGCGCGCGCATTGTCAGCCTCGCGGAGTACATTTTTCACCAACATGTCGCTGATGCCCATTGGTGATTGGAATAGGCGAATCAGCGTTGGGTTGGAGCCTTGCGTGGTCAGCTGCATAAATAGCTCATGCACGTCTTGGGTTATTTCACGCTGATTGGTTAGCAGGCCGTAATCGGTGTATACGCGAGTGTTGCCTTGATGGTAATTCCCGGTGCCCAAGTGTACATAGCGACGGAGCTTTTTACCTTCTCGGCGTACAATGAGTAACATCTTTGCATGAGTTTTCTTGCCGACCATGCCATACACCACATGCGCGCCAGCAGACTGAAGTTTTTGCGCGGTATCCAAATTGTTTTGTTCGTCAAAGCGCGCCATTAGCTCTACGATTACAGTCACTTCCTTGCCAGCGCGTGCGGCATCTTCTAAATATTCAACCATGACTGAGTCTGAACCGGTGCGGTACAGCGTCTGCTTAATCGCAAGGACCTCTGGGTCATTAGCTGCCTGACGCAATAATTCGACGACCGGTGCGAATGATTGAAATGGATGATGCAGCAGTACGTCAGCGTTGTTGATTGTGTCAAAAATATTATTTTGTTGACTTAAATTATCTGGCGCTGAAGGCGTGAAGCCTTGGTATTTAATATGTGGGCGATTGACCAAGTCGGGTAGTGTAATCAAGCGATTCAAATTGGTTGGGCCGTCAACCGCATATATGTAGTCGTCGCTAATTTGAAAACGTTCTTTGAGAAAGTTTAATATCTTTTTGGGGCAATTTTCTGAGACTTCTAGCCGAATGGCTTCGCCGTAGAGACGCCGTGGCAACTCGCCTTCAAGTGTGCGCGCTAAATCTTCGACCGCTTCAAGGTCAACGTATAAATCGCTGTTACGAGTAATTCTGAACTGGTAACAACCTAGCACCTCAGCGTTGCTGAATAGGCGGCCCACGTTGGCTGAAATGATTGATGATAAGTAGACATATTCGTATTCGTTAATGCACAGCTCTGGCGGAAGTCGAATGTAGCGCGGGAGCGCTCTTGGCGCGGGCACAATCGCAATATTATGTGTTTCATCACGCTCTGGGTCGTGTAAGTCAACGACAATGCTGAGTCCTTTGTTGATGGTCAGCGGAAAAGGATGTGCTGGATCAAGTCTAATCGGGGTTAGTATCGGTAACACCTCGCGCTTAAAATAGCTGCGGATCCACTTGCTTTGTCCTGCGGTCCATTCTTCTTGAGCAAGAAACTGAATGCCATAGGTCTTGAGTTCAGGCAATACTTGTTGATTGAGTGTTTGGTACTGTAAATCAACTAAGCGGTGAGCTCGTTCGCTGATTTTGTCTAAGGCGATTTGTGGTGTTAGGCCGTCGATGCTCTCGCCAGCAACAGCGCTTTGTGCCATAGCTTTTAATCCCGAAACTCGAATCTCAAAGAATTCATCCATGTTGGCGCTAAAGATGCATAAGAACTTAAGACGCTCCAGCACTGGAGTACGAGTATCCAGAGCCATGCTCAAAACCCGCTCGTGAAATGAGAGTAGGCTCAATTCGGGGTTTAGGTATTGGGTCTGTGGTTGACTGCTCGCAGCTGTCGGAATAATGGTCAAATCGTTCATTGCTTGGCTAAGAAGTTTCAAAAAGAGGTGTGAATGCAAACTCGGGACCTGCACACGCTAGCGCGCAATTGTGACAATAGTTCAGGTGTGTACGAGTTAATTCTAAATATACATCAAGGAATGATAATCGTGCTCGTCATGGTATATTAGTAATCCAATGACTGAGTGCTGCGATCGCACATCTCTACTGACCCTAGATCGTATCACACTCAAAGTTTCAAATAAGTGTAGAGCCAACTGTAGAATTATGAAGCAAACCGACGACCTGCGAATAGCGCAAACCAAAGAATTGATAGCGCCAGTGCATATTCATGAGCAATTTCCTGTTACTGATATGGCATCTGAAACTACTGCGCGAGCACGTGCCGATATCGAGGCCGTCATGTCGGGCGACGACGATCGCTTGGTCGCAATTGTTGGGCCGTGTTCTATCCATGACCCGAAATCGGCTATTGAGTATGCGCAGCGTCTTGCTGGGCTGAAGGCCGAGTTGACTGATGATCTGGTTATCGTAATGCGTGTTTACTTTGAGAAGCCGCGTACCACTGTTGGTTGGAAGGGTTTGATTAATGATCCGGATCTAAATAGCAGTTTTAGTGTTAATAAGGGCTTGGGGATCGCGCGTAACTTATTATTGTCGATCAATGACCTTGGTGTGCCGGCTGGCTGTGAATACCTTGATCTAATAACCCCGCAATACACTGGAGATTTAGTGTCGTGGGGCGCTATTGGTGCACGTACCACCGAAAGCCAATGTCATCGCGAGTTAGCGTCTGGCTTGTCTTGTCCGGTGGGCTTTAAGAATGGTACTGATGGCAATCTTAAAATTGCTATCGATGCAATTGGTGCGGCCAGTAATCCACATCATTTTTTGTCGGTTACCAAAGAAGGGCGTACCGCCATCGTCGCGAGTACTGGTAACAAATATACTCATATTATTCTTCGTGGCGGCAGTAGTGAACCTAATTACGCCGCTTCATTTGTAGAAGAGTCGGCTAATATGTTAACCAAAGCTGGCTTAACACCTAATATCATGATTGATTTTAGTCATGCTAATAGTTACAAACAACCATCACGTCAGCGCGAAGTATGTGCTGATGTGTGTCATCAAATAGAGCAGGGCGAGAGCCGTATATTTGGTGTGATGATTGAGTCTCATCTGGTCGGCGGCAGTCAGTCTGTGGTCGAAGGGCAACCGTTGGTGTATGGACAAAGCATTACCGATGGCTGTATTGGTTGGGACGAAACGGAAGAACTTTGCCGAAATCTTGCAAATGCGGTACGATCAAGGCGTGCCGTTCGCGCTGCCTAGAGCTCGATCGGAGAAACACAACATTTATTCATCATATTAGAGTGGCTTGAGGAGTGAGCCGCTCAACAGCGTTGACAGGGTATAATTTGAAGAGATTTGCGTTATTGGGGGAACCGGTGGGACATAGTTTGAGTCCCTTACTGCATAAGGCTATCTATCGTCAATTGGAAATTGATGATGCTTCCTATCGCACGGTTGAGTTGCCTGAAGAGCGGCTCAAGAGCTTTTTCACTGGTTTTCGAGTTGGTGGGTTTGATGGTGTCAATGTCACGATACCGCATAAGTCGCGTGTTATTCAGTTGCTCGATGAAGTTGACAGCAAGGCAAAGTTAATCGATGCGGTGAACTGTGTTAACCGAGTTGGCAACAAATTGACCGGTTACAATACAGATCTACTTGGCTTTGCTTACTCTTTGCGTCAAAACAACGTGCATATCGACGGCAATGTGTTTGCCATATTGGGCGCTGGTGGCAGTGCGCAAGCGGTTGGCGCCGTGTTGGCCGAAGGCGCTGCGAAGCAGGTTTACATTGTCAATCGTACGCCTGAACGTGCTGAGCGACTCAAAGAAATTATTCTGGCTGTTAACGATGCGATAAGCGTTACCGTGTGCAGTGAACAAGAATTGGCCGAGCGGTCTGCTGAGTTAGATTGCGTTATTAACACCACTTCCTTAGGCATGGCGCCTAACACCAAGATGTCGCCGATAAGCGAGTCTATATTTAGTGAGAATTGCTTAGCCTTTGATTTGGTGTATTCGCCAATGAAAACCAAGTTTCTCAGTGATGCTGAGAGTCAAGGCGCAGCTATCGTTAATGGGCTTCAAATGTTAGTGGCGCAGGCGGTTTATTCGGTGGAGATTTGGATGGGCGGCAATATTGTGGCACATGTAGACATGAATGCGCTGGTCAGAGACCTAGAGAAAGCGATAAAATAACACCACCGCTGTTAAATGTTGCGTAGTGCTATCGCTGCGCACGATCCACTTTATTCAATGAACTCCGTCAAATTAAACCACTCTGTTCCCGTCGAACTGGGCGAACAGTCTTACCAAATTCACGTAGATTTTGGTCTCAAAAACCATCTAGCCGACCATCTTGCTCCATGGAATCAAGGCCAGCAATGGGTTGTGTTAACGCAGCAAGCAATTTTTGATATTTATCAGCCGGTCGTCAATCAACTTAAATCCGCTGGATTTCGCATCGAAACGATTATTGTGCCTGGTGACGAATCGGCTAAACACATACAGCATGCTGAATCAGTCTGGAGTCAAATGGTCGCCATGGGATGTGATCGCTCGTCAATTCTATTGGCGCTCGGTGGCGGTGTGGTTGGTGATCTCGGCGGTTTCGTTGCAGCTACCTACATGCGCGGTATTCCCTTTATTCAAGTGCCAACTACTCTGCTGGCAATGGTTGATTCAGCGATTGGCGGCAAAACTGCTGTTAATCTAACTGCTGGAAAAAATTTAGTCGGTGCTATCTATCAGCCGAAAGCGGTACTTATTGACCCTGATTTTTTGGCGACGCTGCCGCGTCGTAATGTGATCTCCTCGTTAGCTGAAGCGGTTAAATACGGCTTTATTCGCGATTCATCAATATTTGACACTTTCGAGACTCGATTTGATGACTTGGTCAGTTTGAATGATGAGGCGTTACTCAGCGAAATAATTGCTAAGAGTTGCCGGATAAAAGCGCAAATTGTTTCAAATGATCAGTTTGAAAATGGTGAGCGGCGATTGCTGAATTATGGACACACCATCGGGCACGCATTTGAAACGCTGCAGGCCTATCAAGGTTTGTATCACGGAGAAGCGGTGCTCTACGGAATGAAGTGCGCTGGGTTTATTTCTCATAAACAAGGTTTGTTGAGTGATCTTGAGTATCAGCGTGCAAAAGCAGTGCTTGATCGTTTTGAGTTGCCCGCGTTAGCAGAAGTGACAGCTGACCAGGTGCTTGGTGTTGTGGCGCATGACAAGAAAATGATCAATGGCAAGCTCAATTTTATATTGCTTGATCGTATCGGTAATGGCTTGGTTTCAACTGATGTCTCTGAGGATGACATTAGGCAGAGTTTGAGTGCGGTGCAATGAAGCTATTAATTGTCAACGGTCCGAACTTGAATCTGTTGGGCGAGCGTGAACCGGAGGTGTACGGGAGTGAATCGCTGGCCGACGTCAATGCTTGGATAGAGCAGCATGAATCGAGTCAAGCTCACCAATTGGCGTTTTTTCAATCCAATCATGAAGGCCTGTTGATTGACTATTTGCATGAGCATCGTCGACGGGTTGATGGGTTGGTGATTAATCCCGGTGGGTTAACTCACTATTCCGTGGCGTTGAGAGATGCCATATCCGGATGTCAAATTCCCACGGTTGAAGTGCATTTATCAGATATCTATTCGCGCGAGGCTTTTCGTCACGTGTCGATGATTAAGGATGTGTGTTTGCAGCAGGTTTCCGGTCGCGGTAAGCAGGGTTACATCGATGCGATTGAGTTCCTTGCTGCTGAACTTTCTAGCGGGCTTGCTTGAAAGTTGTTTGACTTGACACGTTCATTCCAAGCTCGAGTCGTTAAATGCAGAAGAATGCATTGATCGGCTCGTTCAATTACCTATAATTCGCGCCATGAAATTCGACTTACTAAATACCGACGGCAACGCACGTCGAGCGCGCTTGTCGTTTGCGCGCGGAGAAATCCAGACACCGATCTTTATGCCGGTTGGAACCGCTGGCACGGTAAAGGCAATGACACCGGCTGAATTAGAGCAGGTTGGTGCGCAGATTGTGTTGGGGAATACCTTTCACTTGATGCTCAGGCCAGGTACGGATGTGATTCAGGCGCATGGTGATCTGCATGATTTTATGCAGTGGCAAAAACCGATTCTGACTGACTCTGGCGGATTTCAGGTTTGGTCATTGGCTGAGTTGCGTAAGATCTCTGAGAAGGGTGTCACGTTTCGCTCACCTATTGATGGCAGTGAAAAGTTTCTGGGGCCGGAAGAGGCGATAGATATTCAGGCCAAGCTCGGATCCGATATTGTTATGATCTTTGATGAATGCACGCCATTTCCCGCGACTGAGCAAGAGGCTAGAACTTCAATGGAGTTATCAATGCGTTGGGCTAAGCGTTCGAAGACAGCTCACGGTGACAGCTCCTCCGCTCTGTTTGGCATTATTCAAGGCGGTATGTTTGAGCACCTGCGTGATGAATCGTTGGCTGGTTTACAAGATATAGGGTTTGATGGTTACGCTATCGGCGGCCTGTCGGTTGGTGAGCCGAAAGAGGATATGTATCGAATCCTCCGGCATTTGGCGCATAAAATGCCAGATCAAGCGCCTAGATATTTAATGGGGGTTGGCACACCAGAGAATTTGGTCACTGCGGTGCATTATGGTGTTGATATGTTTGATTGCGTGCTCCCAACTCGTAATGCTCGAAACGGCTGGTTATATACCCAGACCGGTGTGGTAAAGATTCGCAATGCGCAGTATGAGTTAGATACTCGACCGATTGATGAGGCTTGTGGCTGTGATACTTGTAAACAGTTTTCTCGGTCCTATATAAAACACTTGTTGAAAACGAACGAGATATTAGGCGCTAGATTGGCCACGGTGCACAATCTCCACTTCTTTCTCGACTTGATGCAACAAATGCGAGAGGCAATCGAGCAAAACTCGTTCGATCAATTTCGCGCAAATTTTTTCGAGATGCGAGGCCAACCGGACCCAACTGTGGCATAATTCGCGCTTGATTTTTTGACGCAGCAGCTGCTTTTAGCTATTTAGTGAAGAGCGGAGCAATTACTAGCTAACCATGTCGACTAGACTGGACTTCTAACAAAGGTATCAACCCATGAATGAGTTATTGAGTTTCTTTATTTCAGATGCAGCAGCGCAAACGGCTGGCGGCGGCGGTAGCAATTTGATGAGTCTCTTGCCAATGGTTGCGTTGTTCGTGATCTTTTATTTTTTGCTGATACGACCTCAACAAAAACGCCAGAAAGAGCACAAGGGTATGGTTGCCGGCTTGAGCAAAGGTGATGAGGTTGTCACGATGGGCGGCTTGCTAGGCAAAGTGATTGAAGTTGACGACAATTTTCTTACTGTTGAGATTGCAAAAGACACTCAGATTCGCGTTCAGCGTATGTCTGTACAGGCAATGATGCCTAAAGGAACCTATTAAAATTGGCTAGGGCTGTGTGGTTGATGCTTCAGCCGCAGCTCAAACAATTTATCGCTGACTATGAATAAGAATCCGACCTGGAAGTATCTGTTACTGCTGTTTATTGTGGCATTTGGCGTCATTTACGCTACGCCCAACCTGTAT
This sequence comes from Arenicella xantha, assembly GCF_003315245.1. Lineage (NCBI taxonomy): Bacteria > Pseudomonadati > Pseudomonadota > Gammaproteobacteria > Arenicellales > Arenicellaceae > Arenicella > Arenicella xantha. The sequence goes on along the minus strand of NZ_QNRT01000002.1, from coordinate 228,737 downwards.
CAAGCCGACCCGGGCTTGCAAGTTGTTGGCGCGCGTACTGCAGATGTCGATAATGTCGTGCTGCAGCGTGTCAAGAAGACCCTTGATGAGGCGGGCATTGAGATTAAATCTCTGTCGCTCGAGCAGGGTAAGCTTCGAGCGCGCCTGAGCTCTGAAGACGACCAAACACGCGGTCAAGTGTTGTTGAAAGAGGAGCTCGGTGACAATTACCCAGTTGCGCTTGCAGACATCACTACAACTCCGCAATGGCTGCAAAATTTGGGCGGTGCGCCCATGTATTTAGGGCTGGATTTGCGTGGCGGTGTTCATTTTCTATTGCAGGTCGATATGGCTGCGGCTGAAAAGAAAGCCAATGACGATTATTACGAAGATATTCGTAGACTATTGCGTGAAGAAGGCTTGCGCTATTCGGGTATGGTGCGTCAGAAGAACGGTGCGATTAGCATTCGCTTTGCTGATCAAACAATCCGCGACCAAGCAAATAGCCTAATCTCCGTTCAATATGCTGAGCTACACCGCTTCGACACGCAAGACGGCGATAAATTTTTCCTTAACATCGAAGTCAACGAAACCGCTTTGTCTGAAATACGCAGTGCCGCTTTGAAGAAGAACATGCTTGCGTTGCGTAATCGAATCGATCAGCTCGGGGTATCTGAGCCAGTGATTCAACAGCAAGGAGTGGATCGGATTGTGGTGCAGTTGCCGGGCGTCAAAGATCCGTCGGTGGCAAAGGACATATTAGGTAAAACCGCTACGCTGCAAGTTCACTTGGTCGATGAAGAAAATCAGGCGTCAAATGAAAGAGGGCGTGTGCCAAGCGGTTCGCAGCGATTCTATTTTCGCGATGGCCGCGGAATTCTGCTGCAGAAGCGAGTTCTCTACTCAGGCGAAAATATTATCGACGCCAGTGCGAGCATCAGTCAGCAAGACGGTGGGCCAGTGGTGAGTATCAGATTAGATGCCAAGGGTACGACCATTAATTCGGATGTCACCGGCGACAATATCGGTAAGCGAATGGCGGTGGTTTATGTTGAATCAATTCCGCAGACCATTACCGATGCTAAGGGCAATGTCAAAATAATCACCAAGAAGGTCGAAGAGGTGATCACTGCGCCGACGATCAATGACCAGCTAGGTAAGAGCTTCATTATCACCGGATTAAGCAGTCCTAAAGAGACCCAAGACATCGCTTTGTTGCTGCGTGCAGGGTCGCTCGCCGCGCCGGTTTACATTATCGAAGAACGTACAGTTGGGCCAAGTCTTGGTGCTGAAAATATCGCCAAAGGCTTCCAGTCAGTGTTTTATGGCTTTATGGCGGTATTGGTCTTTATGGTGATTTTTTACCGAGTTTTTGGTGCTGTAGCAAGTTTTGCTCTCATCCTCAATTTGGTGATTATTGTCGGCGTATTGTCCTTGCTGCAAGCTACCTTAACCCTGCCTGGTGTGGCCGGTATGGTATTAACGGTGGGTATGGCGGTAGATGCTAATGTGTTGATTTTTGAGCGTATTAGAGAAGAAATTCAAGATGGCGCTGCACCGCAGATGGCGATTCATCGCGGTTATGACAACGCGTTTTCGACCATTATCGATGCGAACCTTACGACATTGATTGCTGCTTTGGTGTTATTCAATTTTGGCACAGGACCTATTCGTGGTTTTGCTATTACCTTAAGTATTGGTATAGCAACATCAATGGTCACTGCTATTTTCGTGACCCGTGTGTTGGTCAATATGATTTATGGCAACCGCCGCTTAGATAAACTGTCGATGTAACGCAGTATTGGTAAACCAAAATGCAATTATTTAAATCACAAACGACGATTGATTTCATTGGCAAGCGATTTATTGCCCTAGTGTTCTCGATAGTAATGCTCGTTGTTGGCATCTATTCCTTGTCAACAAAGGGGCTCAATTATGGTATCGACTTCTCTGGCGGTACCAAGATGGAGTTACTCTACAGCAACGACGTAGATGTTACCGACGTGCGCTCTGTGCTGCAGCAGGGCGGTTTTCCCGAGGCTGTAGTTCAATACTTTGGAAGCAACCAAGACGTCTTGATACGCGTACCGCTCACCGCCGGCACCAGTGATGAAAATGTCAGCACTCGTGTCGTGGACCTGCTGCAAGGCTCCGCTATTGGTGTCGGCACGGTGCAAAGTGTCGAGTTTGTAGGGCCAACTTTTGGTAAGGAATTATTTGAGAAGGGCATCTTGGCGTTGGTATACGCGCTGATTGGTGTGATGATCTATGTGGCGTTTCGCTTTGAGTGGAAGTTTTCACTCGGTTCGGTAATTGCGCTTGCGCATGATGTTGTGATCACAGTTGGTCTGTTCTCATTGATTCAACTGGAGTTCACCATGCCCGTGTTGGCGGCATTGTTGGCGGTAATCGGGTACTCATTAAACGACACGATTGTTGTGTTCGACCGTATACGTGAAAATTTTAGACGGTTACGTGATGTCGACACTATTGAGACTATGAATGTCTCTATTAATCAGACTTTGACGCGAACCATTTTAACCTCACTGACCACTTTGCTGGTTTTAGGTGCGTTATACGTGTACGGCGGTGAAGCATTGCAAGGTTTTGCCATTACTTTGATTATTGGCGTCGTAGTTGGTACTTACTCGTCTATCTTCGTTGCGAGCCCAGCGGTACTGCAACTCGGTGCTAAAGCCGAAGATTTAATGGTTGAGATCGTCGAAAAAGAAGGTGTAGACGACCCAACTATGTATACGCCTTAGGCTAGTCGCCTTAATCGTCATAGGATTGATGGCCGAGTTACTAAGGGTAAATGATGCGAGTTAAACAACCGAGGCCGAGGGCCAACAGACATTGTAAATCGACGCTTCGATAGAGTTAATTCCTCAGCGTCGGTTAGCCAGATTCTAAAATTTTTTGCGGAGAAATCCTAATGTTTAAAAAAGCCAATACCATAGCTGAGTCAGACCCCGAGATCTGGAGTGCGATTTGTGATGAAAATACGCGTCAGGAAGAGCATATCGAACTGATTGCATCAGAAAATTACGCAAGCCCTGCGGTGATGCAAGCACAAGGCACAAAGTTAACCAACAAGTATGCAGAAGGTTACCCAGGCAAGCGCTACTACGGCGGTTGCGCTTACGTTGATGTGGCTGAAGATTTAGCCATAGCTCGCCTTAAAGAGCTATTTGGCGCAGATTACGCCAACGTTCAACCGCACTCTGGCTCTTCCGCAAATATTGCGGTCTACCAAGCGGTATTAAAACCCGGTGACACCGTGTTGGGAATGAGCCTCGACCATGGTGGCCATTTAACGCATGGTGCCAAGATTAATTTCTCCGGACGTCTCTATAATTCAGTGCAGTATGGTTTGGTGGAAGCCACTGGCGAAATTGACTACGACCAAGTCGAAGCATTAGCGCTAGAGCATAAGCCGAAAATGATTATTGCTGGATTCAGCGCTTATTCTCGCGTCGTTGACTGGCAACGATTTAGAGATATTTCAGATAAGGTTGGCGCAATCATGATGTGTGACATTGCGCATGTAGCGGGTTTAATTGCAGCGGGTCTATACCCCAGCCCGGTCCAGATAGCTGATGTAGTAACCACCACAACTCATAAGACATTACGCGGCCCTCGTGGCGGCGTCATTATGGCTAAAAGTAACCCTGAATTAGAGAAAGCGCTTAGTTCTCGGGTTTTTCCGGGTACCCAAGGCGGTCCACTAATGCACGTTATTGCGGCTAAAGCGGTTGCGTTTAAAGAAGCACTGGCTCCTGAGTTCAAGGAATATCAACAGTGCGTTTTGGATAACTCTCGAGCCTTAGCGGCGGGTTTGAAAGAGCGCGGTTATTCCCCAGTTTCAGGTGGCACGGACAATCACTTAAGTTTGATCAGTCTGGTTCAAAAAGGCATTACCGGTAAAGCTGCCGAAGCTGCGTTAGGTGCGGCCAATATTACCGTCAATAAAAACAGTGTGCCGAGTGACCCGCAAAGCCCGTTCGTGACTAGCGGAATTCGCATTGGTACCCCAGCCATCACTACCCGCGGATTTGGTGTGCCCGAGATGGAGCGTCTAGCAACTTGGATGGCCGACGTAATGGACACTATTGATGCTAGCGGTGGTTTTGATCAAGCGGTGGCGGAGCGTGTTAAAACAGAAGTGCTAGAGCTGTGCGCACGTTTTCCTGTCTATGATTACGCCGACTAATTAATTACTCAGTTAACCAGTAAGCAACGATGCGCTGCCCATTTTGTCAAAACGATGACACTCGTGTTATTGATTCGCGTTTAACCGAAGATCGCGATGCCGTTCGGCGTCGTCGATCTTGCGAGGCATGTGGGGAGCGTTTTAGTACCTTGGAAGAAGCCAGCCTCAAGTTGCCCTATATTGTAAAGTCTAACGGCGATCGAGAGCATTATGATGAGTCTAAGCTGGCTCGAGGTTTAGAGCGGGCGCTGGAAAAGCGGCCGGTGGAATCGCACGAAATTGAGAATATCTTACACCGAATTAAGCGCAGCCTGTTGACCTGTGGCGAGCGAGAGATTGCAGCCCGTGAAATTGGCGAGCTGGTAATGAATGAGTTACGCGACGTCGACCAAGTCGCTTACGTGAGATTTGCCTCGGTGTACCGTTCGTTTCAAGACGTTGATGCATTCAGTGACGAAATTAGACGGCTGCAAGAACAAACAATGAGAGGGCGACGTGAATCGAGAGCCAGAGTGCAGACCAAGTCACGCTCGATCAATCCAGCCGACTCTCACTCAAGCTCAAGCGATAAATCTCACAAGTCCTGACACTATGATCGGTATGATGCAACGCTATGAATAGTAACCTAAATGACAATTTAAGTGATTTTGATACGTCTATCATGCAGCGAGTCCTCGAGCTCGCATCGCAGGGCACATCGACCACGCAACCTAACCCGCGAGTCGCTTGTATCATTGTAAATGGTAAGGAAATCGTTGGGGAAGGGGTTCATCATATGGCTGGTGAGCCGCATGCTGAACGCTTAGCAATTGAGCAGGCCGGTGAATTAGCGCGCGGTGGTACGGCTTTTGTGAATCTAGAACCTTGTTGTCATCAGGGCCGGACGCCGCCATGTACAGATGGCTTAGTCGATGCTGGAATCTCTCGGGTTGTGGCGGCAATGCGAGACCCAAATCCATTAGTTGAAGGTGGTGGTTTTGAGCTGCTAACCGACGCCGGAATTGACGTCGAGTATGGGTTGTTAGAAAACGAAGCACGTTGGTTAAACCGCGGTTTTGTTAGTCGAATGGTGAGAGGTCGGCCATGGGTAGCGTTGAAAACGGGCGCAACATTGGATGGGCGTACGGCGGCTTATGATGGCGAAAGCAAATGGATCACGAGTCCTGAAGCGCGCATTGCCGTGCAGGAGCTACGTGCTAATAGCTCGGCGGTAGTTACCGGTATCGGTACCGTAATGGCCGATGACCCGAATATGAACGTTCGCATAGACGGCGCCGAGCGTCAGCCATATCGAGTGGTATTAGACAGCCATTTACAGCTGCCTATTGATGCGCAGATTATTGGCACAGATCAAAAATTAATCGTGTTTACCTTGTCTCAAGACCTCGACCGAGTCAGTGCATTAACTGAAGCGGGAGTCGAGGTAGTGCAGTTAAATGATACTAGCTCGGGTCGCATCAACCTGCATGATGTCATGGCTGAGTTGAGTAACTGGCAATGTAATGAAGTCTTGCTCGAAGCTGGCCAAACTTTGAGCGGCGCCTTTATGGAAGCAGGGTTAATTGACGAACTGACGGTGTTTTACGCTGGCAGTGTGCTTGGCGATAAGGCTCAGAGCATGTTTCAGTTTGAATCACCATTGTCGTTTGCAGAGCGCTTTGATTTTCACATTCGCTCGGCTGAAATGGTTGGTCCAGATGTCTGTTTGACGGCGATCAATCAGGCCAGCTGGCAAACGCTTGTAACTAAAGACTGACGAAATACTTATGTTTACCGGACTTGTTGAAACTATTGGGACCGTCTCTGCCAAACGCGCAGTGGGCGGCGATGTGCGAATTTCTATTCGTGCTGCTGACTATCAAGACCGAACCGTTGCGCTCGGTGATAGTATTGCGGTCAATGGGGTCTGCTTAACGGTCATCGAGCTTAACGGCGATGAATTTTCATTCGATGTGTCGCTGGAATCGATCAACCACTCATTGATTGGACAGTGGCAAGTTGGTACACGCGTTAATCTTGAGATGGCACTGTTACCAACTACCAGGCTCGGCGGACACTTAGTGTCAGGTCATGTCGATGGATTAGCTGAGTTGATCGGATTAACTGGCGATGCACGTTCTTGGCGTATGGATTTTAAGGTTCCTGATGATTTAAAACGGTACATTGCGAAAAAAGGCAGTATCACGATCAACGGTACCAGTCTGACGGTCAACGCGGTAAACGATAACTGCTTTGATGTGAATGTGATACCGCATACCTTTGAAGTGACCACGCTTGGCGACCTAAGTATTGGTGACAAGGTACATATTGAGGTGGATTTAATAGCGCGCTATTTAGAGCGCTTATTGACTGGTGAAAAGTCATCAACGTCTAGTATTAGTCAGTCATTTTTGGCGGAGCATGGATTTACTTAAATCTGCCCGTCGATCGCCTTCAAACAAATCAAATAACCAAGACAACACACTATGTTTGTAACTCCATTATTTGCAGCCGTACTCGGACTTTTGTATGTACTGCTGGCCTTCAACGTAATTCGTTTTCGAATTCGTTATCGAGTCGCTTACGGTGAAAGCGACAACATAGAACTCATTAAGGCGAGTCGCATACATGCTAATTTTGGTGAAAATGTGCCATTTGCATTGTTTCTTATGTGGATGGTTGAAAGCATGACTTTATCGTCGTTTGAGGCGTTCTGGTTAGGCTCAATTTTACTAATAGGTCGCGTACTACACGTCGTTGGAATGGCTTACCCTAAAAACCTTATGATTTGTCGTCAAATTGGCGTGTTGGCGACTTTAGGCGTAATCGTCAAAGCCTGCATAACCCTCCTGATGTTTTACATCCCTGTGTCGGTTTAACTAATTCCGCTGAACTTAACGAAGAGAATTCCCATGGCATTAAGCAGCATAGAAGAAATTTTAGAAGATTATCGTAACGGTAAAATGGTCATTATTACTGATGACGAAGACCGTGAAAATGAAGGAGACTTGATGATGGCAGCGGACCGAGTTCGGCCCGAAGACATCAATTTCATGGCTCGTTACGGACGTGGGTTGATCTGCCTAACGTTGACTGAAGATCGTTGTGAGCAGCTCGGTTTGCCGCTGATGGTCGGCGACAACAACGGCGCGCGCTTTTCCACCAATTTCACCATGTCTATTGAAGCCGCCGAAGGAGTTACCACGGGTATTTCCGCAGGTGATCGAGCGCGTACGGTACAAGCGGCGGTAGCGCACGATGCAAAGCCTGGTGACATCGTTATGCCTGGGCATATTTTTCCGATTATGGCGCAATCCGGTGGAGTATTAAGTCGAGCAGGGCATACTGAAGCTGGCGTTGATTTTGCGCGTTTAGCTGATCGTGATCCGTCTAGTGTGATTTGCGAAATCCTCAATGAAGACGGTTCAATGGCGCGCATGCCTGACTTAGTCGAGTTTGCCAAGGAACACGATTTAAAGATCTGTTCTATCGCCGAGCTAATCCGATATCGGTTGGAGAAAGAGCCGACAGTAGTACCTGTCAATGACACTGAAATTCCCACTGAACATGGCACCATTCGTTCCGTGTTGTTTCAAGATACTGAACGAGACGAAACTCACGTTGCGTTGGTATGCGGCGAGATTGACCCAGATACGCCTGTGCCAGTGCGTATCCATGTGGAATCAGATTTCTTGAGTGTTTTGAAAGGGCTTAACAATAAGAGCACATTCCCAGTTCAAGACGCGGTTGACTATATATTGGAAGCGGGGACTGGTATTGTGGTCATCTTGCGCTATGCACAAAGCGCAGATGAAATCATTTACGATATCGATCAAATAAAAGATAATAAGCGCCCCGGAAGTCAAGGACATCTACGCTTATTAGGCGCAGGTAGTCAGATACTATCTAGTCTTGGAGCACGTAAGATCCAAGTCTTGGGTCGCGCACGAAAAACACATGGTCTTTCTGGATTCGATATCGAAATCGTGGAATACATTGAAAAATAACCGTCGATACTAATCACGGCATTATAGAGTTAAAGAGAAAATTATGAGTCACAAGGTCATTACAGGCGAGTTGCAAGGCAACGACCAGAACATCGCTATCGTGTTAGGGCGTTTTAATAGTTTTATTGGTGACGCCTTATTAGGCGGCGCTATCGATGTGTTGGAGCGCCACGGCGTGTCCACATCGAATATCAGTGTGGCCTATGTGCCAGGGGCTTTCGAAATTCCGTTGGCAGTCAAAAAAATGGCAGAAAGCGGTAAATACCACGGTGTGGTTGCGCTTGGCGCTGTGATTCGCGGTTCGACTCCTCATTTCGACTTTGTTGCTGGCGAATGTGCTAAAGGTCTTAACTCTGTACAGCTGGAGACAGGTATTCCAGTTGGATTCGGTGTGTTGACTGTCGATAGTATTGAGCAGGCGATTGAGCGTGCCGGCACTAAAGCTGGTAACAAAGGTGCCGAAGCAGCAATGACCGTTGTTGAAATGGTTAACCTTATGGCTAAGCTCTAAGATGGCCAATAGCAAACCGCTATCTAGTCGGCATAATGCGCGCCGCGCAGCGGTGCAAGCGCTGTACCAATGGGATCTGACTAAACAGGCTGCTCACGAGATAGAAGGGCAGTTCACTCAAATTCACGACATGCAGAACGTCGACCGCAAGTATTTGCGTGAGATTATGACTGAGCTTCCGAAAGTTGAGCCGGCTCTGCATGACGCCATTAGCCCCTACATTGGGCGTGATTTCACTAGTCTCGACCCCGTGGAACGAGCGATCCTAAGGCTTGGTGCTTATGAACTGTTGTATCGCAGTGATGTGCCAACCAAGGTTGTGCTTAATGAAATGATCGAGCTGGCCAAAGTGTTCGGTTCCGATCATAGCTATAAATTCGTTAACGGCGTTATGGATAAGCTTGCTAATACACTACGTAGCAAGGCCGACTAACTAATAGGCGCGCGAATAACGGTGTCTGAGTTTTCGATAATCGACCGTTTTTGTAAGGGTATCGGTGCTACCTCCGAGCACACAGTGATCGGTGTTGGTGACGATGCCGCGGTCGTTAATGTCCCTAGCGGAATGCAGTTAGCGGTTAGCGTTGACACTATGGTTGAAGGTGTCCACTTTTTTCCTAGCGTGGCTCCAGCTGACCTTGCCTATAAGCTATTAGCGGTTAATCTCAGCGATATGGCCGCGATGGGCGCCGAACCTAAATGGGCAACGTTAGCATTGACCTTGCCGCATGAAGACGCGGCATGGTTAGCCGCGTTTTCTAATGCACTTGACGCCGCAGCGGAATCAGCTGGAGTACAACTAATTGGTGGTGACACGACTAAGGGGCCTCTTTGTTTATCGTTAACTATCATGGGTTTAGTGCCAAAAGGTAAAGCTATTTCACGAGCAGGTGCTGAGTTCGGTGATGATGTTTGGCTAAGCAATACGGTGGGGGACGCGGCGCTGGCTCTCAAAGTAATTTTAGGGCAGATCGAGTTGCCTGAATCGGCTCTCTCGAATATTGCGCCCGCATTGCATCGTCCCACTGGGCAAGTTGCGCTGGGTCTAGCGCTACGTGGAGTAGCTTCGGCAGCGCTGGATATCTCAGACGGTTTATTGGCCGATTTGGCTCACGTAGCAAGTCTTAGTCAGGTCTGTATTGAAATACATCAGGAGCGAGTGCCACTGTCTGACACGTATCGAGCCTATCTACAGTCTGGTGGCAGCTACGAGTCCGCTTTAGCCGGCGGCGATGACTACCAGTTGGCCTTCACCGCACCAAGCAAACAACGTGAAGCTATATTAGCTATATCAGATGTTGTTTCCGTGCCGCTTACACGCATCGGTAGCGTGGTCGAAAAAACTGCTATACCCGTAAGATTACTGGCAAACGGAAAACCCGTTAAACTTAATTCTGATTTAGGATTTCAACATTTTGGATAAACAATGAACGATCCGGTTAAATTTACCCTTAGCGACCCAGTACATTTAGTCGCACTTGGGTTTGGGTCTGGGCTACTTAAGCCTGCACCGGGTACTTGGGGTACCTTGGCCGCCGTGCCATTCTATTTAGTTGCGGTGGCCTGGTTGCCTGCCACACTGCCAGCATACCTAGCATTCATTCTGCTTAGCTTCGTGGTTGGCGTTTATGTGTGCGGTAAAACAGCTTCCGATGTAGGCGCACATGATCATGGAAGCATCGTTTGGGATGAATTTGTTGGTTTGTTTATTACTCTCATCGCGGTGCCACCAACTTGGCTCAATGTGGTTGTTGGGTTTGTTCTATTCAGAATCTTCGACATTTTAAAGCCGTGGCCGATTAAGCTGCTCGATCGCCATGTACATGGTGGCTTTGGCATTATGATTGATGATGTGTTGGCTGGTGTGTTTGCCGGCCTTATTTTGTTTTTTGCACAGCCGTACCTTACATTCTGACTAATACCAGAATGCATTTAGACACCAGTTCAGGGTTAATTGATTCAGCGCGACATCTGCCGTCGGAGAATTTTGATCAGCGCGACATCGGTGCTGAGCCTGAATGCATAATCGTGCATTGTATTTCGTTACCGCCTGGTGAATATGGTGGTGATCAAATAGAACGTTTTTTCACTAATCAACTAGCTGGGCACGAGCATCCATATTTTACGCACATAGCCGACCTGCGAGTCTCGGCACATTTTTTAGTAAAGCGCGACGGTGAGTTGATACAGTTTGTGGCTACCCATGACCGCGCGTGGCACGCCGGTGAGTCGGTATGCTTGCAACGGCCTAAAGTAAATAATTTTTCAATTGGTATTGAGTTAGAAGGCTTAGACACCGATCCGAATGGTTTCACCGACGCACAATATCGAGAATTACGTGAGCTGATCGCTAGTTTACGCGCGGCTTACCCTAACATCCTTGAGTCGAATATCTTTGCGCACAGCGATATCGCTCCAGGGCGCAAACCCGACCCCGGCCCCTACTTTAATTGGCAGCGGCTATTCGAACTCTGAATAGTGGACATATTGTCGAGCCTGTCTGCGCGACTAGCTGATAGTTTGCTATTATTGTGTAACTCAATTGTTTTACGCAATTTGAGCGTATTCCAACTCACCACGGAAATTCACCATGGATACATCCAAGCAACGCGTGGCGGTTATCGCCGGCGCCAGAACACCTTTTCTGCGAATCGCAACCGGTTACAGTAAGTTACCCGCTCGAACATTGGCGGCTGAGTTGGTCGCCGAGCTGGTGCAACGAGCTGAAGTTGACAAGCAATTAATTGAAAAATTAGTGTTTGGGCAAGTCGTAATGGCACCGGACTCACCAAATATAGCGCGAGAAATCGTGATGAGTGCAAACTTGCCAGTGCAGACCGATGCATACAGTGTTTCCAGGGCGTGTGCTAGCAGCTATCAGTCAGCGGTTGATATTGCCATGAATATACAAGCGGGAATCATAGATACTGGCATTGCCGGAGGCTGCGATGTCATGTCGCAACCGCCGATTAGTTTCAACAAGAAAATGACCGAGGCCATGGTTCGCTCTAGTTATAGCAAAGGACCAAAGTGGAAAGCATTTAAAGGCATCGGTTTAAAAGATCTTATACCTACGCAACCCGCGATCAAAGAGCCTTCTTCGGAGCTCACCATGGGGCAGGCGGCTGAAAAAATGGCGAAGGAGAACGGCATTAGCCGAGTGGATCAAGATGCGCTGGCGCACCGGTCACACATTAATGCGGCAAAAGCGTGGGAGCAAGGTTGGTTCGATGAGCAAGTAATGTCGGTGATTACTGGGCCCAGTTACCAGCCTATCAGTAAAGACAATCTGTTTCGGGCTGACTCTGAGCTAGAAAAATATGCGCGCCTAAAACCGGTATTTGACCGTAAATACGGCACTGTTACGGCCGCAACTAGCTCGCCGCTTACCGACGGTGCGTCGGCGGTGGTTCTAATGAGCGAGAGTAAAGCCAAACAATTAGGTTTGCAGCCGCTCGGCTACATTAACAGTTTTGCATTCTCGGCGATCGATCCGAATTGGCAGATGTTGATGGGACCTTCTTTTGCTACCCCCAAGGCGCTTGATTTAGCTGGTTTGACGCTGGCACAAATAGATCTTATCGATATGCATGAAGCATTTGCTGCGCAAGTGTTATCGAATACCCAAGCCTTTGGCTCCAAACAGTTCGCTAAAGAACGACTCAATCGTGACACAGCAATTGGCGAAGTTGATTTTGATAAACTGAACGTCTCCGGCAGTTCAATTTCACTCGGGCATCCATTTGCCGCTACTGGCACACGTCAGTTGACCCAGATGCTTTATGATTTAAAGCGCACTGGTGGACAATTTGGGTTGATCACAGCTTGCGCGGCTGGTGGTCTCGGTGCAGCAATGGTGCTCGAATCTGCGTAACAAGCTTGGCTTGGCAGCGACAAACTAGGAAATGAATATGAGTGTGTTTAACTTAGAAAAACAAAATGATATCGCCATCATCACGATGAACGATGTAACTCAGCCGCAAAACGTTCTGAATCGAGCAATCCAAACCGACTACGAGGCGGTATTTAGTCAATTAGAGCTAGATACAACCGTGCAGGGGTTAATCTTCAAGTCTGCTAAGCCTGGTTGTTTTTTGGCCGGTGCTGATATATCAATGTTGCAAGGTATTGATTCTGTGGCGCAAGCGGCCGAATCCTCTGAGTTGCTGCATGCAATGTTTCAGCGCATTGTTGATCTGCCATTCACTACCGTGGCCGCGATTGATGGCGTATGTTTGGGCGGCGGTTTGGAATTGGCTCTCGCATTTGACTATCGCGTAGCGTCTGACTCTAAAGCAACCAAAATTGGCGTGCCCGAAGTGCAGTTAGGTATTTTGCCTGGCGGCGGTGGTACCCAGCGCTTGCCGAGACTCATTGATTTGCCAACCGCGTTGGATTTATTGTTAACCGGTAAGCAGCTAAATGCTAAACGAGCGTTAAATGCCGGTTTGGTCGATTCGGTAGTGCCAGCCGCGTTACTAGAGCGAGTTGCCGCCGACTATGTTGCCAAGCGCAAACCTCGCCGTAAGCAAGGCGTGATCAACAAATTGATGAAAATTGGACCGATGCGGTCCTATGTGATCTCAAAGGCGCGAGCTCAAGCGCTTAAAATGACTAAAGGCCACTACCCAGCACCGTTAAAAATATTAGATGTGGTTAACCGTGGTTTAGGCACTAGTCTTGCCAAGGGCTTGAAGATCGAAGCGCAAGGCTTTGCTGAGCTGTTGATGACGCCGGTCTCAAATCAGTTGGTTAACATCTTCTTTGCTACGACTGAACTTAAAAAAGACAGCGGGGTAGATTCCGCAGAAACTGCGCGCGATATCGACCACGTTGGTGTGTTAGGCGCCGGCTTAATGGGCGCCGGTATTAGTTATGTGAGTGTGGCGAAGGCTAATCACACGGTTCGATTGAAGGACATCTCAGATGACGGTTTGGCAAAAGGGATTAGCTATGTGGGAAAAATTCTCGACAAAGCTGTATCAAGGCGCCGAATGAAGCCGCTTGATCGGCAAGCGACGATGGCTAAATTGACTGGCACCACGGACTATCGCGGGTTTAAGAACAGTGATGTGGTGATTGAGGCCGTGTTTGAAAGTCTTGAGCTTAAACAAAAAATGGTGGCCGACATTGAATCTTTAGCGGCTAATAAAGAGACCATTTTTGCCACTAATACCTCGGCTATTCCCATTGATGCGGTTGCTGCTAAAGCTAAGTTTCCCGAGCGCGTGGTTGGTATGCATTATTTTTCACCAGTTGAAAAGATGCCGCTATTAGAAGTCATTAAAGGTTCAAAAACCGCAGACTGGGTTACCGCAACCGCTGTTGAACTTGGTAAACAACAAGGTAAAACGGTGATTGTGGTGAACGACGGGCCAGGGTTCTACACCACGCGAGTATTGGTGCCATACAACATGGAGGCGGTTCGCTTAGTGTTAGAAGGTGTCTCAATAGAAGAGGTTGATGCAGCGCTGGAGGACTTTGGAATGCCGGTTGGCCCAATTAAGTTGATGGACGAAGTCGGCATAGACGTTGGGGCGCATATCGTAACTACGCTGAATCAAGCTTTTGGTAATCGTGTTCCGCTAATCGATGGTGTAGAGCGAGTGTTGAACGATGACCGTCAAGGGCGCAAAAATGGCAGGGGTTTTTACGACTACTCTGAGTCTTCTAAAGGTAAGCGCGTAGACGAGACAATCTACCAAGTGATGCAGGTTTCAAATCACGGTCGAACTGAGTTGAGCCGCAAGGATATTGCCGAGCGCATTATGTTGACCATGCTTAATGAGGCCGCGTACTGCTTAGGGGAGGGCATCTTACGCAGCCCACGTGACGGTGATATCGGCGCGATTTTCGGTTTGGGCTTTCCGCCGTTTCTTGGTGGGCCTTTCCGCTATATGGATTCCATTGGTGCTGCCACGATAGTAGAAAAGCTTAGCGCGCTGCAAACTGAGTTTGGCAAACGTTATACCCCGGCTCCAGTACTGCTTAAACATGCAAAAGAAGGCACATCGTTTTATAGCTAATGGGCGCAACAGAGTACAACCACGCGGGAGTCGGGTTTTCGCTGCGCCATGGCGTTAGCCCGATAGCCTATTGTATGATGGTGTTGCATGGGTTGCTGTGGGGGAGTCGTAGGTCTAATAATAACTTGCACGAGATGAGACAGCGCTCATGAATATACTGTTATACGCCGTTCCCTTTTTTCTACTTTTGATAGCGCTAGAGCTAATCGTAGATAAGTGGCGTGGAACTAATTATTACCGCGTCAATGATTCCTTAACCAGCCTCACAACCGGAACCATTAATCAGCTCGTCGCGGTTAGTAAAAGGCTAATTCCATTCACCATTTACGTGATGGTCTACGACAGTGTGGCGCTGTTTAGTTGGCCCGATTCTGCGTGGGGTTGGATCATAGCGTTTATTGTGTATGACTTCTTTTACTACTGGAAGCATCGCATGGGCCACGAGATGAATATCTTGTGGGCCTCGCATGTGGTTCACCATTCAAGTGAAGAATATAATCTGACCACGGCTTTACGTCAGACAGGTACGGGCTTCTTAGGCTTTATTTTTTATCTACCAATGGCCGTAATGGGTATCGATCCGTTGATGTTGGTTACCGTCGGTGCGCTTAATTTAGTGTATCAATTTTGGGTACATACTCGCCATGTTGGCAAACTGGGTTGGGTTGAGTGGTTTTTTGTAACGCCATCCAATCATCGTGGCCATCACGCGCAGAACACTGTTTATATTGATCGTAATTACGGCGGTGTTTTTATTCTTTGGGACCGTTTTTTTGGCACTTATCAGGAAGAGCAAGACGATGATCTGCCCGTGTATGGAATTCGTGGTGCGGTGCGTTCTTGGAATCCGTTATGGGTAAATTTTCAAATCTACAATCAGCTATTTTGGGATGCTGTGCATACGAAGAATTGGTGGCATAAGCTGACGCTGTGGTTTCGTCGAACCGGATGGCGGCCACCGGATGTGGTAGACCAATACCCGTTGGAAAAAAATGAGTTAGAAGACTTTGAGAAATTCGATATCGCCATACCCGGTGCACTGAAGATTTATAGTATTTTGCAATACAGCGCGACCGCCACCTTAGGGGTTTGGTTTGGCATCGTTGCAGCGGACCTAGCTTTTGCAGAGCTAGCTTCGTTAATCGGCTTTGTATTGTTTAGTAGCTTCGCCATTGGGTCGGTGCTAGAAAATCGCCATTATGCTGGCGTGCTTGAGTGGATGCGGATAGCCGTGTTGTTCACTATGGCACTACTCAGCCCGATTCCAATCGCGCTAAGCATTGGGTTATGCTCAATATGTGTCATTTCAGCCCCATTTTTATTACTTGGCCGTCATCAGGCTATGAGTCAGGTTCAGGCATTAAAAAGTGCTGCATGAGGTAGGTCAGTAGCGCGTTGATATAGAGCTTTGCTAAGTGAGCTGATAGACTCCGCAAATATGAATATTGCTGATTTTACCTATGATCTACCTGACGAGTTGATCGCTCAATTTCCTAGTCCTCAACGCGGCGCTAGTCGCTTGCTGAAACTTATGCAAGGTCGCGGGATTGAAGACTCGCAGTTCCCTGATCTTGTTGACGAACTACAGTCTGGAGACCTGTTGGTGTTGAATAACACCAAGGTGATTCCAGCTCGATTGCATGGGCAAAAAGAGACGGGTGGCCGTGTTGAAATATTGCTTGAGCGTATAACCGGTGCAAATCAATTTGTAGCGCAAATTAGAGCCAGTAAAGCGCCCAAACCAGGCCAAGTTTTACACGTAGATGGTGATGATTCAGCACGCCTAATGGTGACTGGGCGGCGTGACACGTTTTTTGAATTAGAGTCCAATCAGCAAGGTTCTTTGTTTGATTGGTTTGAGCGGGTAGGGCATATGCCTTTGCCGCCGTATATTGATCGCAACGACACGGCTGGTGATGCTGATCGCTATCAGACTGTGTTTGCTAAGGAGCAGGGCGCCGTCGCCGCGCCAACCGCAGGGTTACATTACGACGATGCGTTGTTAGCCCGCATTCGAGCCAAAGGAGTGGATATCGCCACAGTAACTTTACATGTTGGTGCTGGAACGTATCAACCGGTTCGCGTTACCAAGGTCGAAGATCATGTTATGCATTCTGAGTACGTAGATGTAAATCAGCAGGTTTGCGATCAGATCAAACTGACTAAAGAGCGAGGCGGGCGTATTGTTGCGGTTGGTACAACGGTGGTGCGTTCACTCGAAACGGCGGCGCAAGCGACTGGTGATGAATTGATAGCGCCGTTTCAGGGCGACACGGATATCTTTATTTATCCAGGTTACCAGTTTAAGGTGATCGACTTACTGCAGACCAACTTCCATTTACCTGAATCAACCTTGCTGATGCTAGTCAGTGCGTTTGCTGGTACAGAACCAATTCAACAAGCCTATCAGCACGCTATTGCGCAAGGCTATCGTTTTTTTAGTTATGGCGATGCCATGCTGCTGGAAAAGAGCACAGCTTAGCGGTGGCTATGTGTGGCGTCCTGGAGAGGATTTGAACCTCCGACCTGCCGCTTAGGAGGCGGCTGCTCTATCCAGCTGAGCTACCAGGACGTATTTAGCTATTAACACACATAAACTGAGACAATCTTACACGTCAAATATCAATAGCGCGTAGCGGCCATTGTTTGCTACTTGTATGTGATTCTCAGTTTGACTCGCTGTCGGACTATTAACTTTCACAGCCTTTTAATTTTAAAGCTCTGTAATTTTTAAAAGCCCAGCGAAGGTAATATTCGATTGTGAGGCTCGCTGAATACCAGCCTCACAATTAAGCTTGAAAATGTTCGGGCTTACTAGGCTCGCTCAACATACTCGCCGGTTTCAGTGTTAACTTTGACTTTCTCGCCAATGTTAACGAATGTAGGCACAGTGATACGGATCCCCGTTTCCAATTTGGCCGGTTTGCCACCGCTCGCGGCAGTTTGACCTTTAACCACGCCTTCTGTGTCGACAACTTCGAGTACCACGTTGGCCGGTAGATCAACGCCAATCGGAGTCTCATCGTAGAAGTTGATTTGCACGTCAGTGTTTGGCAGTAGGTAGCCGGCTTGCTCTGATATGTCATCAGCGCTCAAAATTAGCTGCTCATATGTTTCGCTATCCATAAAGATATGGTCATCGCCGTCAGCATAAAGGTATTGCATCTTGCGTGGCTCTACATGTGGTCGCTCGACTTTATCGGTAGAGCGAAAGCGCTCATTCAATTTGGTGCCGTTGATGATGTCTTTCAATTCACATTGAACAAACGCACCACCTTTGCCAGGTTTCACATGGCTCTTTTTAAGAACGCGCCATAAGTTGCCCTGGTGCTCAACTAAGCCACCAAGTCGAATTTCATTTGCCGATATCTTTGCCATTGCCTTGTAGAGGGGTAATTTTGGTAAGTCGCGATTATAGGTGAACGAAGCGTCTCAAGACCAGCCTGATTAACGTTATAATGTGCTTGAAATTGGTCTTTTATGTAGCTTACCTTGGCTTTTGATTCTAAAACTTTTTTGCAACACGTCGGACAAGCGCCGGGCATTTATCAAATGTTCGATGCGCAAGGTGCCTTACTGTATGTTGGCAAAGCGAAAAATCTAAAAAAACGATTATCCAGTTATTTTCGCACCACCGGTTTGCCGATTAAAACCGAAGCGATGATGCAAAAGGTCGAAGACATTCAGGTGGTAGTCACACACACCGAGAATGAGGCGTTGATTTTAGAGTCCAACCTTATTAAGCAACATAAGCCACGCTACAATATTCTACTGCGTGACAGCAAAAGCTACCCATTCATTCATATCGACGATTCGCATGACTATCCGCGGTTAAGCTTTTATCGCGGCGACCGCAGTCAACCCGGGCGTTATTTTGGCCCGTATCCTGGGGTTACTGCAATTCGCGACACTTTGGCCTTATTGCAAAAGGTATTACCGGTTCGGCAATGTGACGATGTATTTTTCAGCAATCGCTCACGCCCATGCTTGCAGTACCAGATCAAACGTTGCAGTGGCCCCTGTGTTGGTGTTATCTCGAAAGAGGACTACAGCAAAGATATTGAGCTTGCGGCATTATTTCTGCAAGGCAAAGACGACTCATTAAATACCTTGCTGCAAACCAATATGGAGAAAGCGTCAAAAAACCTTAAGTTTGAAGAAGCCGCTGGTTGGCGCGACCGTATTAATGCGTTGCGCCGAGTGCAATCGCATCAATCGATTACTGCCGGGCATTCTGATATCGACATTATTACCGTTGCGACTCTGCACGGTAAGGTCTGCGTTGAGGTGACATTTATTCGTGGTGGTCGCCATAGCGGCAGTAATGGTCATTTTCCCAAGGTGCCCTTAGATTTTACTGAGGTTGAAATACTCAGCGCATTTATCACACAGTATTATCATCGACGTTCCGCGCCGAAAGAGATATTGGTCGGGCAAGCCTTACCTGACGGCGACAATTTAGAAACATGGCTTACCGAACAAGGCGACCGCAAGGTATCGATCGTTCATTCCGTGCGTGGTCACCGGCGTGACTGGCTGCAAATGGCACAGCTCAACGTTACCGAGCGACTCAAGCGGCATATGTCGGAGAAACAAAGCGTTGAGAAACGTCTGCAAGCATTGTCGGCGGTATTTCAACTCGAGCAACAACTAACAAGGATCGAATGTTTCGACATCAGTCACACACAGGGCGAGCAAACAGTCGCTAGCTGTGTGGTGTTCACTGAGAAGGGGATTACTAAATCTGATTATCGGCGCTATAACATTACTGGCATTACGCCCGGTGACGATTACGCCGCTATGCGACAAGCCATTATGCGTCGGTATAAGCGTGTACTCAAAGAAGAGGGCAAGCTACCCGACCTGCTGTTAATTGATGGCGGCAAGGGTCAGTTGTCGTCGGCGGCAGAGATTATGCGTGAATTGCAAATCACCGATGTTTTGTTAGTTGGGGTAGCCAAAGGTGAGGGCAGAAAACCCGGGCTTGAAACCTTGTTTGTTGAGGGTCAGTCAATTGGCATTAAGCTAGCTGCCAACTCGCCGGCCATGCACTTGGTGCAACAGATTCGTGATGAAGCTCACCGCTTCGCGATTACCGGGCATCGAGCTCGTCGCGGTAAGGCACAAACGCAATCGATTCTACAAGAGATACCGGGTATCGGTGCAAAACGCCGGCAAGCTTTGCTGAAGCATTTTGGCGGGCTGCAGGGCATTCAACAGGCTGGCATGAGAGATCTTGCAAAAGTCACTGGCATTAACGAAGACCTCGCTGATAAAATCTATCACTACTTGCGAAAATAGCCAATTAAGTCCACCACAACTTATCAAAGCGAGTTAAATCTCGCCTTGCTTTAATGTTAAACTACAACTCGTAGTTACCCTAATTATTAACATCGCTTGTCGATGAAAACCATGCGCTTAAACATTCCTAATTGCCTGACTCTGTTTCGAATTATCGCGATTCCGCTAATTGCGATCATCTATTTTTCGGACATTAAATACGGCAATTGGTATTCCACCATCGTGTTTACCTTAGCCGGAATTAGTGACGCCCTTGATGGCTACTTAGCCCGACGTTGGAATCAAACCAGTAAGCTCGGTGCGTTTCTCGACCCGGTTGCCGACAAGTTATTAGTCTCAACCATGTTGCTGCTGGTTATCAGTGATGTGAACCTGCATTCGCGATTGTGGAGCGAGATGCTGTTTATCGTAACGGTGATTGTCATTATCAGTCGCGAGATCACTGTGTCGGCATTGCGCGAGTGGATGGCAGAATTAGGTAAACGTGCCAATGTTGCGGTCTCCACCGTTGGTAAATACAAAACCGGCATTCAAATGGGAGCCATTGGCTGCCTGTTGTTTCAAAGTCACTTTATTGGATTACCGGTGTTGTTGATCGGCGAGCTAATGTTGTACGCAGCAGGTGTTCTCACTATCTGGTCAATGTCGATCTATTTGCGCGCTGCCTATAATGCAGTTAAGGCAGATTAAGCTAGTTTCGAGATTTTTGAAATAAAACCTAAATCAACGATTGACTAGCCGATTCATCTGCATATAATAGCGCCACTCAAGCGGGAATAGCTCAGTGGTAGAGCACAACCTTGCCAAGGTTGGGGTCGCGAGTTCGAATCTCGTTTCCCGCTCCAAAGACAACAGAAACGGGAAAAGCAACGTCTTTTCCCGTTTCTATTTGAGCAAGTTATATTGTTGATCGAATTTAGGTCGGTTAGTTTATAATAAACTCAGTACTGCACTAAATGGCTCGATGGCAGAGTGGTTATGCAGCGGCCTGCAAAGCCGTGTACGCCGGTTCGACTCCGGCTCGAGCCTCCATTTAGTTTAGCGGTAGTCGTGCTAGAAGCACGCATCAGTAAAGGTCAGTCAGCAATAGCTGGCAAACACGACCAACGGCAGCTCGCAACGAGCCGCTATGAAAAATTAGTAGAGGGAAGCCAATCCCTACACACCTAATTAGTATGCCCGGGTGGCGAAATTGGTAGACGCAACGGACTTAAAATCCGTCGGTGGCAACACCGTGCCGGTTCAAGTCCGGCCCCGGGCACCATTCTTTAGTTTTATTCAATCCTGTAAAGTTCCAATAAGCCATATTTAATGCGGGTTTTCGCCTGTTTTACGTCCTAGCTAGTCCATTGCCATTTCAGTAAATCCACATTATTTGGGGGTACATTTGGGGGTTCTTTTGTTATAGTGATTTTATGCTTACTACTAGCAAGATCAATTCATTGAAGGCCAAAGAGAAGCCGTACAAGGTTTCAGATGCTCATGGCTTGCATATCTATGTTCGTCCTAGTGGAACTAAAACATGGAGGCAAAAGTACCGTATCAACGGCAAGGAGAAGCTGCTCACTCACGGTAAATACCCATTCACATCATTAGCCGAAGCCAGAAAGCTAAGAGATGTGGCGCTCGCATTACTGGAAAAGGGCAACGACCCTGCCAAGGCCAAGCGCCAAGCAAAAGCGCAACTATCTAACACCTTTGGTAATGTTGCGAAGGAGTGGTTTGATAAAGAAGAGATTAACTGGAAGCCCATACACTCAAATAAAGTCTGGCGACAAATGGAGCGTGATCTGTTCCCGATTCTCAAAGACCAGCCAATCGATCAAATATCGCCCACTGACCTACTTGAAGTGCTTAAAAAAGTAGAAGCGCGAGGTGCATTAGACGTGGCGGCCAGATTGCGTCAACGCTGTGAAGTGATTTTTAAACACGCCATCCTAACTGAGCGCGCTCAAACCAATCCAGCAACTCAGTTAGTTGGTGTACTAAAAACTAAAAAGGTTAAACACCTAAATGCGCTAGAAGCGAAGGAACTCCCCGCGTTTTTCAGCAAGCTAGAAGGCTTCGATAGCCATGCAATAGTAAAAGCGGCGACCAAGATTGTGGCGCATACATTTGTGCGTAGCCAAGAGTTAAGGTTCACCACATGGGCTGAGATCGACTTTGAAAACCATTTATGGACTATCCCTGCTGAGCGCATGAAAACTCAAGCTGCTGATCACCTAATACCGCTCTCAGATCAGGTAATTGAGCTGTTTACAATTTTGCAGCAACACAACGGAAGTCGTGAATACGTATTTGCTAGCCCGCAAAGGCCCAAACAGCCAATTAGCACTAATGCCATGATTCAATTGCTGTACCGAATGGGCTATAAAAACAAGGCGACGGTACATGGCTTTAGAACCACCGCCAGCACTTTTCTAAACGAATCAGGCTACAACGCTGACGCTATCGAGCGTCAGCTATCACACGGCGAACGAGATAAGGTTAGGGCCGCTTACAATAGAAGTGAGTACCTTGCTGAGCGAACTAGGATGCTCAATGATTGGAGTCGCTATTTAGCCTCAATGAATGAAAACGTTATTCCTCTAAAAACTAATAAAAGTGAGAATTGAATAGCGGAAAATAAGTAAAGCCAGCGCAGTAAGTCGCCTGTCTCATATGGAGTGTGATCAATACTTAATCTAAACCGCTTTTTAGATTAGACTACCTAAGACTAGATTAGATATTAATGGCCTATACATCGTGAGCTTTATCAAAGCCATAGTGCAGGCCGACCTTAATACACGGAAAAGGGGCGAAGGGTGTTTGAGCAAGTTTTTAAGAACATAGACGATATTCTCCATAAGGACGCGGGTTGTTCGAGTGAACTGGATTACACAGAACAAACCTCATGGATGCTTTTCCTAAAGTACCTTGATGACCTAGAACGCGAGAAGGCGCTTGCTGCTGAGCTGATGGAGCAAGAGTACAGCCACATCATTGATCCAGAGCATCGCTGGAATACATGGGCGGCTCCGAAAGACGCTGAGGGTAACTTCGATCACAATGAAGCGCTCACTGGCGATGACCTGATGGAGTATGTCGATAATGAGCTGTTTCCATATCTCAAGTCATTTAAGCAACGCGCGACAAGCCCAGACACCATTGAATACAAGATTGGTGAGATTTTCGGTGAGATCAAAAACAAAATTCAAAGCGGTTACAGTCTCAGGGATGCGCTAGAGAAAATAGACGAGTTGCGCTTTCGCTCGCAAGAAGAAAAACACGAGCTGTCGCACCTCTACGAAACCAAGATCAAGAACATGGGCAACGCTGGTCGTAATGGCGGAGAATACTACACGCCAAGGCCCCTGATTCGCGCCATGATAGCGGTAGTCAACCCGCAGATAGGTGAGACTGTTTACGATGGTGCGGCAGGTTCAGCAGGCTTTCTATGTGAAACTTACGATGTATTGCGCCAGCGTGAGGGGCTATCTAGCACTGACCTGAAAATTCTACAAGAAAGCACCTTCTATGCTCAAGAGAAGAAATCGCTGGCCTATGTCATCGCCATCATGAACATGATCCTGCATGGCATCGAAGCGCCCAACGTAATCCATACCAATACTCTGGGTGAGAATATAGCCGATATTCAGGACAGCAATCGCCATGACATCATATTGGCTAACCCGCCGTTTGGTGGCAAAGAACGCCCAGAAATACAGCAGAACTTCACTATTAAAACTGGCGAGACTGCTTTTTTATTCTTGCAACACTTTATCAAGAAGCTAAGGCCCGGTGGTCGCGCTGCGGTAGTCATTAAGAATACTTTCCTGTCTAACACAGACAACGCCGCTGTCGCTCTGCGTAAGGAGCTGTTGGAGAACTGCAACCTGCACAGCGTATTAGATTGCCCCGGTGGAACGTTCATTGGTGCGGGTGTAAAGACCGTGGTGTTGTTCTTTGAGAAAGGCGCGCCCACGCAGAAAGTTTGGTTCTACCAGTTAGACGTGGGCCGCAACATGGGCAAGACCAACCCACTGAATGACAATGACCTGAAAGGGTTTGTCGCCTTGCAGAAAACCTTTGCTGATTCTGATCAATCTTGGTCAGTTGATGTTAGCGAGATAGACCAAAGCACTTGGGATTTATCGGTTAAAAACCCGAATAAAAACGATGAAGTTATCTTCCGTGAGCCAGCGGTGATTATCGAAGAGATTATGGCATTGGATAAAGAGAGTGAAGTAATTCTGGGTAATATTCGGGAGTTGTTATGATGGATTGTTGGCCAGTCCACAATTTAGTAGATGTCACCGACCTAATTACTTGCGGTGTAGCAAAGAGACCAAATTATGTAGACTCGGGCATTCCATTTTTATCTGCTAAAAATGTTAAAAATGGCATGATTATTTGGAATGGTTATCAGTACATTACTAAGCAAGACCATGATGAATTAACAAAAAATAATAAGCCTACAAGGGGAGATATTTTATACACAAGAGTTGGAAGTTTTGGAGAGGCCGCAATTGTTGATTCAGATGAAGAGTTTAGCGTTTTTGTAAGCCTTACTTTGATTAAGCCAAAGCACGACATATTGTATAATCGGTTTTTGAAATACTATTTAAACTCTAGCGAGGTAAAGCAACTTGCTAAATCTAGTATCAGTGGTTCAGGAGTAGGAAATCTGAATGTTGGAACGGTAAGAAAATTTCCAATACCACTCCCCCCAATCCCCGAACAACAACGCATCGTCGCCATCCTCGATCAAGCCTTTGCCGACATCGACAAAGCCCGCGCCAACGCCGAGCAGAATCTAAAGAATGCCCGTGAGTTATTTGATAGCTATTTGCAGCAGGTGTTTAGCCAGCGTGGTGAGGGGTGGGTTGAGACCCCACTTGCGGAATGTCTCGAACTGATCACATACGGATTTACAAACCCCATGCCAGCAGTCGAAGATGGGCCGTGGATGGTAACTGCGAAAAATGTTATTGATGGCCAAGTCGACTACACGACAGCTCGCCACACTTCACGTGATGCCTTCGAGAACCTCTTGACGGATAAAAGTCGCCCAAGGTTAGGCGACGTGCTACTCACGAAAGATGGGACGCTTGGGAGGCTTGCAGTAGTAGAACAAACGGATATTTGTGTTAACCAATCGGTAGCTGTGTTGCGGCCCAATGAAAAAGTAGGCTCGCATTTTCTTCGTCTTTTATTGAGTAGTCCTGACTATCAAAAAAAGATGATAGGAAACGCTGGTGGGGCCACGATCAAACATATTTATATAACGAGGGTTGATAAAATGCTCGTTACTTATCCGACGTGTCATGCTGAACAGCAAAGGATAGTGGAAAGGGTATTAGCCTTCGTTAGACAGTCGCAGAGAATCACTTCTATCTACAAGGAAAAGCTAACCGCGCTCGAAGAACTCAAAAAATCCCTACTCCAAAAAGCCTTCTCAGGAGAACTGACCAAAAGCAAGGACATAGCTGCATGAATCGAAAAGAGGCGGATACACGTGCAGACCTGATTGACCCTAAGCTCAAGCAAGATGGCTGGGGCGTGGTAGAATACAGTTATATCCGCCGTGAAGAAATCTGTCCTGGTCGCATCATTACTGGCGGCAAGCGTGGCACTAAGGTATCCAGTGACTACGTATTGATCTACCAAGGCCGTAAGCTAGCGGTCGTTGAGGCCAAGCGAGAAGGTTTGTCTTACGTTGAGGGTGTTCGTCAGGCCAAAGATTACGCGACGCGTTTACAGTGCCGCATAGCCTATGCCACTAATGGGCATGATATTTATCAGATTGATATACTCACTGGGCAAGAGTCGTTAGTTGATGACTACCTAACGCCTGAGCAGCTTTGGACACTTACATTTAGCCCCGAAGATGGTACGCCTAAACCTGATTTCACTAGTGGCTGGCGTGAACGGTTTGCCGCTATTCCAATCGAAACCAAAAGCGGCAGTTGGACACCACGTTACTATCAAGAGA
This sequence comes from Arenicella xantha, assembly GCF_003315245.1. Taxonomy (NCBI): domain Bacteria; kingdom Pseudomonadati; phylum Pseudomonadota; class Gammaproteobacteria; order Arenicellales; family Arenicellaceae; genus Arenicella; species Arenicella xantha. The sequence continues at coordinate 202,747 of NZ_QNRT01000002.1, read as the reverse complement.
ACGCCATCAATAAGGTGTTGGATTCCATCGCGCAAGGTGAGAATCGGATTCTATTAACCTTGGCTACTGGCACTGGTAAGACGTCCATTGCCTTTCAAATCGCGTGGAAATTGTTTCATGCTCGTTGGACCTTAAAAACACAAAAAGACCCCGATTCGGCTAAACGACGCCCGCGCATTTTGTTTCTAGCAGATCGTAATATTCTGGCCAATCAGGCGTTTAATAGCTTCGACGCCTTTGGCGAGGATGCACTGGTACGCATCGCCTCTGATGAGTTGCATAAACTCAATCAGCAAGTCGATGACGTCACAATGACCATCGCCAAACCAAAGGATGTGCGCTCAACCAAAATGCGTAACGTGCCTAGAAACGCGGCGGTGTTTTTTACCATCTTCCAAACTTTTATGAGTGGCAAAGATGACGAAGGGAGTGACAAGGCTTACTTTGAGGACTACACAGAAGACTTTTTTGATTTCATTATTATTGACGAGTGCCATCGTGGCGGGGCGAACGATGAAAGTAGCTGGCGCGAAGTCTTAGAGCATTTTTCACCAGCGGTGCAGTTAGGTCTAACCGCTACGCCAAAGCGTAAAGACAACGTCGATACCTACGACTATTTTGGCGACCCTGTTTACAGTTACACACTTAAAGAGGGCATTAATGATGGTTTTCTAACACCGTTTAAGGTGTTCACCATCGTCGGCACCATGGATGAGTATGTTTATACCCCCGGTGATGGCTTAGTGGTAAAGGGAGAACCTGAACCCGGTAGGCTATACAAGGAGGGCGACTTCAATAGAATCATCACCATTCCAGCACGCGAGCAACGCCGCGTTAAGTATTGGATGGACAAAATCAACCCTAAAGATAAGACGCTTGTTTTCTGCGCTACCCAAGAACACGCTGGAAGTGTTAGGGATTTTATTAATCAGTACGCGGTTGAACGAGGGTGGACAACGAATACAGACTACTGTGTGCGGGTAACGGCCAACGATGGCAAGGCGGGTGAGACCGACTTAAAGACGTTTCAAGACAATGAAAAAACCATCCCCACCATCCTAACCACTTCAAGAAAGTTATCTACTGGAGTGGATGCCCGCAATATACGCAATATTGTACTGATGCGGCCCTGCAATAATATGATCGAGTTCAAGCAGATCATTGGGCGAGGCACACGCGTGATCGAAGGCAAAGATTTCTTCACGGTGTACGATTTTGTCAAAGCCCACCACAACTTCGCCGACCCCGAATGGGATGGCGAGCCACTACCGCCAGAAGATTGCAAGGTCTGCAATAACACTCCCTGCACGTGTGAACCAGAGCCATGTGATGAATGCGGTTTTACACCCTGTGCTTGCGACAAGCCTTGCACAAAATGTAAGCAAACCCCGTGTGTGTGTGAACCAGAAAACTGCCCAATTTGCGGTACAACGCCCTGTATCTGCGAACCCGGTGCCTGTGCAATTTGCGGTAATAGCCCGTGTACCTGCAATGAGAAAATAGTCATTACACTGAGCGACGGCAAAACTCGCCAGATTAGACACATAGACGCAGTAATGTATTGGAGCGATTCAGGTAAACCCATCACCGCCAAAGAGTTCGTAGAACGCATGTTCGGCGACCTACCTAGATTCTTTGAAAACGAAGACCAGCTACGCGAGATATGGAGTGACCCAAATACCCGTGAAAAGCTACTAGAAGACCTCTCAGAGGACGGCTACGACGCTGAAAAGCTAGAAGGCATGAGAGACCTAATAGATGCCCGAGACAGCGATGTGTACGACGTGCTGGCGTATGTGGCGTTTGAAGCAGAAACCGAGACACGAGAAGGCAGGGCGCAGTACGCTATCGAAGAGATTCGAGAGAACTACAGCGCCAAGCAACAAGAGTTTATTAGTTTTGTATTGCAGAAATACATCGCCGATGGTGTCCAAGAACTGTCTACTAAGAAAATGCAAAGTTTAATTCAACTGAAGTACGCCACACTGAGCGACGCAGCAACGGAATTTGGTTCAACCAAGGTTATTCGAGATACATTTGTTGGGTTTCAGAAGTATCTTTATGAGCAGCGGGGGGGAGATTAGATTGCCTCTAGACTTGTCCAACCTCACTGATGAGGAGTTAATTCTGGCCTATGGTCACGTTTTGGGGGCGCTTCGCGAAAGGGGAATTATCCGAACCAAGAATATCGTCGGTGAGCTGGGTGAGCGTTATTGTGAGACTATTTTCAATAAACAGGTAGGGCTTCCGAGTTTTGCCGTACTACCCACAAATGCAAAGGATGTGGATGCAGAAGACTGCGACTGGTTGGCTTATTCCACCAAATCAGTAACTCTATCGAGCGCAAAGCGTACGGGTTTATTTCATCTATCAAATGATCATAATTTGCAAGATAAGCGTTTCGACTATCTGTTGGTCTGTATCTTGAATGATTCAATGTTGCTAAGGGCTATTTATCGGTTTGAGTGGGGTTTGTTTTGGGAGTTGAAAAGCTGGAGTTCGACGCAGAAGGCTTGGTTTTTGAGTCTAACAAAGAAAAATCTTAAGTATGCTGATCAAGTATATAACCAATGAGCAAGCTATTTAAACTCAAAGAATGGTTGACGATAGCCGAGGCCGCAACCCATTTTTCATCGGCTTTTGGCGAGCAAGTTGAAAAGAAAGACATATTTCGGCTCGCGCTTGATGGGCATTTGAAGTTGTCGGTTAATCTTGTGAACTTTGCGAAAGCACGAATAGGGACAGTTGGTGGTCTTGAAGATGCAGTCTATTATGATTCTCCCTCGATTTTTACCCCAGAATTGCTGAAGAGGTTGCTGTCTGACGGAGTAGAGTTGGAGCAGGACATTGCTCAAATAACGGTGCTTAAGAGCCTCAAGTTAAGCGAGGACAAATATATTAATTTGGACGATGAAATCATAACTGTCGGGGGTACGTGGGATTTGTCTATGTGGGGTGCTGAGCAATTGGACTTAGAGCATGAATACCAAATGTTAACTGATGGTCCCGCAGTCACATTGGAAACGATTGAAGGTGTCTTTTTACAGCGCGGTAATCAGGTTTGCCAGTTGCAAGAAAGCTTTGAGCAGAATGAGTTTGAAAAAGGTTCCAAGGCAAGTGGAGAGTTATTAGAAAGAACGATCATTGAGAAAAATATTTCAAAAAAAGCGGCTCGAAAGCTACACGAAGACTACCGCGCGTCGAGAGCTGAGTACCTTGAAAAGAGATCAGAGACCGCGAAGGAGAATGACTACTATCCAATGGGGGGACTGCCTAACGATGCTGTCTATGTCGTGAAAAGCGATGAAGTGCTCAGGTTTTTGTCATCATTGGGTGAAGACACGCAAGGCTCAGGCTCGAGCCTTGGTGCTAGGGAGCGAAATACGTTGTTGGTTTTATTGGCGACTATGTGCGATCAAGCGAATTTCGACTATAACCAGCGAGGTATATCTAAAGCAATAGAAGCTGCAACCGAAGAAATGGGTGCGAGAGTCAGTGACGACACTATTAGAAAGGTTTTAAGTCAAATACCCGCAGCGCTTGAATCAAGAAACAAATAACAACCTAATTAGGAATCCTAAAACCTAGTTAGTCCTTAGTTGTGGACATTACACATAGCCTTACAGTCATCCTAATTACCTTTATGAGGTTCAACGATGACACACAAAATACTAAGGCTTCCCGATGTTAGAGAAATTACTGGTTTATCTCGTAGCAGCATCTATTTACGTATAGCAAACAGCGAGTTCCCAAAGCCAATTTCTTTGGGCGGGCGAGCGGTGGGCTGGCTAGAAAGTGATATTCAGAATTGGCTTGTCGAGAGAATTGAAGGCAGCAGGGAGGTAGGGTAATGGCTAAACGCTACAATCCAAATCTAGCAAAAATTCACTATAGCTATTCCGTTGCAGAGATCGCCACGCTCTTTGGTGTTTTCAAAGGCACTGTGCGGGCATGGCTAAAAGATGGATTGAGGCCGATTGATGGCTTGCGCCCAATCTGCGTGCAAGGTCAACAATTAAGGGATTACTTAAAGACCAAAAACAAGCGATTGAAGCAGCCTTGTGAGTTACATGAGCTGTACTGCTTGAAATGCCGACAACCACGAACACCTTACGGCGATATGGTCGAATTTGCTCCAATAAACCAAACTACCGGGAGATTAGTCGCAATTTGCTCTGTGTGCGAAACCCTGCTCAATAAGATCTCCAGCGTAAATACTTTGCCTGAACTTCGACGTAAATTGGAGGTGACTGTAAGAGAGGCCTAAAACACATAGGTAGGTAATACCAACCCCCTTAATACAGTTACTTTTACTAAGAGATAAATACACCATGAAACACAATGCAAAAAACGAGCGTATCAAGCGTCAATACTTCACATTTCTAAGCGATGCCAAGGGCCAAAACTCCGCCACTGTCGATGGCGTCGCGATGGCTCTTAGTCGGTTTGAGGATTACATAAAAAACGGTGATTTTAAGAAGTTTCATTACCAACAGGCAAAAGGCTTTAAAGCCCACTTAGCAAAACAACTCAATAAGTCGACCGGTAAACCACTTAGCAGGTCTACACTACACACTACGCTCAGGCATGTTAAATCATTTTTTCAGTGGTTGTGCCAGCAAACTGGATATAAGTCTAGTCTTCAATATGGTGATATGGAATATTTCAACCTATCAACCAAAGACGCCCGAATAGCCACGACTCGTCGTGAAAAGCTAGCGCCAACCATAGAACAAATTCGGCACGTTCTCGATTCGATGGAAGTAAGCACGCCTATACAGCGTCGAAATAGGGCGCTTATAGCCTTCACGCTATTGTCAGGCGCTCGTGATGCCGCGATAGCATCAATGAAGTTGAAGCACGTCGACTTGGCAGGTCAGCGTGTAATTCAGGACGCAAGAGAAGTCGATACCAAGTTTAGCAAATCCTTTACTAGCTACTTCTTCCCTGTGGGTGAGGATATTATCGGGATTGTGGCCGATTGGATTAACTACCTGAGGTCTGAGGCGCTGTTCGGCAACGATGACCCCTTATTTCCTAAAACTAGAATGATTGTAAACGAACAACAGCAGTTTGAAGCAAGTGGCCTAAAAAGAGAGCACTGGACAACAACTAATCCAATTCGCGATATTTTCAAAGAGGCATTCACTCAAGCCGATTTAGATTACTTCAATCCTCATAGTTTTCGGGACACTCTTGCCTCACTTGGCGAACAGCGTTGTAACACTGTTGAACAATTCAAGGCATGGAGCCAAAATCTTGGGCATACGAAGGTTTTGACTACCTTCATGAGTTACGGTGAGGTGCAACCTCAAAAACAATCGGAAATTTTTGAACAATTTAGAAACCCGCAGGCTGAAGAGCCGAACCATGTTCAGGAGTTGGCGAGAGCAGTTGCGCTGGAAATAAGAAATCAGAGCGTTGTTTGAGCTGGGGATTCGCCATGCTAGTATTTTGATTTTACTATGAGGTGGATAATTGATGACTTTAGATGATTTAGATGCAGCCGTTGATATTTATTGTGAGACTTATAGACATTCGAGTTTAGAGGCGTTTAAAAGGAGCGAGCTGATTGATCTCTTTCCTGAGAAATCGGGCGCATCTAGTCTTGTTGGTTCTACATGGGTTGATCCATGGCCGTACCTTGATGAGGCGGGTGTCTATGCTTTTTTGACATCGAGCCTTGAAGTTTTCTATATCGGCAAAGCATCCATGGGAAATGGGCTAGGCTATAGAGTGAATAGTTATTGCACTTATGCAGACAAACTTAGAACTACCTGCAAACTTAGACATGAATGGGAGAACTTTGACGTTAGATATGTTTACATGATTGTGGTGCCAGATACCTCAAGATTCGAAGCCCCCGCGCTTGAGGAGTACCTGTTAAGCAAGATTAAAACGGTAGCTAATAAGAATGGTCTAGCGCCCTAACTCCTTAGGTTCTGTCTACGATGAATTGGCAGGGGTAGCTCTGCCGCGCTGTGGTGATCTAGCTGGTGAATTTTGAAGTGACTTTACATACATGGAGTATGCGGTACACCTCTGTACTCTCGAGCTTATTGAAGACGCTTACTAGGTTTTTTATGTATAGACAGCTGGAACTTTTAACCACTAAATTATCTCATAAAAGCGGTTGTATAAAATTATTTGGGGGTATAAATGGGGGTAGTTTGCATATATGTTGTTGGAATATTTAATTTAATCAATGTGTTGTGGAAGTCATGTTGGTGCGGCCCCGGCACCATTTAAATTCCTTAAAAAAACAATGATTTAGATAATTTTTCAATATTTTCTTAACTCCAGTCTGTCGATGCATTTCTGTTACGTAGACGCAATGTAGACATTGGGAAGGTGCTTTATGATTCTAGAAACCAACCGTATTCGGAATTGCAGAGTACATGCATATGATTTCCGCGTAAGGTCATCCTCCGAACTAACTGGATGTGGATATGCACTGTAGAGCAGAAATTGACTTTTTGCATGGTCAGAAACATACTCATTTCGGCCATCCATTGATTTGAGGCTATAGCTGCCCCGAGTCGGTGAAATTATATTCTCACTGCAGAAGCACGATCACAAACTAGCTAGTGAAGAGGACTTTGAAATGTTAGGACACAGCCCAAACGTGAAATCAGATCAAGATTATTATGTCTCAAAGTATTCATTGGCTGCGTTGACTCCAAACCATGTACTAAGCCAATTTACAAGATCCAAGAGGCGTAACCTTATCCTTGGGATATCCGTGAGCCTAGCGCTTTTGTATTTGGCGACCTTGGATCCAAAGTTAGAGCTGTCGTCAATACTGTTTATAAAGTTTAGTGAACCGCTGAGGGATTTGAACCCCGTTTTCTGGATGATGGCGATCTTTATCGCATACTTCGAACTATCATTTTTGTTTGATTTTTATTCGGATATTAAACGGATTATGGTGAGCATCGATGGATTAAGATTTTATAGAATTGTGCCTAGGAGTGACTGGGTTCGGAAAACTGATCAATTTGATTTTGGTGATCGTGAAGAGTGCGTCATCCGTTTAAAGGGTTTGAACCCCGATGCAGCCATCGGCGATAAGCGTGTCGAGGTGGAAACGGGCGTGACAGTTCTGGTAAGTGATTTGTATCTCACTAAAAGTATGAGCAAGCGTGCTGAATGGGCTGTTCGTTTAAGAAAGATGGAAGCGGGTGGGACATCGGGACAGTCTACATGGAATGTAATTAGTGATGAAGCCATGACTTCAGAAGAATCAACTTATATAACAAAAGCTCGATCGGAATGGAGTAAAAAGGTAATGAAAAGATACCGAAAAAAACTATATGGAAGCCTTTTGTGGTGGTATGAAATTTTTCTTCCTTTAGTCGTAGGGCTGATGACATTGGTTTATCTGCTCAAGACATAATGATTTAATTGATTAAAGCGTTCTCTTTGTGTTCACCGGTTGGTTAGCTCTTAACTGACCGCTTTGGGCAAAAAATCGACTTTCATAGAGCAGTGAAACCTCCTTACATACTTCGCTAGATCGGGTTTGAAATTCTGCATATCGTGCATACAGTTATTGTCAGAACTCCAAGGTATCAAAGATAGCGTTGCGGTCGTGCGGAGCGATGAATACGCTCCTGCATCGACCCCTTCGCTATCACCTTGCTTTCTTTAGGTCATCTTCCATCTGACCTTTCCCCAAACTTAGTACCAATTCTCGGGTGAGATAATTCATTTTATGCTGTTTTGCTAGCGAATGGGCTCATGTCCGGTATGGGCTAGAAAGCCGACTGTCAGAGCTCGCTATAACCTCATCATAAACAAATCATTGCAATTTTTGCATTACTTGCAATGATTGGAAAACACATGGAGTCATCAGGGAGTGGTTCTAAATAAAATATTTTTTCACTGTGCAAACTAGAACCACGACTACTTTTTCGGGTGCCATAACTACCCATGCCATGTAATGAAAATAGCCGTTCTTCAGGTAATGAGATTCCACTTATTTGCCAACCGCCATCAACAGGGGTGGCTAACCCTAGGTCTTCAACATTACCATCGTCTAAAAACTCAATCATAAATCGCACGTCGCTCAATTCAGGCCCTGATCCAGTTCGATGCCAGAAAACTGAACCTTCGTCCTGAAGTACATCAAGACTCTGTTGCGCTGGTGTGCCAGGCGTTAATCGAGCTAAATTTTCTCTATTATTAGCCCCGATTTGTGAGAAGTTTCCACCGATCAAAATCTTGCCGTCGTGTTGCGACAAAATTGAAGATATAGTCTCATTGCCTTCAGCCGTGTTATCGACATTGGGGTCAAAATTTGGGTCAACCGATCCATCTGGAAATAGCCTAGCAAGCATGCTTCTTGACGTACCTCCAATGCTTGAAAAGCGCCCGCCGACTAGAATCATACCATCGGGTTGAATAGACAGAGCTGTCACCGACATATCGACATCAGGGTCGAAGGTCATATCAAGGCTGCCATCTATATCAAATCGAGCTAAACGGTTCCTGGCAATTCCTCCAACAGAGTTGAATCTACCGCCGACTACAACCATTCCATTTTTCTGAACAGCCATAGTATCAATACTAAATATTGATGGAGAGGTAAATGACGTATCTAAGCTTCCATCCGGATTCAGCTGTGCAATCCCGGAAACGGGCTGTCCCCCTATATTCGATAGCCCCCCAATTACCAACATTTTGTCATCATCTCTGACATGGACGCCAGAAACACTGTTATTTATATTTGGATTGAATGCGCCATCAATACTGCCGTCGGCATTCAACCGGGCAATGCTGTGCCTCTCAACACCACCGATATGTTCAAAACGGCCAACTACGATTATCTTTCCATCTCTCTGTAGGCCAAAGCCAAGCACTGAATTATCTGCATTTGGATCAAACATTGGATCTAGATCACCGTTCGGTAAAAGCCTAGCAATGTTTGTTCGTGTCGTCCCATCTACACTTTCAATATTTCCACCAATCAAAATCCTTCCATCAGGCTGTATAGCCGTAGTAAAAACAAAACCACTGACATTTGGATCGCTAAAAGTGGAATCTATGGTTCCGTCTTGATTAACTCTCGCGACCCTGTCCTTTGTAATCCCACCAATGCTTGAAAAATTTCCTGCCACGATTATTTTACCGTCGCCTTGCACAGCGAGGTCATGCACACTGCTATTTGTATCGGCAATAAGGTCTTGGTCTACGATGCCATTTGGATAGAGCCTGGCTATATAAGGTCGACTGTAGCCATTCACGCTATTAAAATGACCGGCAGCAAGAATATTGCCATCGCGTTGTAGTGCTAGGGCCAACACATCACCGTCTGCATTAGGAACAAAACTGCTATCAAGAAATCCCGAGTTAGTGATTTTGGCAATATGATTCCGCGCGGTGACCCCAACGCCTGGTTTAAAAACAGAGTTGAACATGCCTCCGATAATAATGGCGCCGTTGTCTTGTATTGCTATGCTTCTAACTTCATCGTCGGGCTGTAGATCGAAACTAGCATCCAGTAAATCGTTGTCATTTATTCTAGCTAACCTTTCTCTAATAGCGCCGAAAACTTGGGTAAAGCGACCACCAATAATGATGCTTCCATCAATCTGACGCTGCATTGCGAATACATCATCATCTAAGTTTGCATTCAGCTGATGGTCTAGAGAACCGTTTGCATTAAGGCGTGCTAAACCGCGTCTACTTTCACCATTAACGGTGCTGAATTCGCCCGCGATCAGTGTTTTTCCATCGGGTAGTTGAATTATGCTTCGCACGGCGCCATCGGTAGTTGCTTGAAACGTTGAATCAATGCTGCCGTCCATATTTAGACGCGCAATATTATTATTCAAAACACCGGCAATACTGCTAAATAAACCACCTACCATAATTTGTCCATTCTCTAGAAAAGCAAATGAACCAGTGGCACCTTCCGCACCTGGATTAAAACTTAAATCGAGTGTGCCATCCGCATTCAACCGAGCAATGCCCGCGCGCTCAACACCACCAACACTAGTGAATAAGCCTCCGATAAGTATTTTGTTATCTGCTTGTACAGCAACGCCGAGTATTGGCGCGTCTGCACCTGGGTTGGTGGTAAGGCTGCCGTCAGGGTGGAGCCGCACTAAACCAGGTCGCGAGAAGCCGTTTATAGTCGAAAACGCTCCACCGAGCACAATGGTAGCGTCGTGCTGTATGGCAATTGAATTTATTGTGTAGTTCGCGAATGCTTGAAAGCCGTCTTCAGCATCACCGCCAGATAGAGCGTGTACCGAACAATTAATCGTCAGCGCTAGAAACACTGCCATTAGCCTTATCGCTTGATGTGTCTGTCTAAAGACCCAAGTCGATGGCAGCATGTCGATCCAATTATCAATATCGTAATTTTTCAAGTTAATTCAAATTGTTGTAAGTTAGGGGAAGTGAGATATGTCATTCAATAATGGCTCCAGTGAAATGCTGTTTGAGCTGCAAACAAACAACAGCCAGCGCTGCGATGTAGATAGACCAGAATTTATCCTAGCGCAGTCATTTACCCTGTACATGAGTATAGGTACCTATTTTTCAAATCGACGGTGAGGTTCCCTGTCTGTCAATTTCTATGGGTGAGCCGTCCTACCAATTTGGCGAAAAGTAGGGTGAGTTAATAGAAATGGACAGCCATCCTAAAGACATCCTGAAGAGGACAGCCACACTAAAGAAAAGTCGACTCCCCATCCACTCGTCTAATTTCGCAATATTTTTGAGCTTAGTTTGGGATTTTATGAGCGCAAGCAACGCGAGGGCTAAAGAAATTATGGCGTTGAAGAGCCGATGAAACTAAGGGTTTTGACACCAAAATAGACTACGTCATAAGTCGTTCTAGTGGAGCTGGCTTTTATGCACGGCTATTTATCATGCGATAATAAAACTAAGTAGTGGGAGGAATTGGATGTTTGGCGCACTTAAGAGTAGACCAAGTGTGATATATGCATTTTTGATTACAGGTTTGGGTATGTCTATTTCCACCTTTCTCAGTCAAGCTGAATGACGGTGGGCTAAGGAGACAGATTGGTATAGCTAAGTTTATGGATAGGTTTATGGATAATGAACTTAGCTGACGTTAAATTCAAAGGAATGTGTTGTCGGGTTGGAGCTTGGTTTTGTCTAAGTTTTACCAATTAATAAGGAGATATTAAAATGTTTAATCCAAACCAATCGACACTCGCGAGTTGTATTGAAAATATACTATCGATGCAAAAGGAAGCAGGCATCAATTCTCGCGAAATCGTGCACTCTCGTCAGCCTAAGATTAGAAAGTTAATGTACAAAGCGCTAGCGGTAGATAACGTTCCAAAGGGATTCACCAAAACCTTACTACCGGTGTATTTCGAGTCTGCATCAACAATGTATATTTCGTCCGGAGCGCCTTATACCAAGGTGCCGAAACACAGCCATGATGAGGGCGCTGGTATCCGGTTTATGATAAGTGGGTCTATCCATTTCGGGGATGTCGAATTAACTCAAGGTGACTGGATGTATATTCCTGCCGGCGCTGGTTATGAGTTTGAGGTGGGACCGCAGGGCGCAACAATGTGTTACTGCTATCAGTGTAGTTGTGCGTAGTGCTTAGCAATAGCTAAGTTTTTTAAGCCCCAGAAATCGTTGTTAGCTACATTTTCTGGGGCTTATTTTTTACCTGCTATTAAGGAGTGTAGAAATGGATGCGCACTCCAGCAAAGTCGATTTCTATTTTTGTTTGACTAGCTCAGGTTTCAGACAAAACTCGATTCTTTCAAAGTTAGTCGTGTGGGAATTTTCAATAACACCGCTAAAATGATACAGAGGTAGTCATGTGTCTAGCTATGTGTGTGTGACTAAAAAGCATGTGTCCAGCAACGTTGATTAGGCGTTGCTTTCGTTAATGCTCCCAGCATAAAGTCGGCTACAATTGTCGTATGATAATAATACTTAATAATTCGACTTCATTAGTTTCAAAACTATTGAAAATCAGGGTCAAACTGTTGTCGGTGTTTCTAGTTTGGGGGTTGAGTCTGTTTTCTCCAAGCGGTTTTGCTCATGCCGCGGCTGATGCGAAAGGCTATATGCCGGCAATCTTATCATTGCTCATAAACGATGAGACTATTTCGGTTACTCCAACGGCTTCGCTCAACGTGCTCGATGCAAACGTGTACACCGTGGACGAGCCATATTCTAAGGTATTTCCGGAGTCAAATGAGTCCGCCGTTTTTTGTTTTGCCTATTCTTTAAATCAGAGTAATGATCCGAGCGCTTTCGTACTGACATTGAATGGCGTTGAACAGGATGCATTTTTGCTAAAAGGAGAGGGCGAGTACTGCATTCAGTTAGACGCTAGTTTGTTGGTAGGCTCTAATAGCGTGGTGCTGGAAAATCAATCAGAGACTAGCGGCACGATTACTAATGTTGATCTAGTAACACAGCAATTCGATTTGCAGTTGCCGCGGCTTAACCGCCTTGATTGGGACGTTCGAGCTGTTCGCAAAGTGTTGAAGCTATTCGCTTTTGGCGGGCAAGCCTTCGACAGTCAAATTGTGGCTTGGGCGAATATGTTGCCCGAAGTAGCGATCCAAGAGATGTTGAACTTTGACGAACATAACTCAAAGCTTTCGCCGCTAATCCCTGGGGAACGTTACCCTGAAGCTGCAACTCAGTTTGCTTCGTTGGTGGAATTCGCCGACAACTACATGGGGCTAGAGTCGTTTCCTAACCTACCTATGGATTACAGTGTTCGTAACCACTTTAGGCTGCTGGGTCAAAATCTAGAAGAAAGCTTCTACATTATGTCTACTATTAGAGGCCTAAACCCGTTCCGGCAGCGCATTGGGTTTTGGGAAACTAACTATCATTTGGCATTATCTCTAGACGCGACCGTGAGCACGACTCAGATGGCCCATTATTACGATGTCATTATGGAGGCGCATGAGTCTGGCGCTAGTTATGAACAAGTGCTTGCGCTGGCGGCTAAGACTTCGGCGGTGGCGGTTCAATACGGGCATGAAAACAGCGTTTTTTTTAATGGAATTTGTTTTTGTAATGATGATTTTGCGCGCGAGATTCACCAACTCTATTTTGGTATCTTTGGTGTTAGCGACCCGAGCTATCATGAAAATGTAACCATTAAGAACACTAGCAAGATGCTTACTGATATGTCAGTGGGGCCGGCAAATCCGCGGTTTGTTAACTTCGGCACTAACAGTCATCATGTTCCAACTCTAACTATCTTCAATCCATCCGACGTTTATGACACGCAGGTCTCTGGTGCGAGTGCGTCAGAGAAAATCGATAACTTGATGATGCGCTCTATTGAGCATGTCGAGAGTCTTAAAAACTTGCCCGTTATGATTGTTGAAGGATTAGCTGATGACACGCTGAATGAAGACAAGAAAATTAGTTTGCGAGCGGCATGGCAAAGCATGGGCAGCAATAAAAATTTCCTAGAGTTCATCCGTGCGTACGCCACCTCATCGTTGTTGCACGACGAATTACAAAGTCGCTCGTTGACAAGCTTTGAGAGAGCTTTCTACAAAGCTAACCGTTTTAATATTGATAACATCGAAGCACTCTATTCATACCGCAACGGCGGCAGTGTTGGGCGTCCGCTTGATGATATAATTACTGATGATGAATTAGTCGATGTATTTAGGCCCGAGCACAATGTGTTTGGTGGGCAAACTCCCAAAGAAGCGGCTGACTCAGTAGCGATCTTTGCTAATAACTACAATCGCGCGACTGATCAGTCGCTGCAGTTCCGAAATGCCGCTTATTGTAATGATTGCGATGCTGGCGATAGCTGGGCAAAGGATTGGAGAAAAGTGATTCCTAGCGTCAATGGAACCTACCCAGCCGGGCATGTAGCCAGATGGTTGTGGGAGCATACGATAGGTGATTTGGACGATTATACAGACCTTGAAGAGGCGCATCTTTTGCCTCTATTAGCGGCTACGCGATACTACTCGATCAGCGATGACGTTGGACATAACGATCGTTTTTATGATCTAGCTTATCTGTTGTGCATGCGTGAAGACCGTATTGCCAATAATCAGAGTGTCGCGACAATCAACGATATTTTGTCAGACTTGAACTACTGTTCTCATCAAGGCGGGTATTCAACTCAGGAAAAAGAATGGCTAAATAGGCAGTTTACCACTAGCGAAATCAGTAACGATCCGACGATACAGGCATTGTTAGATCAGTTACACCAAACGGAGCTGCCATTAGGTAGCGAAGAAGGGCAGGTGAGCCGCTATGCAAATGAGCGTATTAACCATGCTCTATCATTCATATTTGCAACGCCATTCGTGTTTGGTGACGAGAACATTTCTTCGGAGGCTTCGCAATGAAACGTAGAGAGTTTATTCAAAGCCTCGCGGCTGCCTTAGCGGCTGCATCGCTTCCGTCATTTTCGCAAAGTGCCAGCGCTGCTGGTTGTGTTGGTAGTGGTTTTGAGCCTTTAAATCAACGAGCATTGATCAACATCATGTTAGGTGGTGGCCCAGATTTTCGTCACTTTATAGTGCCGGGTATGCCTGGGGTAGACGGCGTGCTGGTGCCAACCGAGCAGCGTTCTAGCTTTGCATATTTGTACTGGAAATATCGTTCACGTGCGCATCGTACCGAAGTTGCTCGTGGCGGCTTTGCATCGGATGACGCTCACCTTATTGCCCAAGAAGCCGCCTGGCGTGCACGCTGGAATGATCATTACGAACATTTTGATACAGCCACGTTTGCTACTACTGCCAATAATGTGGGAGATCCAATCTATGTTGGCCCCAGTTCCTCAACCACTGAGTTTGGAATTTGGCATGGTGCTGGCTGGCTGATCAGAATGTTTAAAGAAGGCAAGGTTGCTATCTGTGCAAATATGGTCGGCGCTACTCATCGCGCTCATGACCACGCGGTCATTCAATTAGATCAGGGAAACATACTTTCGAATGTCGATGACGGAGGTCGCTCTGGTTGGGGAGGTCGTCTTGCAACAGCGGCTGGCGGTGCCAGCGTCGCACTAACCGAGACACCGAGCCCTTTTACTTTTGGGCCAGTTACCTCACCTGTTTACGAGCCAAATTTGATCGACAATTCAAATTTAGTAGCGATTCGTAACTCACGTGATCTTGGTTTACGTGAGCACGATTTAGATCAAGACCAGTCAAATCGAGCCGACTTTGCGTTGGCTCGAACCCTCAAGAGTTACTACGGGTCGTTGCAGCAGGAAACCCTTAATCAACAGTATGATAAACCGTTAGCCCACGAGCAGCGGTTGCGCGTGTTGGGACAGCAAATGAGTACCCAGCTCAACTTCAATGTGCCTGATGAGATACGAGCTCTGTATGCTCCCACGTTAGATCGAAGCAAAGACCCAATGGGGAGCGCGGAAGAATTTCCAACCCATGACTTCAATGATGACGTTAACGGCGTTGCCAGGCATGTTTGTTTTGATCAAAAATGGGGCGAGCAAATTCGTAATTTATACGATGTACTGGCTGCAAACTGTTTGCTGGATTTGAAAGTAGCCTCGTTGCAATACACGCTCGAGTGGGACAGTCATTCGCAGCAAAGAAAGAACATGGATGTACCTGATTTGCAGGACCCATATATTAATCGTGGCATTGAAAGTGCATTTCAAGATGTGTTTGGTGGGCCGCAAGATGAGCTTGGTGCTGAATTGCATTACGGGCTATCGGCATTATGGAAACACTTAGACTCAACTACCAAGCAAAACCTCGTGTTTGTGGCGGCAGGAGAGTTTGGTCGCCAGATTAGAGATAATGGTGATTCAGGTACCGATCACGGTGCTGGGAATATTATGTTGGTATTTGGTGAATCAGTAAACGGTGGTGTTTACGGCGAATTGTTTCAAGATGACGAGATTGCTAAATACACCGACGCTGCATTATTCACGCCAGATATCACGCCGCGCACCGAGTTTGATCACTTATTTGCATCCGTATGTGAAGCGATTGCGCCAACGTCCGGAAGTGTAGTGTTCCCGCGTGTCGCGCCTGACTACACCGGCGAAGCGCCGATTCTTGAACAAGCGCAATTGTTTGATAATTTATTTAAAAGCAACGTTTAGGCTGTAACAACAAGTATGCGTGTTTGCTTTTGGCTAGTTGTTTGTATAGCGATTCAAGGTGTCAGCGCGGAAGGGGCATATGCCATGGGCTCATTTCTTGAGCGCTGGAATGCCCGCTATGCGCAATTCACGGACATTGGCGAATCCCAAGCAGCTTGCCAAATCTGCCATGTATCACCAGCGGGCGGTTCCACCAACGGCTGGAATAGTTATGGTTGGGAAGTCTTTGAATTGCTCGAGTCACGGCGACCCTTTGACGTGTCTGATTTAGACTATGCTTTTGATTTCGCTGGTTTAGAGAATTCAGATCAAAATCAGTCTGGCTCTAGTAATATTACCGAGGTTCAAGCCGGATACTTTCCTGGCTGGAGCGAGGGCTCGGTAAACAGCCATTATTTTGGATCGCCCAGTGGCTCACACTCTGTTGTGAATAATCAACTGCCACCAGCCAACCTGTCAGTGGCTCTGTTAGATCCTCCGGCTAAAATCTTAAATCCTAGTGTGCCTTTGACTCTATCCGGCGATGCCATCGAGCTGGCAGCAGAGAGCCGGCAGTCTGGTCTAAGTTGGCCACGTGGCTTGGTTGTTGAGGCAAGCCAGCCAAATGTGATTTTCATCGTAGATTTAAATGGTTTAATAACCCGCTTTGATACCTCCAATAATCAAGCCAGCGTATTTATCGACCTTGGTTTAGAGCTTGCTGAAAGGTTGTTAGTTGAAACAGATTTAAGCCAAGGAGTCTCTGAGCACGGTTTGCTCAATATGGTGTTTGCGCCAGATTACGCCACTAGTAAAAAGTTCTATACTTTTCATACCGAGCCGTTAAGCGCGGTACCGGTTGATTTCACCACCTTGCCCAATGGAGTTGACGCGCATCACAATAATGTCGTTACAGAATGGACAGTGCTTGCCCAATCAGATCTGGCAGTTACATCGTTTAGCTCTAGGACTCTGTTGCGCATAGCTCAGCCTCAGGCAGGTAACAATGGTGGTGCAATGCATTTCGATTCTACAGGCGCATTGCTTATAGGGTTTGGTGATGGTGGTGCGGAAGGCGATCAAGACCAAACTATTGAATTCAACGGATCAATCTTTCAGACCGTTAGAGGTCATGGAGAAGGTAATGCGAGTGATTTAAGCAACCCTCTGGGCTCAGTGTTGCGAATTGACCCACAAGGTCATACCGCGGCGAACGGGCAGTACAGCATCCCGTTTGACAATCCATTTGTGGGAGTCAGTGGCTTAGTTGAAGAGGTCTTTGCGTATGGCTTTAGAAGTCCGTCTCAAATTAGTCAAGACCCCAGTGGTGCTCTATTCGTTGTAGACCTCGGTGAGGTTGCTATTGATGAAATTAACTGGCTTAGCGCCGCACAGTTTTATGGCTGGAACCAAGCCGAAGGTACATACAGTTACAATTTTAATGGATTCTTAGATGACAGCTATCTTAGTAATCGAGACGCGCAAGCAAGCGATGAACCACCGGTACTCGCTATAGATCGTAGCCTAGGGCAGGGCGTTGTTCTGGAGGCGTTGAGTAAAGACAACACCACGTTAGCTGGGCAAGACTTCGATTGGTTGGTGGGAGTGCGAGACTCGATAGATTCTCAAAATAACCTAAAGTTGCTTGGTGTCGATTTCAATGGAGACTTAGATGAGTACCTGCTCACGCCAATAGAACTAAAGTTGGGTTCATCTTCAATCGAGATAATGCATTCAATTAAGGTTTTGGCAAACGGGCGGGTCTTTATTTCAGCCAATACCGACCGAGCTTCAGACTCAATGTCTGGTGTTATTTATGAGCTAGTAGAGCGGGATCAATCAATGTGTTTTATCATCAAGGTGGCTCACACAGGCGTTATTAGTCCAATCTGTTTATGATGTTTTGATTTAATCCTGCATCGCAAACCAAGTGCCTGCCTAAGCAGTTTTCTTCTTACATTGGCGTACTTGGAGGTACTGAGATGCGTCCCGCAGTTAGCGCGCTCTGATGGGCTTAGACTACACGAAAAGGTGTCAAGTCCAGCTAATAAGGCGCGCTGACAAAGGCGGTAAAACAATGCTCAGAGCTGAATTGACTAACAGCTCGCAACAAGCGATGGGTTTAACACCTAATTCAAATCACAGGTCGAAAAGACGTATTTCTTGTATCGAAATTGGGCTAATTAGTGATGTGCGAGACATCGCAGTTAACCTCATGGTCGTCAAATCTAGGCGTGATTAGCATGAACGGACCATGTTGCCCCAGAGTAACGCTACACGTGCGTTGATCAGTTTTATTCTGTAGCAATAGTTTCAATACCGCTTGCTGAGTCGGATGACGAGTGGTTACCGGCCAACCGTCACCTAACTGTCCATGCGCTATATTGGCGAGTAACTCTTTCGATTGCCCACTGCAGTCCAATGAGCTGCACTGAAAGAGCGTGATGTCGTCCTTGCCATGTCGATTGTCAACATTAAAGCTTAATGTTGACAATGCTTCATCGGCGGACGCAGTCGCCGCCGCGCAGAATAGCGTTACCGCAATCAATTTTTTAAGTTTTTGTCTATTCACAATGTCTGCTCACAACACCTGTTGCTCAAACAGTGATTCAATTTGCGGAACCGCGTCAGAGCTAAGTGATCCGGCTAGGCGGTGGGCAGCAACAAATTCGGTTAACACCTTATATTTGGCTTCGATTTGGTTTCGTCGGCTTTCTTCGTATAACAGTGCCGCGTCAATAGTACCGAGGTAATCTTGTTCGCCAACACTAAAACCTTTTACCGTTGCGTCAAGCACTTGCTTCCGAAATGTCATCATGTCGCGCTCAAGTGTTAAGCGAGCCAGCGCGTCTTGAAATGCGCCAGAGTGCGACAGTAATGTGCTGTTAACTCCTGCCAGCGCTTCGTTGAGGCGTTGCTCTTTGGCGCGTTGTAGAAACTTAATTTCTTGGACCTTATGTTTTGAATAACCGCCCTTGAATAGATCCCATTGTAAAACTATTCCCACCTCATAATCTTCAATACGGCTCGGGCCGCCGAATACCGTTTCGGCCGCATCATCGTATTCATATAACGCAACTAAATTGATTTTTGGCAAACGTTTTGCTTTTTCTTTCTTTGCTCTGGCCTTCAGTAATGCAATGTCGGTGTTCAAGCTAATGATATCCGCGTCAGATCTAGACAGTTGGTCTTCTGCTGGTATCGTCAGAGCATGTAGGTCGGCATTATCGGCTACGGTTGGAATCGCAGCTGCGCCACCTAAGAGTCGTGCGTCCATGAACGATCTTGCTCTTGCTGTATCTGAGTTACTTAGGTCGCGATTCTTTGTGGCATTAAGAAGATGCAGTTTGATTGTATTTAATTGGCCAGAAGTAATAAGCTTTAAATCGAGCTTTTTTTGCGCCGATTTATGTTCTCGTTCTAAATTGGTCAACGTTCGAGTGAATGATTCGTCAATTTCTTTGCCTTTCGCAATTTCCAGGTATGCAGCTAGCAATCCTGAAATGACTTGTTGGCGTTCGAAGTCGACTGTTTGGCTGGCAAATTCGGCGTAAACTTTTGCTTCGTCTAAGGCGCTGGTTTTTTCTCTATCGAATAGCGGCTGTTCGAGAATAGCCATATAGCGCCTATTATCAAAGGTGTTGTCCCCTGAAAGTATCAAGCTGTTCTGTTCTGCGCGAATCGACTGTCTGCGCTGAGCCTCGGTGCCGCTAATTCTTACCGATGGAAAAAGAGCGCTACGAGTGGCTTTTACTCTAGCATCCATCGCTTGTTTTTCGAGGTTGCCAACCGACTCTTCGGTAAGTTTTTGAACTTCGTTGTCAATCGCATCTTGCAATGCGCCAGCATGAGCCGTGGAGGCAAAATGAAATAGGGATGCAAGTAACGAAAACGATAATAGGAATGTTGTTTTTACAGGAATGTTATACAAGGTCATAGTCTCTGAGTTTTATTATTATATTGGCAGTATAGCCAGTCATTTTGGGCCCAAATAACTGTAACGAACAGCTGCCACTGATTGTATATTAAAAAACGTTCATAGTTACAGTTTAAGTTCTTGTAAACAGCGGTGGCTGTGTGTTTTGATTTGAGAACGAATTTGATCGCCTAGAATCTTTTTTGAAGCTGTCATAGTTTAACGGACACTTTAAATGTAAATAATAAGGACAGGCATGTTAATGAGCTTTCATGAACCAAGACAGGCTACATAGGCGCTCACGCCAAGTTTCGATGTCTCGATCAAGCACGGCTATTTGTGCGGGTAAAAGCGTGTCTCTGGTCAAATAGCATTGGGATAAGTAAGTTCCTTTAAAGAGCCTATGCCAGCGTCGAACCACTTCACATTTGCTCCATTGCGCGGCATCGTCTGGTCGCAAATGCACGACCACATGATAGTGATTACTCATGACGGCATACGCACAAAGCTTGATCGAAAAGATGGTCGCGACATGTTGCAATTTGGCCTCTAGCCATTGCCGACGATGTTCGTAATCGGTCTCAGTGTGTTGGTCGTAGCCACATAAAAAGGCCCGTCGAACGCACCGTGAAACGCAATGGTAATAGGGCGTGTCGGTAGCCGACACGAGCGTGTTGCGTGGTTGAGTCATTCCGTAACTGCAGTTTGTTTCCTTGTGTGACTAGAGTGACATTTTGGAAGGTGCTTTTCAAGTGTTACTATGCCTGTCCCTATTAGTCTTAGTCTGATGTCCACAGTTAAATCGGATAAAGTCGATTCGATTAATGTCGATGGGGCAGCACAACTATTAAATCAGCTCAAAATAAAAGGTTTTTCATTAGCTGAAGAGGCATTGCAAAATTTGAGAGAGGAAGGTTTAGAATAGATGAAGTACAAAGATGAAACCCAAATGACTGACGCTGAGTTTGATGCTTTGAGGTCAGAATGGATTAGAAAACAAATTGATAGTATCTCGTCTGTTCACCAAATTGATGGTATAGATGTATCCGAATCGCCCCAGTTCCTTGCTATACGCAGATTCTACGATTCTGGAGATGTATCGAATTATATTGGGGAGTTAGATGATTTGGGTATAGTACCTAGCTGGTCGACGGTTGCTAGTTACACTTTCAACAGGGATTTGGATTCGTATCTTAACAATATCTCCATTTTTTGGGATTGGGTACTTCAAAATACGACGGAAAGAGTTTTGAATCCGCACTTGTACAAAGGGGCGAGCTCTCCGGAGAATGGATACTTTTGGAGCGTGTTTCATACATTGCCATCCGGGCCTGTCGTGGATACGTCGATTACATTGAAATTATTCAGAATGATTTACGGTTCTGAATTTGTGGCTGTGAACGATTTTCCACTCAGTTTGGGTGTAAACGAATGGGTGCCTCAAATTTACATTGACCCAGTTGATACATTCGTCGGAATAATGATGCAGATAGAGCGTTACTTATTTGATCAAGACATTGATGATGGAGATATTGTCGTCTTACCTGATCTTAATTATTGGTATTCCCTTATTCCAGTTATCAAGAAGGACTACGTAACAAATAGTGGCGCTTTCAGCCTGAAGCATGATTTAGATCGATATTTGGAGGGGAAGATGACTGGAAACGAAAAAAAAGCGTTTGAGCAACAAGATGCAGTTCGGAGATTTTTAGGAAGTTTATTGGGGTATCACGTCAATTATGAATATACAGACAAGCTGGAACATCATGATATCGACGTAGAGCACCAGATTTTGAGTCATCTCGAATCAGTGGACTGGCCTCCAAATTACTACAGATTGATAGATTTCATTCACCGCCACAAGGAAGAAGCAATGAATGCGTCTGAAACCGATTAGCTATGTCTGAATCGACAACTCATTATGTCGTCAGTTTGAGCGACGTCAGCGCCAATGTTGACATCGCTATTGATCTTCTTTACAAACTGGTTCCAAGGAACTCACATTAGAGGCAGAACTACGCTGCCCCGTAATAGATCAAGCTCAATTCTCATTTGGAAGAATACAAAAATAATAATGGACAGCCACTCTAAAGAAGAACTGGTTGCCTACTTACACGTCTAATCTCATTCAATTTTTTAGTTCAATGTGGGGAATTGTGAAGTTATCTAGAGCAGCAACGGCCAAACTAAGTTGAATGCGTCAGCATGGTTAGATTTTCCAGATAAGAATAACAAGGATAGGCATGTTAAGGAGAGATATGAACTTGATTTTTCCGATAACGAATCGCAAGTAAATCTAGTTCTTTATAGCTCAAGACTCATATTTTCTGTGCTAAAACTCGAGTGATTTGGTCTTTTTGCAAAGTCTAGGCGAGTGCCATTCTCGCCACCGGCGATTGGGTCTCTAGAGGACTTTGTTAACGAATTAAAGCAGTGAATTTGTGGCGGGTATACGTTGATAGTGCCGATCTGAGTAAACTTGCCTTACCATGATCTCAGACCCAACCCATTGGCCGAACTGTTGTTCGAACTGGGTAGTCAAATTAGCCAAGCATCACGATCGAGTGTCAAGCGCTCAAGAATCGGTGGTGTTGACGGGTTTATGTAGCCACGTTTACCTTCACGAATAATTCTCCCCGTCCAATCAACCAGTTCAAGGTAGTCTCTTAACACAAAGGGTAAGCCTTTTTTCTCGGGATTAGATCCCGCGAATTCCTCAATGGAGCGACTCGGCTTTTGTTGATTTTTCAGAATGTCGACTCTGGCTTTTATACAGGTGTGGTCTGATGTCTCGGGCGTGGCAGCCATCTCCGCTCGAATCGGGTTCAGGTCAACGTAGGCCATACACGTAAGTAAAGCTCGCTTATCCAGCAGGGCCTGACTCTTAAATCGACTCTCCCAGAAATGGCCTGTACAGTTGTCTTCTATGTTGGCTTTTCTGGCTATCGATTCATTGACCACTTTCATGAAACAAGACAGGCTACATAGGCGCTCACGCCAAGTTTCGATGTCTCGATCAAGCACGGCTATTTGCGCGGGTAAAAGCGTATCTCTGTTCAAATAGCATTGGGATAAGTAAGTTCCTTTAAAGAGCCTATGCCAGCGTCGAACCACTTCACATTTGCTCCATTACGCGGCATCGTCTGGTCGCAAATGCACTACCACATGATAGTGATTACTCATGACGGCATACGCACAAAGCTTGATCGAAAAGACGGTCGCGACATGTTGCAATTTGGCCTCTAGCCATTGCCGACGATGTTCGTAATCGGTCTCAGTGTGTTGGTCGTAGCCGCATAAAAAGGCCCGTCGAACGCACCGTGAAACGCAATGGTAATAGGGCGTGTCGGTAGGCGACACGAGCGTGCTGCGTGGTTGAGTCATTCCGTAACTCCAGTTTGTTTCCTTGTGTGACTAGAGTGACATTTTGGAAGGTGCTTTTCAAGTGTTACTATGCCTGTCCCTATTAGTCTCATCCATCGCCGAATTAACAGAGGGTTCTGCACTATGAAATTTGTTAAGTTTATAGCAATATTTGGTTTGTCGATGATTTCACTTTCAGCTTGTGCGGCAGGTAAACTTGTTAACGTCAAGTTGCAGGTGGTCGATCAAGATCATCACCCCGTCGAAGGCGCTAAAGTTGATATGGGGTTTATGCTGAGCCAGGGAGGGAATTCTTACATAGGTTATACTGATACTGATGGAAAGGTAGAAGCAACGGAAAAAGGGATTTATGGGCAATCAATTTTGGTTACCAAGGAGGGTTATTACGATAGCGGCCACCGTACAGGTTATGGTGATCAGGATTTGACATTAGAGCTTCGCGAAGTTAAAAACCCGATTGCAATGTATGTAGCCAGACAGGAAGAAATTCAGAGTCTTATTGAAAAAAACCCAGCTAAGTCTATAGGCTATGATTTGCTTGCGGGGGACTTTACAGGGCCATTTGGTAAGGGCCATGTTTCTGATCTAATATTTTCGGGCAGTTATAATTATCAAAAGGCTTTTCAGCATAATTTTGAGTTAACAATAGAATTTGGCGGTGATCTAGACGGCCTTATTCCCTTTTACGTTACTGAAATGAGCAATAAATGGAAAAGTGATATCGAAAGTGAATATAAGTCCGCCTATCTCGCTCCGGCAACTGGGTATATAGGCCAGTGGAGTTTCTTAAGATCAAGAAGTGGGCCTGATTCAAAACCTATTAATACGTTCGATCAGAATCGCAACTACTACTTCCGAGTGCGCACCAAAATCGATGAAGACGGTAATATCGAATCAGCACATTACGGTAAAATTTATGGTGAGTTTCCAATGATTACTCATTACTTTAATCCCACGCCAAATGACCGAAATGTTGAATTTGATTTGCGCAAGAACCTCAAGGATGGAGTGATACTCAGACCCTAGATAGCGTAGTAGTCGGGACGAAAGGAACACTGTGGTTGGGGCAGGTAGATGCGGCCGTCGGGTTATTTGATCAATAATATGGCTTATTCACAAATGCAATCAAAGTATTCGGATTGCCGTGGCAAGGTGGTTCGACCGTACGGCGTTAATCGATAACATCGCTAATAGAGCAAGAGCAAGTATGAACAATTCGAATGAGCTTACGAGAGAAGCATTGGTAAATAGGAAGTCAAATGACTGCAAACAAACTAGGACGAATATGAGTACCTCACTAAATGCAAACCGAATAAGCTCATGAGCCGCGGCAGCAATCGCTTAACTTTTCAAGTCAGCAGATCCACTAGCGGATTGCTAGCTGGTGTAGCTGTACTTTTCACCCTATTCCACTCAAGTGCGTCGCTCGCCTCTGGCTTTTATACAGGTGTGGTCTGATGTCTCGGGCGTGGCAGCCATCTTCGCTCGAATCGGGTTCAGGTCAACGTAGGCCATACACGTAAGTAAAGCTCGCTCATCCAGCAGGGCCTGACTCTTAAATCGACTCTCCCAGAAATGGCCTGTGCAGTTGTCTTCTATATTGGCCTTTCGAGCAATCGATTCGTTCACCACTTTCATGAACCATGACAGGCTTGATAAGCGCTCACGCCATGTTTCGATGTCACGATAAAGCACCGCAGTTTGCGCGGGTAGTAGCGTATCTCTGTTTTATAGCATTGCGATAAGTAGGTTCCTCTAAAGAGCGTATGCCAGCGTTGAACCACCTCGCGGTTACTCCAGTGCGCGGCGTCGTCTGGCCGAAGATGTACGACCACATGGTAGTGGTTGCTCATCACGGCATACGCACATAGCTTGATCGAAAACACGGTCGCAACATGATGCAGTTTGGACTCTAGCCATTGTCGACGATGTTCGTAATCGGTCTCAGTGTGTTGGTCGTAGCCACATAAAAAGGCCCGTTGAACGCACCGTGAAACGCAATGGTAATAGGGCGTGTCGGTAGCCGACACGAGCGTGCCGCGTGGTTGAGTCATTCCGTAACTCCAGTTTGTTTCCTTGTGTGACTAGAGTGACATTTTGGAAGGTGCTTTTCAAGTGTTACTATGCCTGTCCCTATTAGTCTTCG